>CAZEUB010000038.1:0-14577 GCA_964515605.1 uncultured Sulfurovum sp. | reverse complement strand
ATTGGACTCTCTTAGAATATCACCTGTCCATGTATTGCAGGTTCTAAAGAGATTATAGTGATAGATCGAAGCATAAAAAGCATCCTCTCTTCTATACCCTTGTGCTACCAATAGGGGTTTTGCTCCAAAACTTTTTAAAATCAATTTCTCAATCTCTTGATGCTGTTTTTTGGTAACTTTAATCATCATTAAATTGTCTACTCTTTTAATCTCTCGATAGTAATTGATATGTATGAGTGAGTCGGTATTGACAAAGAGTGCTTTGAGTGCGACTATAGGTTGGAGTTTGTCCCAAGTGGGAGTGGTTAGATAGGTTCTCTTATCTCCCCATCCAAATCCAAGATAGCCTCGATAAGGCTCTTGTATAATCTCAGGAAGGAGTTTCTCCCAAGGGTAGTTGGCACAATGAAGATCGATAATAATATCCGTGTGCATCTCATCGTAATAAATATAGATATGCTCTGTTGGTTTTTTGGGAATAGGAAACTGTTTTGGGAATTGGCTCAAAATATTTGCAGTAAGAAAGTAGAGTAGAGCTAAGAGAAGAATACTTAAGAGTAGATAGCGTAGTGGTTTGAAGAATTTCATAATGAATAGGCTCACTTTTGTTAATAAATTAATAAAATATCAAAATTATTCTCATTTATTGATGAGTTGTTAATAGTTCTGAGTTATAATAGCACAAGTTCTAATAAAAGGAAATAGAAGTATGAGTGTAAAAGTTGTCTGTCCTCATTGTGGGAAGGTTAATAAGATACCCAAAAAAGAGAGTTATGCCAAAGCAAATTGTGGTCACTGTAAAGCATCCCTATTGGATTCAGCCCCTATTGAGGTGAACAAAGAGGAGCTTTTGCATATTCTTGTCAATAGTGAGATTCCTGTGGTTGTTGATTTCTGGGCACCATGGTGTGGACCTTGTGTGCAGATGGCACCCGCATACAAAGAGGCAGCATTGGCAATGCCTCTACAGGCTCAATTTTTGAAGGTGAATACAGAAGAGCAACAAGAGCTAGGTGCACTCTATGGTATTCGGAGTATTCCAACATTGATTGTCTTTAATGGGACACAAGAGGTAGATCGTCTCTCAGGTGCTATGAGTACACAACGGCTCATTAACTGGGTTAAACAGTTTGTATAGTACAGAATAGGAGAGTCTTATGGCTAAAGCAAGAATACTATTACTAGAGGATGATGCCAATCTTAATGAAACCATTACTGACTTTTTGGAGGATGAAGGGTATACTATTGATAGCACCTATGATGGATATGAGGCACAAGATCGCCTCTATGAGAGTAAATATGATCTGCTTTTGCTTGATGTCAATACCCCTGGCGTAGATGGCTTTACGCTACTCAAAGAGGCAAGAGAAAATGGGGTGCTCTCTCCAACTATCTTTATTACCTCCTTAGATGGGGTTGATGATTTGGAAAAAGGTTTTCAGAGTGGTTGTGATGACTATATTCGAAAACCATTTGCACTCAAAGAGCTACTAATTCGGGTAGAGACACTGTTACGAAGAGGCTTTTTTCATGAGATAACAGAGATGATTACGCTTAGTGAGAATATCCAATACAATACCAAATCCAATGAACTGCTAGTAGATGGTGTGGCACAGACATTGGGAAACAAAGAGTCCTCTCTCTTTAAGCTCTTTATGAAACACCCTAATGAAGTAATTTCACATGATCGTATCTATAAAGAGCTATGGGACTTTGATGAGGAACCTAGTGATACAGCACTGCGTACTTATATCAAAAATATTCGTAAGATTATAGGTAAGGATAGAATTGTTAGCATCAAAAAACAGGGATATAAGTTTACATCACAATAACGAGAAGCAATCACTCTGGCGTTTTCTTAGTCTCTATATCTTCTTAGTTATCGTGTTGGTTTCACTGTTAAGTATCTTTTATTACCAAAGTCAAGAGGAGTTGATGTTCTCAAATATGAGAACCAAGCTCTCACAGTATGCCAATGAACAGGTTAAAAATCTTAAAATCCTGCACCACTACTTCCCCGCCAAAAGTCAATACCCTCGTGATGAGCGTTTTCAGAGTGCTATCTATGATATCGAACGGGTTTTTATCTTCTCAACTTTGAAAAATAACAACATAGACTTTGACAAAGAGATCTATCGGGTAGGGGATAAGATTCATTTTGTCAAATATCTTGATGATTACTATCTTGGGGCGAAATATCTCTTTATTGAGGTGGATGAGGATCGTGCTTGGCATCATGAAACCATTATTCAAATCATAGCAATAGGAACAGTGGCATTGATTATTTTGGGAATTTTTGGGATCTTCTTTGTCAAAATATTCTTACGACCTATGCGAAACTCTATTGAGCTATTGGATAACTTTATCAAAGATACTACCCATGAACTCAATACCCCTATCTCTGCCATCTTAGCCAATATAGAGATGATGGATACTGAAATTATGGCACAAAAAAATATCAAAAAGCTAAGACGTATTAATGTTGCAGCCAAAACAGTCTCTCATCTCTATCAGGATCTAACTTATCTAGTATTAGGACACCAAACCCCTTCGCGTGATGAGTGGATTGATCTAAGAGAGTTAATTGCTGCACGGGTGGAGTATTTTTCGCTCTTAGCAGACTCTAAAAAAATTGAGATTGCTTTAGATTTACAAGAGCGGAAGATCTTAATAGATTCAGCCAAAATTGCTCGTGTGGTAGATAATCTTATCTCCAATGCAATTAAATATAATAAACGTGCAGGAAAAATCAAAATTATTTTAAAAGAGGAGTACTTCTTGGTTGCAGATACAGGAATTGGTATTGAGAAGGATAAGGTAGCTGCAATTTTTGATCGTTATAGTAGATTTAACAGTTCAGAAGGGGGATTTGGTATTGGTCTAAATATAGTCAAAAGTATCTTGAATGAGTATAACTTTGATGTTAGGGTCAACTCTATTTTACATCAAGGTACTACCATTAAAATTATTTTTCCAAAGGAAGCGCCTAATGAATAAGTATATATCTATCTTTATACTTCTGCTTTTATTTAATCAAACGGTTATCGCCAAAGAGGATAATATCTATACCAGAAATTGTATCCCTTGCCATGAGTATCTTCCCTCCTCCCTTGAGCGTATGTTTATGTCCTATCTCAAAGTTTACAGTGGCGAACTTACCCTAAAAGAGTCACTTAAAGCATTTTTGAGAAAACCTGATAAAGAGTTTTCCGTGATGTCTGATCTATTTTTGGATCGTTTTGATGTCAAGGAGCCTACAACCCTAACAGAAGCGGAGCTAAAAGAGGCAGTGGATATCTATTGGAGAAAGTATAATATTCGCAACAAACTACACTAATAAATATCTTCTATAATATAAGTAATTTGATATAATAATAAAAATTTAATATTTTATAGAGTGTAAAGGAATATCAACTTTGAAAAAAGCTAAAAATACTTATGAGGCAACAGATGTTAATGTAGGTGGAGGAAAAGAGTATGGCTCTGACTTACATGGTATAACCGTCAAAATAAATCAGTATGTTTGGGATATGATGAAGGTTCTGGAGAGACATGAGCTCTTTGGCTTTCATTTCTCTGCTAAGATAGGAACAACAAAGACCATTGTGGTTTTGAGCCATGAAGATCAAGAGATCTTAGAGCAGGGTAGGCGATTGCTTAAAGATATATCCGCTAGAGATCAAGTTATCTTTTTGACCAAAGTCAAAGAGAAAAAGAGTAGCAAAAAGATTTTTGTGGTTTTGGGCTTGATTGCTATTTTGGCAATTTTTTTGAAAGTTGGACTCTCTTTTTATGAAAACTATAAGATAAATTTAGAGATAGAAGAGAGACAAAACAGCAGAGAGACTGCATCAAAAGATGGAGATATTATTACCCAAAAGATTGAAATTGATATAGAGAAACTAAAGGTAATGCAAGAGGTTTTCAAGAAGAGCAAGAGCAAAGAGATGGAGATGGTTACTAAGATGATGGGAGTAACAACCGCAGTTATCTCTGATATGGTACCTGAGTCTGAAAAGGCAAAATATAGCTCTGAAGAGTTGGTCAAAAACTTCAAAGGCAAAGGGGGATTTGAGTTTGTACTTAAAGATAGTAATCAGAGCCAAGATTTTGATGCAACAGCAGAGGAGTTGAACGCCTATGCAATGGAGTTTGTCAAGGAGAATAATTTTGAATCGGCGATGGCTTGTTATCAAAAGGCACTTAAGAAGAGGGATATTAGCAGAGAGGATAAGGTTACTACATTGAGTAATCAAGCAACGCTTTATGATAAAATAGGTGAGCATACAAAAGCCCAAGAGAACCATAAACGTGCATTATCTCTTGAGAGGATGTTGTCAGATCAAAATTTTGAAAAACATGCGGCAAAGATGGCATGGAGTCTCTCAAAAATGGCAGAGTGGGAGAGTAATCAGACCAAAGAGATTCCAAAAGAGTTAGAAGAGGCAAAAGCAATCTATCTTAAATTAGTAGAAAAATATCGAAAACTATCAGAGACAAATCCCCAAAAATACCAAGTAGATTTGGCATGGTCTCTTAATCTATTGGCAAATTTTTATGAGAATGATTTGGGGCTTACAATCCCCTCTCTTAAGCCTAGGGAGGAGGCACTTTTGCTTTATCAAAAGCTATTAGATAGGGATAAAAAAGAGAGGGTTCTTAGTTATTATAAAACCTTAAATAGTTTAGCCAATAGCTATAAAAAAATAAACCAAAAGAGGCGTTCGCAAGAGCTTTATACTAAAGGGTTAACACTTATGCAAGAGTTATCCCAAAAAGATTCTAAAACCTATCAATACTACTTCACACTCTCACTACTCTCTATGGCTGAGATCGAAGGAGAGATGAAGAGGTTTGAAAAAGCAGAGATCTACTATACCAAAGCCTTAGAGGCATATGAGTTATTGAAAATCAAAGAGAGTAAGCACTCTATCCCTCTTCATCTTTTGGTTAGAGCTAGTAGAGCAAAGTATGATGCCAATAGAGGGGCATTTGATCGTGCCAAAAAGGAGTATAGCTATTTGGTTGAATCCTACAAGGCACTCAACAAACTTCATTCCCATCAATACAATATAAACATTGCTAATGCACTAAATGGTTTGGCAATGGTTGCTATCATGGATAAAAAAGATCAAAACCCAAAAGAGGCAAATAGCCTAATAACAACCGCACTAAAGTATGCAGAAGCAGTAAAAAAGAGAGACTATTTTGACTATAAAGAGGTTGCTGCTAAGAGTTATGTCTATAGAGGATATCTCTATACCATCACAGGGAGAGTGGATAGGGCATTAAAAGCCTATGAGAAGGCATTAAAGCTCCATAGCTCTATAGAGAGTAGGACATCATATATCGCACTGCTTCTTCAACAAAAGAGATACATAGATGCCAATAAAGCTTATAAGTTGATGTTGCATAACCACAAAAGCAAAGCAGAACAAGCCAAAATTCTAAAAAATTATGGTTATTTCTTTTTGGATATTAGTCCAGAAGGAGCCAAGGAGCGATTAGAAAAAGCTCTTCTGCTCTACAGTGAGCTAAAAAAAATCGGAGGAGATTATGATCAAGAGATAGAGCATCTTCTTGTACTTTTGAAAAAGAAGAGTGTGGTCTCCTCCTCCCCAATGGAGAAACGATAACCAAATAAAGCTATTATAATCTCAATATAAGATAATGAAGTGGGAGGCTCTTGGATTTTAGGTCTGTTTTATCAAAATAATCAGACCTAGATAAACTCTTTATCTCTTTTAAGGTATTAAACTATTTTTATCTTTTATAAGTTTTTTAGAAAATGTTATATTGCATTAATTTCGGTGTGTATTTGATTTTTTTTGTTCTATTTTAGTGAAAAGTGATCTTTTTTGGACATTTTTATTATATAATATTGATGTGTAGAAAATAACCAAAAAAGGAGACAAAGTAATGAAACACTATTTACATATTATAGTTAGTGTTTGGATAATGCTTTTTCTCTCTGCCTGTGGAAGTAGTAGTACAAAACACTCCCCTAAAGTAGAAGAGGATAATACCAGTATTTCATATGATAATCAGATAACTGAAAATGATATAAATACAAGTGATTTGAAATCCTATAAGATAGAAGGATTTGCACAAAAAGGAGAGTTATTAGATGGTCAAGTAACACTTTATAAAGTCGATTCTCATGGTAACAAGGCAGAAAAAGTTAGTACCGTGATAATTCAGGATAAAGGAGCTTATCAACTTGAATTTGAGCAAAAAGGGCTTTATCTATTATCAGCAAAAGGCTTCTTTTTTGATGAGTATTTAGGAGAAAAGAGTTCAGAGGAGATTGAACTTTATGCTCTAGTAAATATACAAGAGACTTTAGAGCATATCAATATAAATCTATTTACCTCTTTGCAATATGTAAGAGTCTCTGAATTGATGTCTAAAGGTATGCTTTATGAAGATGCTCTTAAACAAGCAAAAAATGAGTTAAAAAAAGTAGTAGGACTCAATGAAAATATCAAAGCAAGTCAGCTAGATATTTATGATATGAAAGGTACTCTAAAAGAGGATAATAAAAATCTCCTGCTCTTCTCTGCTACATTTTTAAAAATTGCTAATGAGAATGCCTCTTCAGTAGCTAAAAGTAAACAGATAAGAAAATTTTCTGCTCGGTACTCTCAACGCTTTTATGATGATTTTAGAGACAATGGGAAGGTAGATGGAGGTTTTGAAGAAGATTATAAAAAAATTAAAAAAGCAGATAGGGGTGCTACTTGGAGAAGAGCGATTCAACATTTATCTTTGGGTGAAGTAGGAGAACCTGCATTGGCTGAATGGGCAAGAGGGGGTCTTGGATTAGTCGGTTCAGGAGGTGATATAGGTGTTGTTGATGGTGGTCTTGGTGGAGGGATTATAAGATCAAATGAGATTACAGAGTTTAAGTTTTGGGGAACCAAAATAGATGAAGATCAGTTTAATTATAACAATCAAAATCACACACCAACAGTGATGTTTATTCCCCCTTCAAGCAACCGTACACTATTGCGTTTTACAATAAGTATAAAAGGCTCAGGTACTATTAAGCTTTATGCAAAATCGGGTAGTGATAGGCTTCTGTTTTATACCAAGCAGACCAGCGGTACCAATTTTCGAAGTTTAAGACTTAGTGATGTATCCGTTACAGATAATCTACGGGTATTCTTGAGAGAACATCAAAATATCTCTTTCTATGCAACTTTAGGGACAGAAGAGAAAAGTGTGACCTCTATGCCCGTTTTGGCAGGACTCTCTTTGGGGATGAGTCCCAATACAACCATAAAACAAGCTACCTATAAAGGTGCATGTAGCAATCCCTCTAATTATCCTCTTAATCTAAATACGTTTGATGCCAAGATGGATATTGAGGGGATCTATCGAGGGGATACACCTGTAAGTTATCATAATGTCTGTGTTAAATTGAGCTACCAAACAGCCAATACTGAACATGGAGATCAATATTATGTCTCTTTAAAATCAGGGTATTATGGTAGTTTGGCTCATCCTATCTATCGTACTATTGGAGATTACAATATTACTATTGAGGTTAAAGACAACCGTGTAGAGAGTAATGAAATTACACTACAGAGCATTAAACTGAAATTACCTCTTGAACATGGTATTCATGCGGAACTTTCAGGAGAGCGAATCTCTCCTAGAGGAAGCAGTATTCTCTCTTTGCCACTTCCTGCAAGTGCCAAAGTCTCAAAAGATGAAAAGTTGCCAACCTCTTTTTCAGGTCATCTCTATGATCATTATCTTCATGGAAAAAATCTTCCTCTCTATTTTAGATTAACTGATTATACACTTGATAATTTGGGATTGAAATTTCATAATGCTATACCAAAATATGTTTTTAAAGATGCCAATCGTTTCAAAAATAATACAGAACGTTTCAAATATCCAGAGAGTAATCCCACTGATATTTGGATGCGACCCACTGGAATAGAGACCACAAGCAGTATTGTCTTTGATGAGACATCTTTTCTCTCTAGTTATCCTAAGATGACTATCAAAAGAGGAAAGTTTTCGCTAAGAGTAAAAGATAGTTTACTTAAAACTCCTTCTATAAAAAAAGATCAAAAAGTCTCCTTGACTTATGATGGAAATTGTAAGTTTACGGGGTGTGCTGATAAGATTAATACTCAAGATATAAATTTGACCCATATTACCCAAACCCATCTCTATCCTGATGGAGCATCATTGCTTGTCTCTGATCCTAATTCTCCAATTGGTCCTATCTCATGGGGAAATAATCACTCAAAGGCAGTCTTTAAACGTCTCAATGATCAAGGTGCTAAAGTTTATATTCCTGGATTTGAATTGCCAACCAATTCACCTCAAGAGATTGCCTCTTATCTTCTTGGAACAATAGAAGAGCATGATGGAAATGCCTCCTATCATAAAGTAGAGGAGCAGGTCACCCAACAAGGAGGACATCTCTTTGCAGGAATCAATATCGGAAACCTAGAGAATGAACCAGATGGAAGTTTAGAGAATAAAGGGATGAATGTCTACTTAGGTGGTGAAAAATTTTCATTTGAAACACACAAATATAGTAAATATTATATTCGTCCAGCTGGGGTGACTGGATTGTTTAATGATATTAAAAGAGTGTATGATCTTATCCCAATATATGGTTATGATACAACTTTTAATCAATTTAAATTTAGGGTTATTCAAAACAGAGTAGATGAGTTTACCAAAATTGATGGGAAGATTGATTTGGCTGGTAAAGCGATGTTTGATGTTGCCTTCAAAAACTTGGGAATTGATTGTCGAGGTGATCTACAGAGTGGGGTTATCAATACGAAATATGCGACTATTGATGCTTGGCATACCCCAACAGAGTTTACCACTTTAGATTTTGTCAACAATGGTAATAATGCCTGTAGTGCAACCAAAAAATTGGAGATTGGACATATATTAAAAGTTGCTGCCCTCAAAGAGAAAGTAGGAGCAAAAATTCAGTGGAGTAGTCTAGGTATACCACTTGGTAGCAAGATTAGTAAAGCCTCCTTTAATCAACTAGATGGAAATAGTTCAAAAGATAATAAAGTCTCCAATGATGGATATAGTGTTGAGGTTGGGAATTTAGAGTTGGCATCTTCTTCACAACAAGATTGGATAGAGTCTAATATGAGTGTAGGGTTACCATTTTGGGGTGTTAATAATATGAGTGTGCGTATGGAAAATCAAGAGAATAACCACTCATTAAGAAAGCCAACCATTATTACAGCAAAAGGAGAACTTTTTGGTAATGGTAGAAGTAAAGAGGATGATGTCTCTGTTTTGATACAGAAGATACATAGTGAAAAATATCAATATGATGTCTCCAAAAAATGGGCAGGTGTCTTTACCTTTGGTATGCCAATCTATTATGACTCTACAGAGAAGAAAATACCTAAATTCTTAGGAAGGACTCGTAAAAAAGACTTAGTTGTTATGAAAGCAAAAGCGGGAATTAATTATATTACTCCAAAGAGAACAGCCATGAGTTTTGGAGCGAGTGCAGATTTTGAGAAACTCAAAGGGCTTAAGCTTCATATTGATCTCAATGACCCAAAAAGCCTTAAAGAGATAGATGATGTATTGCATAAATATTTGAAACTTGATAAACCATTAGAGTCTACACTTGGGGAATTGGTGAAAAATATCAATATTGGTAATAAACTGCTCAAAGATGGATTGAGCCTCTCTATGGAGGAGGTCGCACTCTTGGCACTTCAAGAGGCGGGAAAAGCCAATCCCAATGATCCTTTTGATAAGTTGGCACAACTTAATGCAGAGGTCTATGCGATTCCTACTATGTTAGGTGAACGTTTCAAATCTATCTTCGTTGAAAATATGGACAAAGTTTTCCATCGAAATGATAATAACAATAGTAATAGTGAGAATAATAGTAATGCTATTAATGCAGAAGTACAAGATTTTTTAAGAGAGAGAGTTAAGGAGTATCGCCGTTTAGTAGTAGATATCAATACTACCAAAACAATTTTGCATACGGTTATTAACATTCAAGGTATGGCTAACCAACTAAAAGGTTTTGTGAATAAACAGGCATTTGGCTCAGAAAATGCTACATGTAGTTGGTCAAACTTTAGTACAAAAGGATTTTTCAAACCTGTAGGTCAAGTAGCTAATTCACTGAAAAAAGTCAACAGTGAGTTACAAAAGCTTAATATATCAAAAATAACAAAATTTGCTAAAACGGCTAGTAGATACAGTGGCGTTGACCCTAAAGAGTTAGTTGATATGGCGACTAAGATTCAGGGGTTAGGGAAGGATCTAAATAGTTTGGTCAATGCACAAGATAGTTGGATTCAAAATAGTTTCAAGCCACATGGATTAGTCTGTGGTGGGATGAGCGATATTGATAGTACTCTCAATGAACTCTATAAAACTTTGGCACCCTTTACCAAGGTTGCGACCGCTATTGATAATAACATAACCAAGATGTATCAAATCTTAACCTCTCCTCAGGTTCAAGTCATTGTTGAAGCAATGGATGATGTCAATAAATTTAAGAAAGAATTAGGTAAAGATTTAGAACAAAGCCTAAGTCAATTAGGGGAAAATATTGAGAATAATATTACACAACCTGTTTTGGCACAGGTTGATTCGATGGTTAAGATAGCACAATCAAATATCCCCAACCTCTCAGCAGATGAGATGAGACGAATGGTGGTAACTCAACTCTTCAAAGTTGATGCCGTACATGATTTGATTAAAGGTATTCATGAACAGCTTACCCCTGTGGCAGATGAGCTGAACAAACTCTCTTCGATACTCTTCTCAGGAGTTAATAAGAGTATCAATAAGATATTGGCAAAAGTTAGTAGTCAGATTAATGAGGTATTGGCAAAAGCCACCTCTACACTCGACAAGATACCTCTCTCAACCGCCTCTATGGATGGGTACTCTATATTTTATGGAGACCAGTTAGCACAACTTCATATTGGTAGTGAATTTAAGATCAAAGGAAAAGACAAAGAGAGCTCTTTTAGTTTTAATGCCGCACTAGATGTAAAAAACAATGAGATTAACGGATCTGCTGGGTGTAAAGGGGAAAGAGGTAAAGGAAACCTAGATGCTGTAATTTCAACACGAGACATTACAATGCCTATTGGGGCTAAAAAACTCAAAGTCGACCTTATTTTATTGGGTGTCAATATAGAAAATGGTCCAAAGCTTAATGGAATTTTTGGAGGAATCTCCTCTAAATCAGGATTTGAATTTAATAAATTTAAACTCTATAACTTAGGACTAGCGACAGGTATTGGCTCATTAGAAACCTATCTTGGAGCCAAAGCCAATGCAACATTGGATGATTTGCAGTTGGGTGTAAGCTTTTTAGTTGGTGTTGTCTGTAACCAAGAGATGATACAGATGGTAATGCCAAAAGCAATCTATGAATTTATTACCCTTCCTGGTGGTAAATTTAATGGAGCTATGGTTTTTGGTGAAGCACAGATGCCTATTTGGGTCAATGGTTGTATGTTGACTGTTAATGCACGAGCCAAACTAGGGACATGGTTCCTCTTTGGCCCACCAAAAACATTTGGTGGTATTGTTGGTGGTGCGGCCTTTGGTAAAGGACTGTGTATCGCTACGCTAGGTGGAGAGATAGAGATCTTGGCTCAAAAGAGTGGAGATAATGTTAAGTTCCAAGGATCAGGATGGGGTGCCGCTGGTGTAGGTTGGTGTGACAATAGTTGGTCATCAGTTAGAGATAGTAGAAGTGATAGTTGGTGTGGAACAGGTGATGCCCAGTTTGGTGCCAGATATAATAATGGTTGGGAGCTGATGAATATCAAAACATCAGCAGTCCACTAAGGAGGATATGATGAAAAAGTTTATAACAATAGTATGGCTGTTAATCTTGACCACTTTAGGTCTGATATCAGCAGACAAACAGTTCTATTTTATTGGCAAATATGGTCGTTTGGGTTCTCTCTCACAGGAGGCACAAGGGCAACAGGGGATTTATCTTAGATGGGATCTAATTGAGGGGGAACTCCCCTCTGGTATTCGCCATATTAAATTGGTGCGAATAGGAGAGCATAATCAAACCCTATTGGATGTAAATAGCAGTGATAAGATGTCAGCAAAAGAGATTGCTCAGATGTTTCAATCAACAGGTTCTCAGCGAAGAGCTTTTGAAATTATTGATAGCCTCTCAAAGAGTGACAATCCCAATTGTAGTCATGCCAATATTGGTAATATAGGGGAGAAGATTCTGTCTTGTTTAGAGGATAACTATTGGAGTTTCTTAGCCTCTCGGGTCAATTTTGATATTGCACGAGCAAGATATCGTGCCTATCTTGATACAACATTTGATAAACAAAAAAAGTCTATCTCCTATGTACTATTAGGAGGAGATGGTACCCAAGAGATTTTGCTTGGAAAAACGACGGTAAATCTTAAATCAACTTCTGTATTGAGTGCCAAAGAGTTCAAACAGGTTATTGAGAGCAAGTGTAATGATAATCGCTATGGATTGGATGATTATCGTGTAGGACTTAGTTGGAAAAATGGAGGGGAAAATGCTACAGAGTTTTTTGCTAATGGATTAATGGTAAGTGGATATGATCTCTACTACTCGACACGACCTCTCTCTGCACTTCCTCGTGATTTTGTACGAAATAAAAAAGATCTAGCCACAATTGCAATGAATCTCCCTCATCTTAGTAATGGTGCATTGGATCCCAAAATTCTTAAAAATAAATATCTTTTGGCAAAAGCCAATGAGACATTGATTACCATTGGAGAAAAAGATGTAGATGGAGAGAAGCCTTTATATATAGAGAGTATGCAAACGCTAAAAGATCGAGGATTTAAACCAGGTGAGGAGCGTTATTACTTTTTGGTTCCTCGTGATTTTACAGGAAACTATGGGAAAACTATTTATACCAAAGTGGTTATTCCAGATTTATTGAAACCTGCCAAGCCTGTTAACCCCAGAATAATAGAAGATAGTGGGAGAAGTAGAATTTTATGGGATCATGCAACCCCAGAGAATTATCTCTCTTATCATTCAGAGATGAAAGCCTGTCCTGATCGGATCAATAACCGTGTTACCTTTGTAGAAAAAGAGAAAAGTTGCCAAAAAGGAGAGGGCGTAACCCTAAACTTTAATATAGATCGATATGATATTTATCGTTTTGATAATAGTAAAGAGGCTGCAGAGTTTGAGGATAAAAACCTCAATGGTATTGATGATCAAAAGGAGAAACTAGATCCCGTATCGTGTCAAGCTCAGAAGGTACTATCTTCCGACAAATATAATCGACGCATTGAGTCACACAAAGTAAGTAGTGGGGAAAAGACCATTAGTATTCAGGATACAGATAGTGAGAAAGGACAGGAGTATTGGTATCGAATCGTAAGTGTTACTAAAGACAATATTACTTCAGAATTTACCATGCCAATTCGTGCATTTGTCCCTAAGCGAGAGCTTTTGGATGCACCTGAGTTTAATGTGACAGAGCGACAATTTAATGTTGAAGAGAGAAATAACAATGAGGATAATGAGCGTCAATTATTTATTGAAACAAGTATTAACAATGATATTAAGGTAGAGATGGAGTATGCAGGTAAATTGTTTAAGTTTGTTGTGGATCGTCCTCAATTGATGATTTATGACCTTCCTAATATTCAAAATCATCAGTTTCAAGATACTTATAGACATGTTTTTTTTAGATTTTATGATATTAATGGATCTTTTTTAGGCAGTTATCACAAAAGACTTGATGAACTGTTCAAGTTTTCTTCTGTTTTTGGAGATGATAAACGGACAGTAGTAGGATATAGGATAGTTAGACCTCTCTATCATCTTCATTTATGGATGAAAGAGGTGCTCATTAAAGATGGAGATCCTACTCGTGGATCTTGTGTTTCACTTAATTTTGATCCGGATTATGTTAATCGTATGATGAATGAGAAGCAGGGGAAAATAGAGGTGAGTTTGGCAATGGGTAATGGACGCTATAAACTCTCTCAATCTGATGATCTTCAGTCATCTACCAAAGTTTGTGCCAAAGAGTCTACCCATGATCTCTATCCTATTGGAGTGAGTATACATTATGATAACGGTCAAATGACTTATCCCTCATATTTTAATTTTATTCCTAATCGAGCAAATCTACCCAAACCAAACAAACCTGCCTTGGTAAAATTTGAGATGAACCCTCAACTCAAACAAGGGAAAGTCTTTATCAAACCTCAAATAGAAAAGGTAACAGGAACCATGCTCTATCTCTATAATCGAGATAAAAATATTAGTACAATTAAGATTATCCCACATCTTGATAAGAAAAATACCAAAGAGTTAATAGTAGGGGAACTCAATGTAAGTGCGATTAGTAAGCCAGATACTTGGTGCATCAAGGCTAAAACCATTGGACTAGATGGGCAGGTCTCTGAGTGGAGTACCCCTTTGTGTCAAGATCTTACCCTTCAGAAGCTTAATGAAGATCTTTTGGCTTGGCCAAAACTTAGTAATGGTGTGGTCAGAGGAGGTGATTTGAATATCTCATCTAAAGGAGATCAAGTCAAAATAAAACTATTGGATAC
>CAZEUB010000037.1:0-13232 GCA_964515605.1 uncultured Sulfurovum sp. | reverse complement strand
TTTAATCTCAATAGTGGTGAGATAGCCATAGGGAAAGATGCTGACTTTGCTCTAGTAACACTGCCTGACAAAGTCGAAGATACACAAAGTATCGCACTACAGACTATTTTGCATACGCAAAAGGTAACGGCTACCTATATTAATGGGAAGTTAGAGTTTTCAGTTCCAAATAAGTATTGCTAACAATAATATCGGTCAACTACTTAACTATCGCAGTGTCCCGTACCACAGCAACTATCACCATGAGCATGTCCACCTACTTGACCTGAACTTGCTTCATCGGCTGTGGCTTCTCGTGCTGAAAGTACTTTGACAGAGAACATCAAATCTTTACCAGCCAAGGGGTGATTAAAATCGACACTAACCTCTTTATCATCAAAACTTTTTACAGTTACCTGAATAGTTTGCCCCTCTTCACCTTGACCATAAAGAGTAAGTCCCTCTTGAAGCTCAATACCTTCAAACTGCTCAATAGGTAATGTTTGGATTGCCTCGGCATTGTACTCACCATAAGCATCTACTGCCTTAACCAAAATATCACCGCTCTCTCCAACACTCATACCCTCTAAAGCATTCTCTAAACCAGGGATAATATGACCTTTTCCAGTAATAAACTCCAGTGGTTGTCCCCCTCTATTGCTATCTACAACTTCTGTTGTACCAGCCTCTTTTACTTCATATTCAATGCCTACGACACTGTTTTCACTTGCGATTTTCATCAAGTCTCCTAGTTAAAATTTTCCACCATCATACCAAAGCAAACTTTATGATGACTGAGATCATCCCTAAATCAAAGGTTTTTTTGGGCAATCGATGCTGCTTTAGTTCCAGGATAATGGTCAATTACATATTGGAAAAAGTTTTTTGCCTTCTCCTGCTCACCTGTTCTTGCCAAGGAGATAGCGGTATGAAGATAGAGAACTTTCATATAACTTGCTTGATCATAAATCGAGGCACTCTTTTTATAATAAGCAATAGCATCTTTGTAGTTACCTGTATAGTAAGCGATCTCCCCTAAATAGTAGTTGCTAGGTGCGGCTTTATAGTTATGTGCAAGTGCCTCCTCAAACTTCTCTTTGGAAGCATTATAACTCTTACGAGCAAATAGCTTAACCCCCTCTCTATAAACTTCTGAGACATCTTTTGCTACAGTACTGTTACTACTATTGGATTGTGTCACCCTCTTTGGAATGGCTCTCCCCTCTATTGCTGCTCGAAGATCCTCTTGTGTTACATAGTTATTATTGATCTGGTCAAGTAGCTCACCCATCTGAAGAAGCAACGCGTAACTATCTTTTCCTCCGCTCTCCTTTTCTCTATTTTTTAGCTGATCTTTAAGCTCTACAATCTGTTTATTTAACCCCTCAATAATAGAGGTCAATCCATCAATTCTATTTTGTTGTTCAGCAACCCTATTAGTAAGCAGTTGTACCTGTTTACGGTTAGCCAAAACATTTCTCTCTGTGGCTGTTAATCCATATGGTTCTATACTATCAATATCACCTGCACCATAGACAGAAGGCTCATTAGCACCAAGCAGTGTAACTATCCCTATTATCCCAATCAAAACTATCTTTTTCATAATCACTCTACCAATAAAATCTATCGAGTTATCTTAAACTCAACTCTCCTATTTTTAGCAAAACAGGACTCAGAATAGCTCGATGTACACTCAGGGGTACTCTCCCCCATACTTACTATTTTTATAGCAGAGGGGTTAACCCCTCTTATCACAATAGCATCTTTGGCAGCCTTTGCTCGTCGAAGTCCTAAAGCATAATTGTACTCATCTGTCCCAGTAGCATCACAATGCCCTTCGATCTTGACTCTGGCTCCTGTTTTAATCGCACTCTTTAAAATATTGGCATTATTGATTACTGTAGGTAATTTCTCAGGGGTAATGACATATTGATCTACAGCAAAATAGATATTCTTGATACCTCCACCAACTGCTCCATAATCGCTATTTTGATTATAATTTACATTGCCATAATTTTCACTTCCATAGGGATCGACATTTTGGTATCCATTAATTTGACTGCTATCAACAACCTCATCTCCATTACCTGTTGAGGTACCATCATTAATATCAATGGTATTTGCTTTTTTGGAGGCACATCCTGTAAAGAGTGCCAACAAAAGAAGACTCATTATTAATCTTTTTCTCATAATTGTCCTTTGTCTATTGTTCTTAAGCTATTAACGATTATAGCAAACAAAAATTAAATTTTGTTACCAATCTATCGATTGAATCTTACCACTTTGCATGGGATAGAGCTGGTTTTGATTGGTAGCTAAATTCATATATCCAATACTATTCTTCTCTCCTTGCTTTTTTATATAGAGTATCACCTTGCCATCATTAGAAAATCTAGGCAGTTGATTAATCCCATTACTTGTCAATGGTCGTACATAAGAGCTATTAGCACTACCCAAATAGATATTAACAGCACCTCCCTCTTTAACCGAATATAGGATATATTGATCAAAAGCATCACAAGAGCTATTATTGTAACCGTAATGAGCCGCTTTAGAGACGGAGGAAGAGCCAATATACTTAGTATAGATATTGGCTTTTCCTGTTCGATTGGAGACAAAAGCTATACGACTCTCATCACCCAGATATTTACCATTAACATCAATACCACTAAAGCTTGTCAATCTCTTTTTTGCTCCTGAGTTAACACCATATTCATAAATATCAGGCTGTCCATTTGGTGCCATGGTTATGAGTATACGTGAACCATCACGACTTACATCAGATGCAACTAGCATTCCCTCTGAGGAGAGAATTTTTTTGCTTCTACCACTTTGCATATCAACCCGATAAAGAGTGGGAAGATAGTCATTATAAGAGGTATAATAAAAGGCACTCTGCTCAAGATTTGCCCATTTAGGGAAGAGGCTCAAGCCTCCTCGAACAATTTTACTTGCAAAGCTCAACGTATAATCAGCAATCCAAATCTCGCTCTTTCGAGAGGATATATATTTTGAGAAAAGAATATGACGACGCATCCATGAGATATCATCATAACCCAAAGCATGATTGATATCAACTATAGCATTGTGTGCCAAAAAAGGATAACGAGTTGAGACATTAATACTATATCCTTTTTGAAAGAAGAGAGTATTATCAAGGGTTCTGATCAACTTAATATCCAATTTTTTACCTGAGGCATCATAACTATACTTCAAAATATACTCACGATCATGAAGCTCAGGTGGCAACATACTCCCATCACCAAAATCACCACGTCTTAACTTCTCATCAACATTAAAATGTCCACTCATCTTAAGATCATTAAGCAAAAGTGCAAACATCTTCTGATGCTGAGGTGTACTAGAGGAGGTACTTATATCCTCTATCAAAGAGAGTGTGGTTTTCGCATCCACATCCTTTTCAATACTAAAAACAGCATCCACCGCAAAAAGGTTAAAAGTTAAAAATAATACAAATAATATAGTACGCATTGTTCTCCTTTGGTTTTATTTTTTTGATAGATTATAATATCATAATCTATTAAAATTAAATAATTATCGTGCTCTAAATGTCACACTAAATACATAAGGACGAGAGCGACTATGTCTCCCTAATCCTATGCGATTAAGCTGATCCAAAAACTCTCGTAACCCACGACGCATCTCAACGCTAGAGGATTGAGTAATAGTATACCTAAAATGCCCACTACTACTAATAGTCAATTTTATTTTTGCAGAGTGACCTTTGTAACTACTTTGTGCATTCCAGTTATTGAGTCTGCGTTGAACTTTGGCTTTATAAGCATCCTCAACTCCTTTTTCTCTATTGCGATTAGAAATCGTACCACTTTGATGAGTATTTTTAATACGATCAACTACTGAGCTATTGTGCTTAATATGACTTCTTGAGAGGCTTTCTCTCTGATGTGATATTGGTGATTTGGTATTAACTGAGGCAAAGAGATCTTTGCCACGTTCTCTCCTTCTCCTCTCTCGGGCTAAACGCTCCTGTCGTTTTTTCTCTCGCTCTTTTGCCAATCTCTCCAGTCGTTTTTTCTCTTTCTCCTTTGCCAAACGTTCTTGTCTCTTTTTTTCTCGCTCTCTTGCCAATCGCTCCTTGCGTCTCTTCTCCTCTGCCTCTTTTTTCTTTTTTAGTTCCTCTTTTTTTCGTGCCTCTGCGACTCTGTGTGCTTGTTCTTTTCTCTTTTTCTCTTCGGCTATCCGAGCAAGACGTTTTCTCTCTCGCTCCTTTGCCAAACGCTCTTGACGTTTTTTATTAGCTAATCTTTTTTTCTCTTCACGCTTTTTGGACTCAGCCCTTTTTTTGGCTACCATTTGTTGACGCTCTTGCTCTTCTCTTTTTCTCTCTTTGGCTATTAGATCTTTTTTGGGGGGGAGAGGAGGAGATTCAATTACGCTACGCTTTGGAAGGTTGATCTTATCACTTCGATTCAAAACACTCTTATCGCTATTAACCAATGTTACGGTAATACGATTGCTATTCTTCTCAACATAGTTTTTGGATTTTTGATTGTGGATATTATAATGATATAAGACAATAAGAAGCAATAAAAAGTAAATAGCAACAGCGGCAATACCAGAGAGAACTTTTCCAAGATTCAACATCTGTAACCCTAAAGTGTTAACAAAGAGGCTTTTTTGAATCCACTCTGCTTTACCACTTTTAAGAGATAGATCACATTCTTATAGGCAACCTCTTTATCAGCATTAATATAGATCGATTGAGACTTATCAACCTCTCCTGTTTTGAGTCGAAAAGCATCAGGGAAACTCTCTAAAGTATAGACTTCACCTGAATAGTGGACATTTAGCTCTTTATCAATCTCTACAGTTAAAACTTTTTGGTCACTTACCTTAAGAGAGTGAGAACCCTCCGGGAGTTCAATCTGCTCCTGATACTGCATCACGGGAATTGTAATCATAAAAATTGCCATCAAAACCAGCATCACATCAATAAGTGGAGTAATATTTAAGTCTGGATTTTCATCCCACTGATACATAGCTTTAGCCTTTTTGAGAGAGAATCAGATCAGCTTGACTCTCTAATAGAAGATGTAACTCATAGGCTTTTCGTTTAAGAATCAGATGAAAACTATAAGCAAATGTTGCTACCGCTATCCCAGCAGCAGTAGCAACAAGTGCTTCAGAGATAGCAGGTGCTACGATAGCAATAGATGTGCCTTTTTGTGTTCCTAGTGAAGAAAATGTCTCCAAAATTGCCACCACTGTACCAAATAGACCAATAAATGGTGAAGTAGAAGCAATAATAGAGAGTCCTGTTAGTCCAGATGTTGCTCCCTTAATTGCTGTATTAATTCCCGCAGAGAGTATTGCTTTATTGGGGATTAATACCTTACTAAGAAATGTAAAAAGTAGAGATTTTTCATCTACTGTTTTGGTTCTTCCCATATAGAGCTTATTCATAGAGCGTGTCTCTGTACGAATACGACTCTTAATTGAAAAATAGCGATAGATAAAGATCCAAAGGGTAATAATAAGATAAAGAGAAAGCAAAAAGAGTACAAAAATAGTAATAGCTGAACTTTTGTCAATATATGTTTGAAATATGCCAAAGATACCCATTTAACAAGTCCCTAAAATAATACAATTCATAATTTGATAGTTCCTTTTTTAATGCGATAGGATGTTAAAGAATATTAACATATTTGTTCTCTAGTTGAGCTTATCTCTTGATTATTAGTTTTTTGACAAAAGAATTAAGGATAACAATCATCAAAATCTACCCACAGAGTATACTACCCCAAGAGAACCAAATAACTCTACAGAGAATCTTACTCATAATCTTCTAAATGAAGAAGGAAAAGGACTTAAAATAGATTTATAGAGCTTTAATCTTTTTAAGTGTATCATAGTCTAAAATAACTACCAGATAATCCATTAATAAAGTACATATAAAACAAATTTGAAGGAAAACTGTGTCTAATATCATGACCCCAACCTCCCTAAACATCAAAATAAAGTCTCTACTAGAGACCACTTTTATGCATATCCTAGTAGAGGGGGAGGTCTCCTCTGTCACTTATCATAATTCAGGTCATCTCTACTTCTCTATCAAAGATCAAAACTCAAGTATTAAGTGTGTGATGTTTCGCTCCAATGCTTCTCGTATGAAATTTAGGTTAGAGCGTGGGCAACATGTGATAGTCAATGGGTCAGTTTCTGTCTATACTCCTCGTGGAGAGTATCAGATTATGACGGTATCCGTTGAGCCATTTGGGCAAGGGGCTTTGGCTTTGGCATATGAACAGCTCAAAGAGAAGTTACAACAAAAAGGGTACTTTGCCACAGAGCGAAAAAAGCCACAACCAAAATATATTAAAAAGATAGCATTGGTAACCGCCTCCAAAAGTGCCGCACTACAAGATATGCTCAAGATCATCAACAAACGGTGGCGACTGCTTGAAGTGGTGGTAATAGATACACTCGTACAAGGAGACAAAGCTGCTCCACAGATAGCCGAGGCTTTGGCGTATGCTGATACACTAGGATGCGATGCCATTGTGGTTGGTCGTGGCGGAGGAAGCCGTGAGGATCTGTGGGCATTCAATGAAGAGGTGGTAGCAGATGCTATTTTTGCACTTAATACCTTTGTAGTGAGTGCCGTTGGGCATGAGGTGGATGTACCAATCAGTGATTTTGTGGCTGATCTAAGAGCACCAACTCCTAGTGCTGCTATTGAGATGATTCTGCCTGATCAAAATGAGGTACTCTATACACTTAATGAGTTAGAGAACCGATATATTAGAGCCATAAGGCAGATAGTAACCAACAAAGAGAGAGAACTCCTAGCACTACATCAAGAGCTTCAACGCCAATCAATTTCACGTAAACTAATAGTAATGGAAAAAACATTTAAAGAGCTAGAGGAGGAGTTTAAACGCATCATCAGATACAAAATTTTGCAACTCGAAGCCAAGATAGCACCACTACAATCACAATTCAAAGAGAACATCTCCCATGCTTTTGGGCTAAAAACACAACAACTCAATAGCCTAAAAGAGAAGATCAAACTCTACAACCCCAAACAGAAACAAAAAGATGGATGGGCAGAGGTTATCGCCAAAGGTAAACGCGTCAAGCTAGACAGCATCAATAAAGAGGAGCATTTTATGCTTATGGACACAGAGACCAAACTTGAAGTCCTCTGCCTTAACAAAGAGAAGGTGTAATAAGTACGATAGAGTATCAACTTTAAAAAGTGATATTGCAGACTATATGGAATTTTGAACGGTCTCCCAACTTAAGAAGCATTCAATCCCTCTTTTTTTATACCCTTGGAGTAGCCTAATACAAAAACCCAAACAGCCAAAGAGGAATCTTCACCATTATTGACACGATATAATATATTGGTTAAGATTCCAAAAAGTATAAGGAGAACCATGAAAAACGATTTTACAAAAGCGATGGCATTTCGACATGCGTGTAAACTCTTTGATGAAGAGAGAAAGATAGGTGATGAGGAGATACGTTATATATTAGAAGCGGGGAGAACCTCTCCTTCCTCTTTTGGGTTAGAGGGGTGGAAGTTTTTGGTGATTACAAATCAAGATCTCAAAGAGAAGATTCGTCCAGCATGTTGGAATCAAGTGCAGATTACCTCTTGTTCTCATTTGGTGGTGCTTCTAGCAGAGATAGCAGGTGCTAGAGTAGAGAGTGGCAAACCCAAAGCCCAATTAGAACGAAGAGGAATGGATGAAGAGAGACTTCAAGGTTATATTGATCTGTATGCTAGACACCTAAAAGAGACACTAGCAACAGACCAAAGCATCTACGCATGGACAGCTAGGCAAACCTACATAGCCGCGGCCAATATGATGACCGCAGGGGCATTTATAGGCATAGATTCATGTCCGATTGAGGGGTTTGAAAAAGAGAGAGTTGAAGAGATTTTAGGGTTAGATACCACTAAATGGCAAGTGGCAATGCTCCTTCCTTTTGGTTATAGGGTCAATGAACAATCTGCTCAACTAAGAGTTGAGTTTGATGAGGTTGTGGAGTTTATAGATTAACTTTTCTTTTATTTTTCATAAATTATCTATTAATGAAATTTCAATATAATCCAAGCAAAATAGGAGAAATTTAGAAGTAATTATTGGAAATTTGATGATGGAAAAAGGGGAAAAATAAATATGAGAGGCAAAAAATCAGATGAAGGTTGGGTTGAATTTAGTAAGAAAATTGCTTATATTTATGCAAAATTATTTGAGAATGATATAGATAGACTTATATTATACTTTAGTGATCTATCCACTCCCAAGAGTAGACGCAAAAACCGTAAAAAGACCATCAAGAATTGGTTAGAGGGGAGAACAAAAAAACCAAATGGCTTTCATCTGCATAAGTTTAAAATCTCTGAATATGAGTTTAATGGAACACAACTCTTTAATCATGATGCTTTTGAGAAGTGGAGTTTTAAGCGGTTTCAAAATAGATTAGATAGCTACTTAGCAGAAAAAAATAGTTTCGATGCCCCTAATGAGATGCGATATATCTACTTTTTTAATACTGTAGAACAGAAACTCTCCTATTTTGAAATATCCTATCCAAATAGAGAAAATCTCTCACTTATTCATCTTAGCTCTCCTATCTATACCTCTGATATGATGTATAGAGGCAAGATAATCTCCTACAATAATATGATATATATAACGGTACAAAATCAGTTTGATTACTTGCACTATATCTTTAAGAATAATGTAAATGTCTATAGAAAAGAGTTAAAAGTCTTTGGTGTAGCTCAGTGTGTAGATGCTCCGACACGAGAACCAAAGTCATATATGGCACTTTTGACCTCTAAGCTCTTGACGGATGAAGAGGAGAGGAAGTTTTCTCATAAACTTAACTTCTCTAACCTTATGATAGCAGATGACTTCTCCTATAATTGTCGCTATGAAAAAGATTACTTTTTTGAAAACTTTTCAAAGAAAATTTATGAGTTAGGCAGGGATGTCAACCAGTACTCTTTGAGCAGTTCCTTAGAAAAAGGTATGTATTTTGATATTGTGTTAGAGGAGTATCTCTCATATATTAATCTTTTGAAGAAGGCACTCCATTATAATGATTATGCCATTGACCATAAGAGAGAATCGATACTCTTTGCCCTTGAGGATACCTGTAGAGAGAGTAGAGTAGAGGCGACTATTGTCTACTTACTAAATCGTAAAACTCTCAATATACTCAATAGCAAGAATCCTATTATGGAGATGCAACTAAAACTCATAAAAGAAGGTAAATTAGAGCTTTCATATATTTTTATACTACAAGATATAACGCTTTTGACCAATAAGGTAATAGGGAAGATTAGAGAGATAGAGAAGCAGGGGATATCTGTTGTATTGACAGATTGTAACCATACTATCTATACCAAAATACTTCTTATCAAAGGTAAAGATTTTGCTATCTATAAAAGAAAAAATCAGTTAGATGATAACCATGTCACTAGAAATGCTACTACAATAGAGGCTTTGAATTATGAGGTAGAGCATCTCTCAAAGAGTGCTATCACTTTAGAGACTTTTTTACAAAAAAATTATGCTCTAAATGATAAATGGTATCACTATGCCTATGGAAGTAAATTGGATGCC
Organism: uncultured Sulfurovum sp.; assembly: GCA_964515605.1. GTDB lineage: Bacteria > Campylobacterota > Campylobacteria > Campylobacterales > Sulfurovaceae > UBA1140. The sequence goes on along the minus strand of CAZEUB010000037.1, from coordinate 3,627 downwards.
AATAGTTATAAAACTATTAAGCTAGAGATAGAAAATAGCTCAGTTAGGGCAACTTTTCCAAATAAAAAGGTTATCCATGGAACGGTGCATAAACATGAGGATTTTACGCTTTTGCTTATTGACCATTCAGTTATAAAGATTCATAATATTAACCTACATGATAAACTTTTTCGTGTAAGTATCATAGGCAAAGAGCAAAATATGTACCATAGAGATGTACTGCTTTTTGGTCTAATGTCAAGAGAGAAGCTCTCTGATGAACAGGTACTTATGCTCCTAGATAGTATACATCAAAAGGGTGATGAGTCGTTTAGATTAAAAATTTCTAATGAGTTTGACTCTACTTTAGCATATTTTGATTTGGGGTAAATTTCTTCTAATTTTCCCTAAAATCTCCTTATTGGATTAAATTTCATTGAAAATTCATAATAAATTATCTTTTATTCTCTAATCGCCATTTTTCTTCAGAAAAAATAGTCAGAGTTCTATAGAAAAAATCTTTATATACTATTGCTAAATCTTTGATTTAGATAAAAAAAAAGGAGATAAGATGCAACGACACTACGTAATAGGAGATGTTCATGGCAAGTATGAGATGCTTTTGGCACTGGTGGAGAAGCTTCCATCTCATGCAAGGTTGATTTTTGTAGGGGATCTTGTTAATCGTGGCAAAAGAAGTAGAGAGGTGATTGATTTTGTCCGTAACTATGCATATCGTGTGGTGAAGGGAAACCATGAGGGGTATATGCAAGTACAAGGAGCACAGTTTCTTTTGATGCTTGAAAATTATAAAGATGAGTTATCAATACCTTATCAATATGTAGGAGGCTCACCTATATTGCAATCTTATAAACTTTTAACAAAAGATCAAGAGAGACCTCATCTCTATAACCTAAATCAAGAGGGGTTATTGCAACTCAAAAAGGATTTGGCTTGGATAGAGAGCCTTCCCTATGTTGTTGAGTTGGGGAGGATGCCAAATTACCATCTGCCTATTGTTATTAGTCATGGAAATTTGGGAGATTATTGGCATCTAAAAGATAAAAATCCAAGAGATTTTGAGTTTTATGCCATAGGCAATCGATCGACACCCTCAAAAGAGAGTCCTATCTTTAATATCTATGGTCATATCTCTGTTGAATCAGTAGCAATAGGCGAGAATTTTGTCTGTGTCGATACAGGGTGTGGAAAGCATCCAGAGGCAAAGCTGAGTGCCTACTGTATAGAGACCAAAGAGGTGGTCGATGTATAGAGAGTAGATTGTTTTTATTTCGCAATAAAGTCATCAAGATAAAAGGAAAAAAGATGTTTAAAATAAAGCTAAAGTGGATTGTTATTTTGATTGTGGTTATTTTGGGTATAGGATTTTTTTGTAAAGGTGAAGAGATGATAATAGATTCACCATCTTCTCCTATGAAAGAGATAAATTCATTTAAAAGAGAAATATTAGTGACCAAAGAGCATTTGAAATCCTCTGTGCCTCAGAGTAAAAAAGTTGATATAGGTAAAGATATAAATATTACCATTGAGACCAATCTTACTATGGAGCCAAAGATGGACTCATTTAAAGAGGGATATAACTATATTTGGAAAGAGAACGGCTCCATAATTGGAACAGGAAAATATTTGACCAAGAGTTTCTCTTTGGGAGAGCATCATATAGAGCTAGAGGTTTATAGTAATGGTAGTTTGATTGGCAGAGATGAGAAGTTAGTGGTGGCATGGCTATACTTGAAGGTAGAGAACTATTATTATAGTGATAAATTGGATGAATATGAACTCTATAGTAGAGAGTTTTTTGACCATCTAAAACATTTGGTATTGAAAGTAACTCCCTATAGTAGGGTAGAGTATACCTATAATGAGTATGGAAAAGTTATCGAAGAGATATTTGAGTCATTTAATAACATAAACTTTAACTATATAATAACCTATGAGTATGATGAAGATAGATTGGTTAGCATGGTAACGGTTAATGATGATGGTAAGGTGATTGAGTCGCATCGTTATGATGAGGATGAGGTAGAGATAGTTGAGCCAATTTCAGATAAAGAAGAGAAAAGAGAAGACAAACAAGATAAATACAAAAAAATTTACAATGAAGATGGGAATATATCACGTATTGTTAGCCATGATGGGAAATATGTTATTAATATCACCTATAAAGACGGAAAACAGGTTTTTACTGAGCGAATTTATCCTAATGGGAAAAATACTATTGCTAAACATTACGAGAATAATCTATTGATAAGTTACGATAGTAGATCAGAAGACAAAGAGGGAAATCTACGAACCCGTAATCTTTTTTATTATACTTATAACGAAAAAGGAGAGAAGATTAAAAAAGAGATGAAACAGTATATAAAAGAGGAGTTGGTTCAACATGTAGTTGAGAAGTGGCATTACAAAAATGGAAAAGTAGTGCTTGATGAGCAGGAGGCATTAATAGGGGTTTGTCCTTGTAGCAATAATGTAGTTAAATCTAAAAGTATCTATGAGTATGATAAAAATGGTACAGAACTCTCTTATCAATATTGGTATCAAAAAGAGGGAGATAGTGAGATGAAGAGAAATAGAGAGCCAAAAGAGGTTCGTAGCTATACAAATATTTTAGAGTAAAATAAAAAGAAAAAAAGATGGAAGCATTTAAAGCGTTAATAAAACTGGTAAAGCATAAACACAAGCTTGACCAAAAAAGAGCAGAGCCAAAATATATGGATAACAAGTGGCTCTTAGGGGCAATTGCCAGTGAGCTTAAAGAGGTACAAGAGGAGATAAAACCAAACAACATAGCCCATTTAGAAGATGAACTTTCAGACATCTTATGGGGTTGGTTAACCCTTATTGAGAACCTGAAAGATGAGGGGTATGTCACCTCTCATGAAGCGATTATAAAGAGAGGTTTAAAAAAATATGAGGAGCGAATCTTACCTCTTTATGGAGATGAACGAGACCATAAAGTCTGGAGAGAGGTAAAAGAGAGACAGAAGATAGCACTTGAGAAGGAGAAAAGATGGGAGTGTTAGAAATTCCGAGACCGTTCAAAATTCCGTGTTAGTAACTTTTAGTAGCCCTGCCGTTGAATCTCCACTTTTAATAACCTTATAGATAAGTGATTTTGATAATCCAAGGTGGTTTGCAATCTCAATTTGAGAATAACCATTCAAATAAACTGAATGGATAATACAATTTCTTTTCATAAAAAGTGGATATTCAACGGCAGGGGTGTAGTTTAGATTATTCGTTGGGGGAGTAATAATACCCAAAATCCAGCATTATCACCACAAAGTATCCTAATAATGCCAAATTTCGGGCAAAAAAGACATAACATATAGTTATAATAATACCTCAAACCATACAAAAACAGCAAAAAAATGACAAATTGTCATATTTTCACATTATTAACAAACATTTCTTTGTACTGTCAATAATGGAATATAAGTCTAATAGGTATATAATGTTTCTTGAATAAATAGTTGCTCTGGACGCTACGCATCCAGAGCAACGGGGTGCGGGTTGAACACCCGCTAGTCGTCTGGAGCTTTGCACCAGACAACAAGCGGGAGGAGCAAACATCACCTATGGAAAATAAATTTTCCTTCGGCGATGTCGCTCACCCACACCCCG
>CAZEUB010000036.1:0-4062 GCA_964515605.1 uncultured Sulfurovum sp. | reverse complement strand
ACGCAGTCCAGCATGGAGTAGGTGGGTAGCTGAGTGGTGACGCTCTATCTCTGTTCGGCTACTATCTACTGTAGCTACTACTTTATCACAAACTTTGATTGAGCCATCTACCTCTGAGAGGTTCATATCTAAGAATTTTTTGGTATCAAGAACTTTTATGGCAGGTCGCTCATCATTAAACTCTAGTACACCTCTATCGCCCACTTGTCCACCTGACTCAGCATAGAGAGGTGTGTTGCTTAGATAGACCCAACCTTTTCCGTTAAGCTCTTCTACTCTTTTGAAGTTTTCATCAAGAAGAGCCAAAACAGTTGCTTCACTAGAAGTTTTTTCATACCCTACAAACTCATTAACTCCAAAGCTCTCTTTGATCTCTTTAAAATCACCAGTTGCTGCTGCCTCTCCTGTACCTTTCCAACCTGCTTTGGATTGTGCTTTTTGAGCGTCCATTTTGGCGTTGAAAGCATCAATGTCCAAAGCGATACCCTTCTCTCGTAACATATCTTCTGTAAGGTCAAGAGGAAAACCGTAGGTGTCGTATAGTTTGAAGGCTACTTCACCGTTGAAGCTCTCTTTTGTATTTTCAAGTTCAGCATTAAAGAGTTTAATCCCATCTTCAATGGTCTTAAAGAATCGCTCCTCTTCAAGTTTCATCGAGGTTTTTATGCTCTCTGCACGTTCAGGTAGGTAGGTATACTGCTTACCCATAACCTCTACAAGTCTATCGACCATCTTGTGCATAAATGGCTCTCTAAGTCCAAGCAGATAACCATGACGAATGGCACGTCTCATAATTCGTCTTAGGACATAACCACGACCCTCTTTGTCGAAGTTTACCCCTTGTGCTAGTAGAAATGAACAAGAGCGTAGATGATCAGCAATAACACGGTATGATGCAGAGTTGGAAGCCTCATAGTCATACTTTTTGCCCACAAGTTCGCCTAGTTTGTCGATATAGGGCATAAAGAGACTAGAGTGGTAGTTGTTGAGTACCCCCTCTTTGATAGCAGCAACCCTCTCAAATCCCATACCTGTGTCGATACTAGGCTTGGGAAGTGGTGTGAGTGTGCCATCTTCTGCTCTTTCATACTGCATAAAGACCAAATTCCAAATCTCTAAGAAACGGTCACCCTCTCCACCCATATAGTCCTCTTCACCGTTAAAGTGTTCGGCTCCTTGGTCATAGAAAATCTCTGAACATGGTCCACAAGCTCCTGTGTCTCCCATTGCCCAGAAGTTCTCTTTGTCATCAAATCGCATGATTCTATCTTTGGAGATATGTTTTTGCCATAGTTCATAGGCCTCATCATCATCTTCATGCACGGTTACCCATAATCTATCTATGGGCAGATTTAGGTACTTTTCTGAAGTAACAAACTCCCAAGCATACGCCATGACCTCCTCTTTGAAGTAGTCTCCAAAAGAGAAGTTGCCAAGCATCTCAAACATAGTATGGTGTCTGGCTGTGTATCCTACATTATCAAGGTCATTATGCTTTCCTCCTGCTCTAATACAGGTTTGAGAACTTGTTGCTCTTGGAGGATTGGGAATAGGGGCATCGCCTGTAAAGATACTTTTGAAAGGAACCATTCCTGCATTGACAAACATCAATGTTCCATCATCATCTATAGGTACAAGAGGACTGCTCGGATAGAGTTGATGCCCTTTGCTCTGAAAAAAGTCTAAAAATTCTTGTCTAATATCCATCATAAAACCCCATGTTTTTAATTGTGGATATTCTATCTAAAATGTGGTTATTTTGAGATAAAGAGAGGGGGGTCTCTCTTAATAATAGATATTAAGATTAATTTATCTTTGTAACCAATAGATCAAACTAGGAATATTTCTAAGCCCAAAATAGAGATAGCTCTTCTCTGTTGGGTGGTTAAATCGTTGAACATAGGTAAGTCTAAAGATATCGAGTAGATCCACATAAATATTGATACCATAGAGACCATCAGGATCATAAAATTTTGATTCAATATTCCCAAAAAAACTAGCTCCCCCTCCCACTTTGATAAAATCTTTGTACTCATTAAATATATTGGTATCAAGCCGTACAAAACTGCTAATATCATCACTCTGATTGAGTGAGAGCTTAAGCTCAAAAGCATCTATATAGCGATTTTTTCGATAGTAGTAGCTATTGTATCCAAAGCCAATTCCTCCATTTTTGACATCACTCGTAATCTCTGAGGGAAGAAGCATTAGGGTTTTAGCAAGGGGGGTCTTTTTTTGATCTTCAGGGATATTGAGCGAAGAGATAAATCCCTGTTTCTCTTTGACAAGGTTATTCCCCATCCATGCAAGCATGTTGGTCATACGGGCAAAAGCCTTGGTGTTGCCATCAACCTCGGCATAATCATTCTCCAAGGTGGTAATACGGTTAATCATAAGATTAATAGGTGTTTTGTACCACCCATCAAGTTTGCTTCTATCGCTAGGGATATAGGAGTGAGGATCATTGAGGTAGTGTAGATCAAGTTTGTCCAAAAAGTTATTAAACCCAGTAAGATCATATCTCTCTTGATCTGATTTGTTAAGATCAAAAGCATTATAGATCGCAGAGAACTTATCGGTTGTTGGGATAGATTTGAGCCCTTTAAACTCCGTATCAAAAAAGAGACGATACGCACCAAATGCAACAGGATAGCTCTCAACACCAAGCTCCTTTTGTAATCTATCCATCAGTTGCTCTTGAGAGATATCGGTATAGTAGCCTCGCTTCTGCATCGATTTGGAGAGATGATAGATCGCATCATAGAGACCTACATAGTAGTCATAGATACGAAAATCTTGGTGAAGAAATGCCCCAAAGTGACTGAGAAACTTCCCTGTAATTGGATGATAGCGTGAGGAGAGAATAAGTCTGCGTCCTGAATCTTCTGTAAAGTATTGGGCAATGGCATTGTAGAGTCGCATGGATTGGAAGATATCCGAAGCATTAAGCAGTGGCATGGCATTAGCCCCCAAAAAACCAATGGGGGCTTTTTCTGTTTGGTTGCTCTCTTGATCTTTTTTGATCCCTCTTATATTGCTAGGATCAATAAAGATAAAATCCTTGGCTCTAGGATCTAACTCCGTGGCAAGTTGCAGTGGGAGGTTATCATAAGCCCCTCCATCGATAAAGTAAGCAGACTCTCTTTTGCCCTCATAGATATAGTCTAGTTTGATCTGTTGAAATGCTCCAGGAAAAGCAGAAGAGGCGAAGAGTACATTACGCAGATGGGAGAGGTTGTTCTCTATATTAGGGATTGCGATATGATAATCTGTGCTTGGAGCCATTGGGCGGTTATAGATTTTGAGTTTTCCATTTACCTCTTTGAGAGTAAAGGGGGTGGTGAAGTGTTGATTTTTGATCTTGATTCCACTCTTTTGAAACTCTGTAACCATTGGGGTCGCTTTGGTTACAGCAAAACCGATGGGGACTTCACAGCCTTTTTGAAAAATAGGTTTGTTCATGTGATCAAATATCTCTTTGGCACGAAGATTGAGCGTCTTACGGCTAAAGAGGGTGCTTTTGTTGTTAGGATCTCGCCCATTGATAATGAGATCATCTAGCCCAAGTTTCACCCATGTGTTATAGAAGAGATTATTATCAATGGTGTTGAGATCATATTGATCATCTTCTTGACACCAGTAGATAGCAGAGATTAGGGCATTGATCGATCCTGCTGATGCCCCTGTAACAGAGCGAAGATGGGGCAGGGCGATTTGGCTATGGTTTTTGATATTACTAAGCATCTTGATCATTGCCCAGTTATACCCTGCCTCATAAGCACCAAGACTCACTCCCCCACTAATAACCATAGAGAGATCGATCTCTTTTTTTTCAGCATAAAGCGATACATTTAACAACAAAACTAAAGCTAGAGTAGTCAAAATCTTCATCAAAAACCTTTATAAAAGCATCAATATGAATTATAGTATATTTTGTTGAAAAGTGCTATAGCTCGGCAATGGCATTTATTGTCTTTATGGTGTTGCTTTAACTTAAATTAAGAGTTTTATACTCCTATTTATCTTTGAAAATACTTATGGAATCGCAGGAGCTTCAATCTC
>CAZEUB010000035.1:0-6194 GCA_964515605.1 uncultured Sulfurovum sp. | reverse complement strand
CATAATCTTCTTTTTCTTCAAAGATGACTCTTTGTTCTACTCCTCTATTGATAAGATGATAATATCCTACTATCTCTACTCTTGGTTTTCTTGGCATGATAGGCTTCTCTTTTTTAGGAATTTTAGCTTGTTTTTTCTCTTATTATCGTTATCACCTGACCCCTTTTATTCTTTTATCTATAATGTAAAATAATTATAGCTAAAAATTTATCTTTTTTTGTCTATATGATTTAGTATTATGAATGGTTACGCCTACCCAATCCCCTCAATTTTATCAGCATAAACCCTCACAAGCTTATACTCCTCACTCATAACTAAAACATTATCCCAAATATTATCAATCGCATTATGAAATGCTTTCATCTTCATATTGCCAAGCTTAATATGTATTACTCTTGGAGGAGGATTATTGAGCAGAACAAGGTCTGAAAAATCAGCATCTTTGGTTACAATAGTTAGATTATGCTCTTTGGCATACGCCCATATTTTACTATCTTTCATGTGTGGGTCTATATCAATTACATGTTGATACTCCTCACCTCTCCACAAAGAGAAATAATAAGGCAAATTGGCATCAATAATATATCTCATCTATGCTATCTTTTGAAGTGAATATCTCTGCCCCATTAACTGCGTAGCAAAAAGCAAACATGTCTGAATATCATCTTTTGTCAGTGTCGGATAAGCCTTTAATATCTCATCCCAACTCTCACCCACACTCAAAAACTCTAATATGGTTTGAACTGTAATTCGCTGTCCTCTAATGGTTGGTTTACCATTGCATATATCGGAATCTATGGTTATGTTACCATTGAAATAAGATTGTTTTTCCTGTTTCATTTTTATCCTTTTTGAGATTTCCATTTGTTACCTAAATTTAGCGTCTAATCACCTATTATAACAGATTTATTTAAATGTTTATCGTCGAATTTTTCATGAACCAAGATTTGACGCGTGACATGGTCACGCCTACGGTTAATACAAAAACCCCAAAGGCAATGCCACGCACTGTTCGTTGATATGTAAAATATTCTCACCCATATAAAAGACTACTCCAAAAACATCCTTAGAGGATTTTTTCTGATAATCCATTATGTGCCTAAAATCGTCTTTGCCCACTTTAGAAGAGGACTTTACCTCAACAGCTATGATTTTATCATTTCGTTGAAGTATAAAATCTATCTCTTTTTTGTCGCTAGTAAGGTAGTGATATATTTTGGTGTCATCCATTGTAAAAACGATATGTTTAACAAGTTCATTAAAAACAAATGTCTCTACCAATGCCCCTTTATAAGTCGAACCTTCAAACTGCTCTAGGGTATAAACTCCTAAAAAGTAACTCATCAAACCTGTGTCGTTTAGAAAGGTTTTAGAAGATTTTACAAACTGTTTACCGATATTATCAAAAAATGGTCGTAGCAGTTGTAGTTGAAAAGTCTGTTGTAAAATGACCAAATAGTTCTCGACCGTCTCAACACGTATGCCTACCTCTTTTGAAATTTTAGATTTGTTGAGTAGTGTTGTGCTTCTTGGAGCTAAAATATTGACAAACCGATAAAAGCTATCTATATCTCTAAACTCCCCTAAATCTCGTGCATCCCTCTCTATATATGTACTCACATACGAGCTAAACCAAAGCTTTTTTTCTAAAGGTGTTGATAGGTTCTGCACATCAGGATAACCCCCTTTTAGTATCTCTTCTATCATCAAATTTGTCTGCTTTTTTTCAAAAGTAAAATCACGAGAAAAGAGCTTATCTATAACATTTTCATGGGCTTTATTGGCTTTCTCTTTGAGACTAAAAGGGTAAAGGTCTATCTCTATAATTCTTCCTGCTAAAGTATCTTTGGTTGCTTTCATATCTAAAATATTGGCACTACCTGTTATGAGAAAATCCCCATTATTTCGATGTTTGTCAATATAGATTTTCAATGACTCCAAAAGCTCAGGTACTTTTTGGATTTCATCAATAGTCACAGGTTTAGTCAAAGTCTCCACAAAACGTTTTGGGTCATCTTTGGCATTGATTCGTGTTGAGACATCATCTAGTACAATGTAGTTTTGATTTTTCTGCATAGCAAGAGTTGATTTCCCCACCTGTCTAGCCCCTTTTAGAAGTACAATTGGTGAGATTTTTAGGGCTGTGTTAAGAATAGGTGTAATACTTCGCTCAAACATAATGGTTACCTCTTTTAAAGATTCTATAAATTATACTATTATAATAGTTAATTTTACACTATTATAATAGGTTTTTTATTATTTAATACAAAAACCCAAACAACCAAAGAGGAATTTTAGCCCAAAATCCAATCTCTATATCATCAGCTACTATAAAAGAGTTAGGCACATTTTTTATCTGTTTGAAGCTCTTGTTCTTGCCACCAACCTCAAAGAGATACTTATCTACCACTCTAAAGTCGCCTTTTGTAGGCACTTCTAAAAGCTCATCATCTATCATACTCATCAGAAAAACCTCGCGAATCGTTCCTATGTGGCTGTTGTTACAATAGGCATAATGCAGATTTGTATTTCCAAGATAGAGCTTTTGAGGTTTAGCAAAAATCGTATCTCCTCTGCTCTTGGCACGAAGAAGATTCATGATTTTTCCTCGTCTTAAATACTCCAAATAGCGATAGAGTGTCTGATAGTCCTTTACACCAACATTGGTCGATAGCTCTTTAATGTTGACTTGAAAAGGTTGAGACTCACAGACCAGTCGCATCAGTTTTTTCAGATTAATAATTTTATCATACTCAATAGGAAAAATAGAGGGGATATCTATCTCAATTACTGTATTAATGGTCTCTTTCAGACGCAGAGAATAGCTCTTTTGATTTTCAAAATAGAATGGGTAGTAGCCAAACTCAAGATACTCTTTCCAAAACTCATAAGGCTTTATCTCTTTTAGAAGTAGTTAAGTTGATAGGTTCTTAGTTGTTCAAGTATCATTTGTTACCTTTTATGGTTAAGTCTATAATATTTTATCATATTTTTATGGTTAGAACCATAAAACTAGTACAGACAACCAGAAAAAGGTGGTAACTGTCCCCTTTTCCGTTAGTAGAGACTTATTGAATAATAGTCTCTTTTATGTAGTTAACCCTGTTATCAAAAAACAAGAAGCAACAGCTAAATAGCGGCTGCTATGGTTACAGAGTTGAAGTAGACCTCTTTTGGGGCTATTAACTCTTGATACTCTGAGACCAAAATAGCACTCGGCTCTGCCACCCCTTTAAGTCCAAAAAACTTAGTAGATGCCGATTTTGAAAACTTATTTTCCAAAGCATTGATAGCCTCTTTGTTATAGAATGCGATCTCTAAGCCATACTTTTTGGCAAATGCCAAAAGCCCTTCCTCATCTGCTTTGACTTCAAAAGAGGCTATCTTTTTTATATCACTCATCTCTAACCTATTATTAGCCAAAAAATTCTCAACACTACGCTCTATCTTCTCCAATGGCGTATCACGATTACACCCAATACCCAAGTAGACCTTTGGTCGAAGAGTCAACGCTTTAGAGTCTACAATAGGGGCTATAACTACTGTATCTAGGTCAATATCATCAAACCCTACTCGTGTTAAATACTCTCTATTTGGGATATGTTTAAAAAGATTCTCATAGGTTGCTACTTTGACACGCTCTTTATTAAGTAGTCTATTTGAGATTCTCGCCAACGCTTTGAGGTTCTCTATCTTCCAGCCATTCTGCTTTGCCAACATCTCAAATGCCAAGGTATTGGTCTGGTCGGTTGCCGTGCTGATAAAATTAATAGCACTAGGAAGAGAAGAGACCAACTCCTCTGCTAACGCATTGGCTCCACCCAAGTGACCACTTAGCAGAGGGACTATCTTGTCCAATGCTAGATTAATCACAATAACAGCAGGGTCACTCGCTTTATCTTTAAGTAGTGGGGCTATTTTTCGTACCACTGCTCCTATGGCTAAGATGCAGATAATCGCATCATACTTCTCCCATGCCAAGGGAAGAATATCATCTAAATTACTGTAGATATTTAGTTGTGCTAATTCATGTGTTAAGGCTTTTTTGCCATAAATCTCCACCTCATGTTCACTAAGATAAGGCAGAAGTTTAGAGGCACTATTGAGGCTTGGTTGGTTTATTGTTATTAGGGCTATCTTCATTATTTACTCTCTATATCTATCTTATTTTCGCCAAGATACAACATCTTTGTACTCTTTTTGCTTATTCCATTTTAATGTTTGGAGTTCAGGCTCTAAAGGAAACTCTTTGACATAGCCTACACAGAGATACCCTACTAGTTTATACTCATCTGATATCTCTAAAATCTTTTTTATCTCTTTGGCTTTGAGTATGCTCACCCACCCCATGCCAATGTTGAGACTCCTTGCCATCAGCCACATGTTTTGAATGGCACAGACCACACTATACTCACCCATCTTTTTTTGTGAAGTCTGCCCCAAAATCTCTACCCTACTCTTCTTATAAAAAAGAGCCATGTTTATCGGTGCCTCTTTGATGCCCTCTAGTTTAAGTTGCTCATAGAGAGGTCTATCTCTAAAGTGCCTCTTACTACGGTTGTACTCTTTTTCAAAGTTCTCATAGACTCTATTTTTTATAGATTCATCTTCTATAATTACAAACTTCCAAGGTTGAGAGTAGCCCACAGAGGGAGCATGAAGCCCTGCCTCTATTATCTGCTCTATCTTCTCTTTTTCTATCTTTTTGGAGATAAAATTATTTCCTCGTATGTCGCGTCTAAGACGAATAATCTTAGCCAATGCCTCCGAGGCTTCTCTATCTATCTTTTGCATCACAAACTTTTATGAGTGGTTTAGCATAGAGATGAGACGCAACACTCTCCTCTTGGTACAGAAAATCCCCAAGCATTATCAATGCCACACCTCTAATATGCGAAACTCTCTCCTCTATATCTGTTAATGTTCCTTTGTAGATAGCCTCCTCTTCCCAAGTCGCTTTCTCTACCACCCAGCAAGGAGTGTTAGGGCTATAACCCATCTCAAGAGCCTGTTTTTTAAGTTTTTTAAGAAGTAAAATCGAGAGATAAAAGACCAAAGAGGAGTTTTTACAAGCCAATATATTCTCTAAACTCTCAGGGTTAGGTGTCTTCCCCTCCACACGGCTTAGGATAATCGTCTGTGACACCCCTGGAATGGTATACTCAATCCCAAGCGAAGCAGCAGCCCCAAAAGCAGCTGTAATACCAGGAATCACCTTGTATGCCAACCCCTTTTCATGCAAAAAACTTATCTGTTTTGCAATGGTCGAGTAGAGTGAAGGGTCACCCGTATGCACCCGAGCCAACACCTTGTGGCTATGCTCCTCTAAAAAAGCAAAAATTTCAGGGTACTTCATCCCTTGTGAGTCAACGATAAGAGCATCATCCCTACACCAGCCAAGCACCTTGCGAGGTACAAGTGAGCCTGTATAGAGAACAACATCTGCTTTTTGTAGTATCTTTTGTGCCTTAATAGTAACAAGATCAGGGTCACCAGGACCTGCACCTATAAAATATATCATAGAGAAATAATATCCTTTATAATTTCATATTTTTGACTTTTGTGATAATATCGCTCTTTAAGCTCTAATTTCACATTCTCATTTTGACCAATCAATAATATTAATTTAGCTCTATTCATCTATTCCCCTCTTATTATAGCAGAAAATTAAAACTCTTGCGTAACCTATAAACACTCTATGAATTTTACCCCATCCTTTGAACCAATAAGCAAAAAGCTTCTAAGCTTGGGAATACTTTTGATCTTATCGAGCTTCATATACCCCTCTATCTGCTCTAAGCCTCTCTGTTTGATTGTCTCATAATTATCGCCACTCTTCATCCATTTAAGCTCAAACAGATAGTTGTTGGGTACCTTTTCATCTCTTCCTATAAGTAAAATATCAGGATATCTGTTATCTAGTTCCGGTTGTGAGTCAATAAAGTAGAACTCTGCAAAACTTAGAAGGGAAAGGGTAATAACCTGAAAATGCTTCTCTCTAAAGCCGTAATGGTCACGGTTTGAGAGGGTTTTGATAACCTCATTTAGTTGGGTTTTAAATGGCTCTTCATCACCTTTGGCAAGATTAATAAGTATGGTTGTAGGATTGATAATATTGGAGAGGCTGTTTCTCTTTTTTAGCTCAATGGCAAAATAGTTAAAGTAGAGCATCTTAATCACATAGTTTGGTATCC
>CAZEUB010000034.1:0-8489 GCA_964515605.1 uncultured Sulfurovum sp. | reverse complement strand
AATCAATCCCAAGAGATCAATATCAGTTATGAGAGTCGGATTATGCCTGATGATGTTTTGGCAATTGATATCTATAATATGAATCAAAAATCAAATATTCTAAGAGACTCAAGCCTCTTAAGTTCGGTTAATAATGAACCAAAAAATAGATATGTTGTGGAGAGTGATGGCACGATCTATCTTCCTCTTTTGCAAGAGTTTAAGGTACAGGGTCTTACGACTAAGGAGCTAAGCGTCAAGTTTACCAACGCTTATAGCCGTTATCTCAAGCAACCTTATGTCAAAGCGATGGTCAAAAATCATAAAGTCTATGTATTAGGAGAGGTCAACAAGCAGGGTATTGTCCCTATAGAGGGGAATCGTATCTCTGTAATCGAAGCCCTCTCACGTGCAGGGGGAATGACTGATCATGCCCTTTTGGATCGCATACGCATTATTAGTCAAGTAGGGGGAAAGTATCGCTTAAGCACACTCAATCTACAGCAGTTTGACACCCTCAACCTAAAAAATATGCTACTTCAACCCAACAGCATTGTCTATGTAGAGCCCAAAACATCCAAAGCCTTTAAGGTTGGCGTTCAAGATTATCTACCTGTCATTCAGGCTATCTCTAGTGTTGCTTCAACCTTTTTGGCGATTAAATATGTCTCAAATTAAGGTATAAACCATGAATGAGCATCAAATACTCTCCATTGAAGAGGATGAGATTGACTTAAGAGAGCTTTTTGGTAAATTAAAAGAGCATTGGATCACTATCGTAGTAGTAGCAATACTCTTTGTCGTGGCTGCTGGCATCTATCTCTACTGGAGTCGACCTATCTATAGCTCTAGTGTGACTATCTCGCTAGAGGGAGAATCCTCAAATAGCAAACTAGGAGAGTTACTCAACCCTGAAAATATACTGGGTGGAGGTGCCCAAGAGGAGCGACTTCAACTTGCCAAAGTGACACTCATGTCCAAAAAATTTATCGCTACTATTATAGATAAACTCGATGTCAATCGAGAGTACTTTATCCAAAAGAATTTCAAAAAAGTGGAGTTAGAAAACTTCTCAAATCTTAAGATTGATATCAAATATAAGGATGAAGGGCTTTATGGAGAGGATTTTGAGATTATCCCCTTAACCCAGCAGACCTTTGCTTTGAGTATAGGAGCGATTGATTATTATCAGGAGCACCAATATAGTCAAAAGATAGAGACCAGTGCCTTCTCCCTACGCGTTATTAAAACCAAAGGAGAAGATCCTTATGATGCTCTTGAGAATAATAGTACCCTCAATCAGCTTGTCTCGGCAATAGGAACAGAGAAGAAAACCTATATCTTTAGAAGTTTTGATCGAATGGATCAGATTAATCGTATCTTGGGGAATATGAGTGTCTCTGATCTCAAATCTGATAGCATCTTAAAAATTACCTACCAAAATACTCTCCCAACCAGAGCTCAAAAAATTGCCAAAGAGATCGCAGTAAGCTATATTGACTATAATCTCAAGAACAAAACAGCCGAACTAGAACAGACCCTCAACTTCCTCAACAGACAGATCCAAGAGATACGTATGAGTCTTAGAAAGCAGGGAGAGAAACTCAAAAAGTACCAAGAGAAAAGTGGATCAGCCATTATGAGTGAAGGATCTGCTGTATTGGAGAATATGGACAAGAAAGAGGATCTCCTCAACAAAGTAGCCTTGCAGATCCAAGCTGTTGAAAATTTTAGGAGAAGCTTAAATCAAGGGGTGCTAAACAGCGTAGTTTTGATGAGTGCAGGAATTGATACCAGCTCTATTCAACCGCTAATGGACAGCTTTATTAAGAGTGAAGAGACTATTCGTGAGCTAACACTCCAACAAGAGAATATCGAAAAATCAGTTACAAGCAATCCTCAAATTGCCTCTTTGATTAATGATCTCAAAGAGAAAAAAGCTCTCCTACAGAGTCTTTTGACCGACTTTACTATGGAGCATCCTCAAGTAATAGAGCAACAACAAGAGGTTGATAATACGATCAATCAGATACATGCCAGTATCGTAGCAAACCTTGAAAAGTTACGGAAAAATAAAGCCGTTGCCAAATCAACCATTCTCTCAAATATGCTTATGGTCAAAAACTCTTTGAGCAATCGGTTAAGACTCCTTAGAAGTGACCTGAGAGAGAAGAGAACACTCCTTGCCTCCATGCCATCAAAAACACTTCAAAATGAGACACTCAAAAGAGGCTTTGAACTCAATGAGCAGATCTATACCTTTTTATTGCAACGTAAAATCGAGATTGAGATTGCCAAAGCCTCTACCATTGCCAATACTAAGATCTTGGAAAATGCCTATGTTGCAGATGAACCAGATAAACCCAAAAAGGGGTTAGTCTTAATAGTTAGTCTAATTACGGGACTAATACTTGGAGTATTTTTGGTATTTATACGAAGCTTTATGGATACTAAGATACGTACCAAAAAAGATCTGGAGTCTTTGACAAATATCTCTATCTATGGGATACTCCCACGAATTAGAGATGGACGATATTTCAAAGAGGCTCTTCGGACACTTCGTACCAATCTACAGTTTGTTATCGCACAAGGGGATTGTACCCGAATATTGATCTCATCAACCATACCAGGAGAAGGGAAAACAACTGTCTCCGCAGGTTTGGCTCAGGTGTTAGCAGAAGCGGATAGTAGGGTATTGGTTATGGATTTGGATCTACGAAAAGCACGACTACATCAAGAGTTTGGTATCCGAAATAAATTAGGAATGAGCAATTACCTCTCTGGTAACCTAGATTTATCAGAGATGATCATCCCTATTAGAGAGACAAAAAACTTGGATTTTCTCCCTGCAGGTCCTATCGCGCCTAATCCCTCTGAGTTGCTTATGAGTCAAAAATTTCATTTGGCAATAAAGGAGTTAGAGCGTCACTATGACTATATTATTTTTGATTCGGCACCTATTGGAATGGTGGCAGATACCAAATTGATTCTGGAGCATAGCGATATTGTTTTGCTTGTGGCACGAGCAAATATTGCAGAGAAGATCTTTATCTCTGATTTTAATCAACTCAAAGAGAAGCATCAGATCCAATCTACTGGTATTATTCTCAATGATGTCAAGCATATCAACAAATCAGGATATGGTGGATATGGATATGGGTATGGGTATGGGTATGGCTATGATACAAAAAAGGAGCAGTAGTGTTCTCTTTTTTGGCTAAAAAATCATTAACTAAAGTAGATATTCACTCTCATCTTCTACCCGAGATTGATGATGGGAGCAAAAGTATGGAGAGTTCCATCAAACTTATCCAAAAGTTACAATCTCTTGGCTATAAGAAGCTTATCATTACACCCCATAGCAGTGACATGTTCCCCAATAGCACCAAAATCCTACAGCAAGGCTATCAGCAACTACAAGAGCAACTAGAGAAAAATGAAATTGATATCAAAATTGAACTTGCTTGTGAGTATTATGCTGATGAACGATTTGAAGAGTTGCTTTTGAAACAGGATCTTTTGACATTTGGATCTGAAAAATATCTTCTTTTTGAACTCTCTTACTTTACTCAACCACAAAATATTGAAGAGCTTATCTATGAGATTAAGCTCAATGGATACAAACCCGTACTCGCACACCCTGAGAGATATCTCTATTGGCACGACGAGTTTGACTGTTATCAGCAACTCAAAAAAGAAGGAGTCTACTTTCAACTCAATATCAATTCACTAAGTGGATATTATAATAAAGGGGTACAACAGATTGCTGAGAGATTGGTCAAAAAAGGGATGGTAGATTTCATGGGAAGTGATACGCACCATATGACTCATCTCAAAAGTTTACAAAAAAGTTTTGGTCTCTCTACCTATAAAAAAGCCTTCAAAAACAATACCATCCTAAACGATACACTCCTATAAAGCTATAGGAGGTTAAGCATTCTTCAAAATAGTATATATCGATCGATATTGTTTGTTGTGGGTTTGACCATATCGGTTGACCCTATCTTCGCTAGGTAAAAGGAGAAGTACCAAAAGAATCAATACCCCTAAAAATGGAATCAATAGAACAAGAGACCACCAACCACTTTTGCCAATATCATGAAGTCTGCGAGTCCCTATCGCAATGAGAGGAAGTAGGGTAAAGAGTCCAAGTAGTATCTCCATAGCAGTAATAAAAGTCCAACTATTTTGAGAGATTATAAGATTTGTTTTGATCTCCTCTCCAATACCAAGAATCATAAGATCAAAAAGGATCACCAGCAATAAAAAGTTCCAAAACTCTTTTCTTGTGGCTCGTCCTCTAAATTTTGCATATTTTTTCTCTATAACAGTAATAAAATACTCTTTAATATAGTTCATAGATAACCCTTTTTCTATTTTTCCACAGTATATCACATAAACTATTAATAAAAAATATCTAAATAAAATTAATTCTCCCTACTATCTACCGTAATTACCGTATGCACATTGCCTCTAGGGTTATAGTCAGCAACAATCTTAATCCACTTAGGCTTTAGGTTTCTGTTGAGTGCATCAAAAATCTCATTGGCAGCATTCTCATGAGAGATGTGTCGGTTCATAAAACTATTGATATAGAGCTTTAGCGCCTTTAGCTCTATAACCTTTTTATCGGGACAATAGCTAAGCTTTATGGTTGCAAAGTCAGGATAGCCTGACCTTGGACATCGGCACATAAACTCGGGTAACTCTATATCTATAGTATAGTTTTTGGGATGATGATTCTCCCAATAGTTTTCAGCCAAATCAATATCAAATTGGGCTATCTCTTTCTCACCGTATTTCATCTTTTTCCTATTTTATAATTAGTTTTAGAAGATTATATATCTAAATGTTTCACATCTTTGGCATGGGTTTCGATATAGGCACGACGTGGCTCAACTTCATCTCCCATAAAGAGTACAAAGGTGTCACTCGCCTTCTCATCATCTTCGATCACAACCTGAAGCAGTCGTCGCTCTTCAGGGTTCATGGTTGTCTCCCAAAGTTGCTCAGGGTTCATCTCTCCTAGCCCTTTGTATCGTTGGATATATGCCCCTTTTTTAGCAGAGGCTTCAACCATTGCAAGGAGTTCGAGGATATCTTTCTCTTTGAACTCATCTGTGATACGCTCTTCGATCTTTTTGTGCATATAGATCGCCTCATTGTAGTGTGGAGAGGTGAAGAGGTTATCATCAATAATCAACTCTTCAAGTCCATCATTGGTCTGTACGAAGTATTGAATCATCTCCTCATTGATGGTTTTGCTTAGGATATTATACCCTAGTGTGGCAATATACTGCTCAAGATTTTGTGCCAATGTCTCATTATCTGTAGAGATAATATCGGGATTCTCTACCATATATCGTACCACTTCAGGCAAGGCAAAACGTTTCTCTATCTCACTAAGGGTCATCTTGTAGTAGGCGATAAGTTTAAAGAGTTCAGTAAGATCTTTTCGTCCCATTGTCTCTGACTCTAGTATCCCAATACCATTTTCGATGAGAAAGTCATTAAGTGCCTTGTCATCTTTGAGATAGGTCTCATTTTTGCCTTTTTTATATCGATAGAGAGGGGGCTGTGCCAAATAGAGATAACCATTTTCGATAATGGGTTTTAGGAAGCGGTAGAAGAATGTCATAAGTAGGGTTTGAATATGACTCCCATCCACATCGGCATCGGTCATGATAATAATTTTGTGATAGCGAAGTTTCTCTTCATTAAACTCCTCTCCAATACCACAACCAAGCGCAGTAATCATATTTTTGATCTCATCAGATTTGAGAATCTTCTCTAGTCTGGCTTTTTCGACATTGAGGATCTTCCCTTTTAGTGGGAGAATGGCTTGGAATACCCGATCACGTCCCTGCTTGGCTGATCCACCTGCACTGTCTCCCTCGACGAGATAGATCTCTGAAATAACAGGATCTTTGCTCTGGCAGTCTGCTAATTTGCCAGGGAGTGTTCCCACACTCATGGAGTCTTTGCGTTTGACCAGATCTTTGGCACGTTTGGCAGCATCTCTACCACGAGCAGCAAGAAGAATCTGTCCCATAATCGCTTTTGCCTCTATGGGGTTCTCTTCTAAGTATTTGTTGAAGCTCTCTGAGAAGAACTTCTGAACCAAAGGACGCACATAGGATGAACCTAGTTTCCCTTTGGTCTGCCCCTCAAATTGTGGTTCAGGAACACGCACTGAGACAATAGCAATAAGCCCCTCTTTGCAATCCTCCCCTGTAATCTTAATCCCTTTCTCTTTGGCACTAGCGTTTTTGGAGATATAACTTGCCATAGATCGGGTAAGTCCTGCTCTAAATCCCGCCTCGTGGGTTCCTCCCTCTGCTGTTTTGATATTGTTGACAAATGAGAGTGACTTTTCAGAGTCAGCATTGCAATACATTAACGCTATATCTATCTCTATATCATCAGCTTTTCCTTGAAAAAATTGAGCTTGAGAGAGAGGCTCTTTGGTATTCATATCCTCTACAAATTGCTTGATCCCTCCCTCAAAGTGATAAAGCTCTTTGGTGCCATCTCGTTCATCTCTAAAATCAATGGTTATTTTTGGATTTAGATATGCTAGTTCTTTGAATCTCTTCATCAGAATCTCTTTTTGGAAGGTGGTACTCTCTGTAAAGATCGTTCCATCTGCCCAAAATTCGATTTTGGTTCCCTTTTTTCGGGTAGTGCCTGTGACTTTGAGAGGCTCTTGTGGGATCCCCTCCTTAAAGGTTTGCTCATGAATTTGACCATCTTTGAAAATCGTCAAATGAAGATCTCGGGAGAGGGCATTTACAACCGAAACCCCAACCCCATGAAGACCACCTGAGACCTTGTAGGTATCTTTGTCAAACTTACCACCTGCATGAAGTACCGTAAGTACAACTGTCGCTGCGGAGATCTTCTCTGTAGGATGTTCTGCCACAGGAATACCACGACCATTATCTTCGATAATTGCTGAACCCTCTTTGGTTAGTGTCACTTTAATCGTATCACAAAAACCAGCCATCGCTTCATCAATGGAGTTATCTACAACTTCGTAAACAAGATGGTGAAGCCCTTTGGTCGAGGTATCTCCGATATACATCCCTGGTCGTTTTCTAACTGCCTCTAGCCCTTTGAGGACTTTGATATTACTAGCACCATATTCTGCCATTGACAAGCTCCATTATAATTAAAATTTTTTGATTTTTATAAAAACCTTAGATTTTACCATAATTTTGGTTAGAAACCGTTAATGATGTTTAGTTAAGGTAATTTTTATATTTTCTTGCTTATGATAGTTTGTAAATCTTGAACATATCCATTTCTAATGAAGTTATCATAAATATCATTTACCTCTTTTAATGTCATTCTGCTATTCCAAACTATTTTATAATCCATAACTCCTGCTACTTTATAAATTGACGATTGTTTAAATTTTTCATTTGCTACAAAATAATTTTCTATACAATTTTTATTCTCTATAGTTGAATTATTAGCTCTTAACTCAGAAATAAGATTATATCTATTCCCAATTTTAAGATCAGATTCTTCAATTTTATCATAAAAAATTGTTGTATAACTTCTCATGAGTGATAATTCTTTAGCAATAGCCTCTTTTATATTGTATATGGTATTTAATGAGCAATTTTTAACAACAATAACAATATCTTTAGGTCCTAATGATTTATAAAATTCTACTTTCTCAAAATAATCTTTTTTAATTATATTATTATTTGAAAATATATTTCTTACTTTTTCTAAATCGCTGAATAGGTCATTGTATGTATCTTGTATATTTTCCTCTTTAAGATTTTTATTAATTTCAATTTGAATAATAGTATTAAATTCTTTTTTATTATTTTTACCTGCTATATCATCCATTATTCTCATAAGAGAGATAAATGATTTATAGTGCTTATTTTTCTTTTTTTCAAGTTTTTCTAAAATATCAGGTTCCATTTTAATTATACTATTTTTTTGATATTTTATTTTAATAAAATCATATATGCCTAGAGTATTATAGTATTTATCATTTTCATAGATTGAAGAAAAATTAAAATAGTCAAACTTCTTATCTTCTTTTTCTGGTAATTTTATTTTTATAAAAGTAATTTGATATGGTTTGATATTATCAATAGATGATAGATATTTTTTTTCTAAAAGTTTATTAATTGTTTTATTATGTATTTTCTTTCTATATTCTATATTATTGGGTATCCTAAAAAGAATATTATTTTTAAGTCTTCTTTCCCATATATCATTTAATGTTAATGGTAAATTATCAATCTTTTTTTGATTAGATTCTTTTTGAGGTTTATTAAACTCTTTAAAAATTTTTCTAATTTCACTTTTAACTCTGTGAGAATTGACTATATCTTTCGTTATACTTTCTATTAAATTTGCTATTAGATAGTAATCTTTTTTATAATTATGATAATTTGTATAAATTTTTTTAAATCCTGTATTGTCATCAAAGTATAATTTTTTCATTAAATTACGAATATGATCTATATGATGAATATTTTGTT
>CAZEUB010000033.1:0-41297 GCA_964515605.1 uncultured Sulfurovum sp. | reverse complement strand
GCAGTATTATCGGCGATGTGAAGCTTGACTTCCAGGTTCGGAATGGAACTGGGTATTTCCCTCACTCTAGCGACACCACCAAGAGAAGTAAAAAGATTATCTTCTTAATCTTCTTAATCCTCTTGGCTTATCTATCTTCTTATTGTTAAGAGTCTAATCTCTTTATTTGCTTAGTAAGGTAGTGTCCTTAGAATTAGATCATTCGCTCTATTAGTAATAGTCAGCTAAATGGCTTTCACCACTTACACATCTATCCTATCTACGTTGTAGTCTTCAACAGAGCTTCAGGGATGATTCATCTTGGAGTTGGCTTCCCGCTTAGATGCTTTCAGCGGTTATCTCATCCGAACTTAGCTACCCAGCGGTGCCCTTGGCAGGACAACTGGTGCACCAGTGGTTCGTTCATCCCGGTCCTCTCGTACTAGGGACAACTCTTTTATAGTCGTTTTGGGATTTTGTTGTAAATACTCTAAAATTCTATCCTCTGTGTTTACCGAACTTTTATTACTCCCCCAATGAATAATCTGAATTTTTGAGAGAGTGAAAAGTGGTGAGATGTTGATAAAAAAATCTGCAGGACTAGCCTTAGCTAATTCAAAGATTTTTTTAGTGACAGATTGCCACTTTACACTCTCCCCAAAGGGTGTAGTGCTTTTGTCCATACTATGCGTTAGATTTTCTCGAATTAGCTACGGCTAGTACTTCAAAAATCTGCCTTGATTATGAATAAAATCACTACATCAAAAATTAAGACTATTCATTGGGGGAGTAATAAACATCCCACTATCAGCTACATAGACAATAGTATCAATCTTAAACTCAACTCTCTTTGGCTATCTCTATGTGTAGCCAATCTTTTCAATAGCTTATCCAAGATTATTTTGAATAATTTGTAAAAGATCTTCAAGATAATAAGGATGTTCATCAAGATAGATACCGGTACCTATAGCCAATAGGATAGTAGTGATAAGCAGAGAGATTTTGAGTATGCTATAGGGACGCTCTCCTGTGATTTTTCCTGTTTGGGCATTGATGGCATAGTTATACTCTTTGCCTCTCCAGTTGAATTTTGCTGTCCAAATAGGCAGGAGTGTGTTTTTGTAGGTGGTATGGTGGTAATTAGTCTGCATTCTATCGATGCGTTGTTGATCTCCTCCAATATCCTCTCGGATGGTTTGGCGTATGATATGCTCCATTTTTATCTTGGCATACTCAAATCCATTGTCCAATCCAATGGTGTACTCTTCGGACTCAAATCCTGCTAGATACTCCTCCTCAAAAGGGACAAGTTGGGTGGTATCCCATGGTGCGAGGTTGTCGAGTATTGTATGGGAGATGGTTTTTGATGCACCAATGGTAATATCATCAAAGATATTACGAACATGACCACTAACAGGTCTCCAGTCGATACGTGCCTCTTGTTGTTGTATGCGTTGTCGTTGTCCATTGATAATTACCTCTCGCTCAACAGTGACATAATAGACAATACCTCTTTGACCTTGGTAAGCAGTGGTGGTTTGGGCATCGTATGTCCAGTGAGGGAGATAGTATCCTATGAGTTGATCCTCCTCTTGGGTGATCTTTTTGAGTGCCGAGGGGGCAAACCACAAGGAGCCAATCCACTCTTGAAACCGTTTTTGTGCCTCTTTTTTATTGATCTGAAAAGGAAGAATCGATTGAGGGGTGATCTCTCTAACAAAATTGGTAATGGTAGGTGTGTTGCAGTAGGGGCAGTTTGAGCTAACAGAGTAGGGGGTCAACTCAAAGGTGGCAGCACATTTGTTACATTTGACCTCTTTGCGAATCTCTTTGGGTTTATGCCGATCCAAAAAAGCAACAGCCTCTTGAAAGTCATACTCCACAATGGCTTGATCTGATTGCTCAATAGATTTTGTAGAGGCACAAAATTCACATAGAAGTGCCTGTTGTGTGGGGCTATAGCGTAGTGGTGCCCCACAGTTTTGGCAGGTGAAGTTAATAGATTGAAATTTCACGGCTATGGTAAAGGTGGTGGGGTGGTATTAAAGAGTTTTGCCAAAACAGATCGTGCCTCTTGCCACTTCTCTAATCCTTCTCTCCACACCAATGTATCTTTGGTTATGGTACCCTCTTTGATGAGTTGTTGGATAGTTTGAATATCATAAGGTCCTTTACTCTCATTATTGATAGCCACATGATACATGATGGTACTCTCTTGAGTTGGAAGTTTTGGAGGTTGTTGGCTCTGGTTACTATTTTTATTTGATAGAGTATCCATCATCTCTTTGCCTAGTGCAATACCTGCCCCCATACCGACCAGATCACCAATAGCACTACCACCTCCTGCACTACTAGCATTGCCAAGAGCCTCTCCCGTTTGATATTTGATATTCTCATCCAAATCACCAGTGATGGCACGACTGGTGCGACGATCTAGGGCTTTCTCTACCTCATCAGGAAGAGAGATATTCTCTACTAACATCTTGGTAAGCTCTAGTCCATACTCCTCAAAATAGGGAGATATCTTCTGAGTAATATAGGATCCAAACTGCTCATAGTTAGATGCCAGATCCAATAGAGGAGTATTGCTTTGACCTAGGATGGTAGCAAATTTGGAGAGAATAAGATTGGTAAGTTGATTCTCTATCTCATCTGTGGTAAAGTGACCATCTGTCCCAACAATCTCTTTCATAAAAGTTTTGGGGTTAGCGATACGAATCTCATATGTTCCAAATGCACGTAGTCTTACCATGCTAAATTCAGGATCGCGTACGGTTATTGGGTTTTTGGTTCCCCACTTTAGATCAGTAAAACGTTTGGTATTGAGGAAATAGACCTCTGCCTTGAATGGAGAGTTAAATCCATGATCCCAATGCTCTAGGGAGGTTAAAATAGGAAGGTTATTTGTCTCTAATTCATAGATACCAGGCCCTAGGATATCAGCAATAACCCCCTCATTGACAAAAACTGCCATTTGAGACTCACGCACGGTAAGCTTAGCACCATATTTGATCTCATTGCCTTGACGGTCAAATCGATAGACCATGGTATCGTGTGAGTCATCTATCCACTCAATAACATCTATAAACTGTCCTGTAATCCAATCAAAAAGTCCCATCTCTTATCCTTTGGTTACATCATTAATGGTCTCTTCTGGAAGAGAGGCTACTTTGGCTTTAGTTGCAAGTAGAGCCTCTTTGAGTTCACGTTCTGTATTCTCTAACTCTGTAAGTGCTTTGAGACGATTCTCTTTGCCCTCATCTGCTATGCGTAGAGAGTCATTGAGTGTTGCGATGAGGGTGTCGTTGGCTTTTTTGATACTCTCAATATCAAAGACCCCACGCTCCATTTGTGTGCGTATCTCTTGGTTGGCTTCACGCAATCCTTCGGCATTTTTCTCTAGCAATTCATTGGTAAGATCAGTAGCATTTTTGAGGGCTTTTGCCGATTCATGACTTCGGAAGATAGTAACGGTTTGTGCCAATTGGTTTCGCCATAGAGGAACGGTATTGACCAGTGTAGAGGAGATTTTGTTGATAAGTGATTTGTCATTGTCCTGAATCAGTCGAATACTAGGGAGTGACTGCATGGCAACTTGACGTGAGAGACGAAGATCATGTACTCTACGCTCTAGGTCATCTGCAAAAGCACGCACCTCTTTAAGCTCTTGTATTGCTAACATATCATTCTCTTTGGCTCTCTCTTCATATTGAGGGATAATGGTTTGAGCCAACTCTTTTTTCTTAAGTTCACCTGCCTCAATATAGAGTTCAAGTTTTCTAAAAAATGCCAAATTGGCATCATAAAGCTTATCGAGCGAGACCACATCAGTCATTAGTTGACTGCGATGCTCTTCAAGATTATTGGCGATTTGATCAATTTGATCACGCACCTCCTCATAGCCTTGAATAAATTTTGCCAAGGGTTTGGCTCCTCCAAAAAGTTTTTTGTACCATGGTAACTCTTTGTTGGGGTTAAGCTCTTCGATATCAAACCCTTTGATAGCAGAGATCATCTCATTGAGTACAGCACCAACTCGTCCTGTATCTTTGTTTTTGACCCCATCAATCATACGATTGGAGATCTCATCTAGCTCCTCTTGTGCAGCCGCTCCAAAGTAGATAATAGAGGTTCTGTCCTTGAAATCTAATTCCAATAAGGCTTTTTCAAGTTGACTCTGCTCCTCTGGCATGACCGCTGGAGGGTTTGGATTTTGTTTTTCGACATTTGCTTCTATAATCTCTTTTATTTTTGTTTCCATAAATTAATTTCCTTTTGATTTAATTTTTGATCTGCTCTTGAAGCACATCAATATGTACATCAAGATCAAATTGATTGTTTCGTTTGAGACGAAGTATCTCCTTGTCAAAACGCTCCTCTACATCACTGAGAAGTTGGGTGAGTCGCTCTTTTGTTTCGGGTTTGATCTCCTCTTCTAAGAGATCCGTATAGGATTTGGTTACCTTTTTGATCCCATCAATATAGACGATGATAAACTTTCGTGCTACGCGTAGATCTTTGGGATCTTGTTCGATATTACTAAGTATCTCATAGGCTTTATTGACTGCGATATGCAATTTATTTTTTAGGTTTTGATCTTGGATTAGGACAATATCATTTTCTATGCTAGAGAGTTTGGCACGAGACTCTGCTAGGGTTTGGATGACAAACTCCGCAGAGATATCGCCAACATTCTCTAACTTATCTACTTTGGGATCAAATCCATAGTAGAGAAAATAGCCTGTAGAGGAGATAAGAGCCAAAAAGAGTCCCACTATAGGAGTCTCTCCTCCTGCAATCCAAGCCGTATAGAGTGTTGATACTCCCAATAGTATACCTGCCATAAATTTAAAAGGTGTTTTGGGAGCTTTGGTGAGTAGTGTGGTATGGTAAGCGTGCTCATTTTTAAGTCCAATACGGTTGAGTCTAGCCGTAACAAAGAAGAGACCAAAAGCAATGCTGTTTAAAATAAAAGCTTCAATATCTTTTGCCAATAAGGCTAGGATAATAGAGAGGAAAAGTGGAGCAAGAAAGAGATAGAGAAAATTTCCACGAGAAGTTGTAAATAGACTTTGTTTTTTAGGATCAAAAGGATTGTATCGTTTTGCTTTACTCATCAACTCATCCTAAAAGTTTGCCCAAGGGATACCAAACAGTAACTCCTGCTGAGAGGAGAATAAATAGAAAACCAAATAGTTTTTGCATTATATTTCCTTGATTTTTTCTGTTTAATTTTATCATAACTATCTAAAGAGTCTACTATGTCTCTTTAAAAAAAAAGTAATATGATAAAATATTGAAAAAATTATGCAAAGGTTGATTGATGAAATTAGATGAGTTACACGATATTATTAGAGGAGAAGTGGGTGTGCTTTTGTACTTTTCAGGAGAGAACTGCAATGTCTGCCATGCTCTTCGTCCCAAATTCAAGGAGGCATTTGATACCCATCTTCCTCAACTTAGACAGATCTATCTGGATGCACATAAAAACCCTGAGATATCAGCATATTTTCAAGTCTTTTCTGTGCCTACCATGATTGTTTTTCTGGATGGGCGTGAGTTTGCTAGAGAGGGAAGAGCAGTTAGTATCTATAAGCTTATCGAACAACTCAAACGACCCTATGAGATAATGGTTAGTTAATATTGTTTTTTTATTTAAAAAATAAATTTTAATTTATTTTAAAGTCTCAAAGCATCTTTTGCTCTCACTAGATACCATGGCACAAGTGGGGAAGAGGAGTTATAAGATTAAATCTCAAGAGGTCAATGTGCGTTTGGCAATTTCCCTTTAGGGAGGAGTTATGGTTTCAATGAGAACTTACCAATCTCCTCAAGAAATGTTGTAGCATAAGAGCCTTTTGGGAGACAAAACTCTATGGTTAAGGTCTCCTCCTCTTTTTGATAATCAAACATCAAATCTTTTGGAAAAATCCATGCGTATCGTCGCTCTCCCTTAAGAGAGTAGAGTTCATAATCGTCAAAAGACTCCTCAAGATAGTAGGCATCTGCAATAGAACGTTTCACTTGTGAGCCACAGAGTAGTCCTGTTGGTGATACCTTTTGATTGATAAACTCTTGGCAACTCTCTTTAAACTCTCTTAAAAAATAGGATTTACCATAAGGATAGTGTCGTATATCATCACCAATAAAGAGTTTGAAAAATTGAGGTTGAGTAGACAAAGATTCAACCAATCCCTTGGGATAAGCAAGTTTTTTACAGGCTCTCTCCTCACTATTTTCGGTAATAATTTTTGAAATCTCTATACGTTTAGATAACCATTGGTTAAAAAGGTAACTCTGATAAGCAGAGACAAGAAGTCTCTCTTTTGCCCCTTTGAGTTTTTTGCCTGAGTGGGCAATCTCTTTGCCTTGGAGATAGCTTTTGCTATCCTCTCCAAATCGTTGGTATCCATAGTAGTTTGGAATCCCTCTTTTAACCATTTTGTTGGCAACTTTCTCAATCTCTTTTTTTGCTTTGGGGGTTACTTTATTAAGAATAATAGAGAACTTATTGCCTTTAAGTTGACCTATTTTTATAGGAAATTTACTATATGTTTTTTCTAATATCTCTATCTTTTCTGTAGTAAGATTTTTGATAATCTCTTTTTCATACTGCTTAGGAAGTGATATATATTGAATGGTGGTGGCATTTTTGTCTTTTAGTCCTGCATAGCCTATATTACGTTGTTCTATATTTGAAGCTTTAGAGAGGACAGTAATAAGCTTAAATGTACTCATATCCTTTTTTTTGATTTTAAGGATAAGGTATGGTCCTTTATTAGAAAATTTATAAAGAGGGATCTCCTCCACATAAAAGCGATCAATGCTTTGAGTAAAATCAAAATAGATAGAGGAGTGGTTATATGCGTATGTTTTTTTCATAATATGATTATAACATAAGTTCTGTTGTATGGGCAGAAGTTGCCCATATAATTTTATCGACTATCGCTATTGTGACTAACCTTTAGGTAGTATGATAAACCAAAAATTAGTGCTGTTACTCCCATAATTAGATAGACAGCAAAAATAAGCTGACTTGGATCATTGAGGGCAAATTTGAAGACCAACATCAGTGATTCAATTGAGAGTGCAATAATGATTGATCCAAGAAATCGCACCATGGTTTGATGAGTATCTCCCTCTCCATGCTTCTCTTTGCCTAGTACCTCCTCTTCAAAAATTGCTTTGACCAAATCGACAATAGCCAAGGAGAGGGTTAATAAGATAGTGGATTTGAACATATCATTAATCTCAACTTTGTGAAAATCAATACCATGTCCAATAAATCCAGTTACCCCTTTGAAAAAGAGTAACATCGCCACAAAAAATAGAGCAGCAGAGAAGACACTGTAGACAATTTTGCTACTATCTCCAAAGAGAGAGTCTACTGAGCTAGGAAGTAGCATTCTAAGTAGATTTTTGAGCGTAATATCAACACAAATAATAGTTAACAGATTATTTTCTATATCATAAATTGGAAAACTGGCAGTTACTATTAACTCTCGCTTATTTAGTGAAGGGTAGGGATCTGAGATCTCGCAACGATGCTCTTTGATAGTATTATAAAAGTAGCTTCGTGTGCTACGATCTTTTCCTCTATTTATACCATTTAGGTTGCTATGCTGAGAGATATTTTCAGTAATCTGTATACCATTACTATCTATAGCATAGATTACCTCACTCTTTGGAATGGCTTGTTTAAGCATCTTCAAATTAGAGAGAAGCTTATCTAAACTTTCACTATAATAAGTATGAGCAATATTACTACTCATAATATAACAGAGGTAGGTTCGAGCTTTCTCTTTGATCTGTTGAAACTCTTTGATCTCTTTAATGAGCAATGATTCTCCTTATTTAATTTTTTTAGTAAAATACTTAAAAATAGCTTTATTGCACTTGAAACCCTAATAAATATCGTAACTATTCATCCTCACCAATAACAGAGGGAGATAACTTCCCAAACTGAGAAAAGGCATTTTTTTCTGAGGATATGCCTATTTTTTCAACCATTTAAAGTGTTACAAAAGGTTACTGTTGTATAATATAGTTACACTTTTAAATTTAGGGAGAGTTTTTGCAAGATACTACACTGATACTCTTGGGGGCAGGGAGTGCATCTCGCTTTAAGTTGGCACCAAAAAAGCAATGGCTATGGAGTAATGATCGACCAATTTGGCTTAAGGTTGCTGATGATTTTCAATCGCTTTACTCTTTTCAAGATACGATTATTGTATCATCTTTGGATGATATAGAGAGTATGTCGAAGTTTGCCAATTACACCTTTGTGGTAGGAGGAGACTCACGTCAAGCTTCACTCAAAAATGCACTTAAAGATGTCACAACTCCGTTTGTTTTGGTCTCTGATATTGCTCGATGTTGTCTTGATGAGGCGATGATCAAGCGTATACTCTTAGCAAAAAAGAACAGAAGTTGTGTCGTTCCTACGCTCCCAGTAGTCGATAGACTCTATTTTGAGAATGCACCTATCGATCGCGAATTGACAAAAATCATCCAAACACCCCAACTCTCTTGTACCCAAACCCTCAAAGAGGCACTTGATACCAAGAGAGAGTTTGGTGATGATAGCTCTGCCATTGCCTCTCAAGGGGGAGAGATTATCTTCGTGGAGGGATCAACCAAAGCCCATAAACTTACCACCATAGAGGATCTCTCCAAACTCCCCTGCTTAGAAGCACCTTCTCCTAGAGCATTGATGGGATTTGGAATCGATATTCACCCCTTTGAGGAGGGCAAACCGATGATGCTTTGTGGGGTAGAGATCGATGCGCCTTTTGGCTTCAAAGCACACAGTGATGGCGATGTTGCTATTCATGCCATTATCGATGCTCTCTTGGGGGCTGCTGGATTAGGAGATATTGGTGAGTTTTATCCCGATACCTCAAGCAGATACAAAGATGCCAACTCCTCTCTACTTTTGGAAGATACTATTACACGACTCTCAAGTCTGGGCTATACTTTGGGCAATATAGATCTAACCATCATTGCTCAAACACCAAAGCTCTTAAATTACAAAAAGGACATGCGATTTAACCTTGCGTCTC
The DNA here is from genome assembly GCA_964515605.1 of uncultured Sulfurovum sp. Lineage (GTDB taxonomy): Bacteria > Campylobacterota > Campylobacteria > Campylobacterales > Sulfurovaceae > UBA1140. The sequence continues at coordinate 32,256 of CAZEUB010000033.1, read as the reverse complement.
TGCTTCATCTTCCTCCTTATCGTGTCAATATCAAAGCAACCACGGCTGAGAAGTTAGGATGGATCGGACGCAAAGAGGGGGTAGCTGTTGAAGCTGTCGCAACACTATACTATTACGACTGGACACAACAATGAAGATAACTATTATTGAAAATGAGCTATATTTGGCTCAAAGTATCTCAACTAAGCTCAATCAATCAGGATATGAAACAGAAGTATTCTCATCGATTAAAGAGGCAATGGCATCAAGCACAGGAGATGCCTATCTCCTATCAACCAATCTACCAGGGCAGAACTTCAATCCTCTCATTACCAAATATAAAGAGAAGATTATTATCCTAATGGTAAGTTATATCAATAATGATACTGTTGCCGCACCACTCAAACTTGGAGCCAATGACTATATTGTTAAGCCCTTTATGATTGAGGAGCTTAGGCGAAAGATTGAGCATTACAAAGAGTACCAAACACTCAAAAAATATAAAAGTCTCTATAAAGAGTACAGCGAGTACCTACTCAATGATATTAACGTCTCAAAAGAGATAGAAAAAGTTACGCCTCCTATTGTGATCTTTACCAACTATATCAAGTTGGTAGACAAATTAGCATTTGAGTATGCCAAACAAAATGATCGTGTCTTGGTCTTTATCCCTCTGGCAATGAGAAACTGGAGAGAGAAGATAGAGGGTGCCAATAAAAAACATGTACTCTATATTTCAGAGCTTCAAACCCTCAAAAAATCAGAGAGAGATCAACTCTTTGAACTACTTAAAGATCGAAACTTTATCATCTCTACTACTACTGAGATAGCGACTCCTTATACTACCATAGAGATTAATACCGACAATAAGCTCTATGACCAAAATGAGATTTTGACCATTGATGATTATGTAAAGTTTATTGTCAATAGCTTTCAGTATCAATTCCCCGATACAGAACTCTCCAAAAAACTAGGGATCTCACGAAAAAGTTTATGGGAAAAAAGGAAAAAGTATGGCATTTTCAAGAAAAAATAAGCAACTCTTTATAGATACTGAAGCACTATCAACCCTAGCACTGGTGCAAGAGGGATTAATCTCCCCTGTTGATAAACTAATGAACGAAGCAGAAGCAAAAGAGGTCAATAAGACCAAAATGTACAAGGGAGTTCCTTACCCTTTTGCCTTTATCCTCGCCCCTAGTGGCAAAAAAAATGAAGCCTGTTTACGCTCTCTTAAAAAAGGAGAGATAGTTGAGTTGGTTACGGACAATAAAGTGGTTGGAGAACTGACTGTAGAGTCTACCTATGAGATCGACCCCAAACAGCGATTGCAGTGTATCTATGGAACATCTGACCCCTCTCACCCTGGTGTACGTAACACCATTAATCGTCTAGGGAAAATTGCTGTAAGTGGAGATTACCATGTTAGATATCCACTCATATCAAGCTATCTCAAAAAGGTCAAAGAGAGTATCAAAGAGCAGAATGCCAAAAATGTCTCAGCACTGATTTTGGCTGCCAACCCGCTTAATCGTGCACATGAACGAATGATCCGTCAAGCCCTAGAACAGTCAGATATGTTGATACTCTTTTTGCTTAAACCATTTAACAACTATGGATTGCGATTTGACATACGCTATGAGGCAGTTATGAGCTTTATTGATCACTTCTTCCCTCCCAATAAGGTTATTGTCGTGCCACTAGAGAACTCCTATATCTTTGCAGGATACAATGAGTTGGTACTCGATGCACTTGTTGCTAAAAACTATGGGTGCAACCGCTTAGTGATTGGGAAAAACCATGCAAGATTGGGACTCTTTTATGATAAGGATAGGCTCAACTCTATCTTCGATGCCACCAAAGGGATCAAAATAGAGATAACCACCACTGAGCAGTATGTCTACTGTAATCGATGTCGAACCCTAGTAAGCACCACTACTTGTCCTCATGGTCAACACCACCATATCCACTATCACTCTGCCTCAATCCTGCAACTCATCAATGTAGGGATGATGCCCCCAAGTGTCCTCGTACGGCGTGAGGTCTCAGCCAATATCCTAAGCACCCTCTACCCCAATCGATTTAAAAACCTACAAGAGATCTATGACGCTCTTATGCCCAATGATGGTCTCATGGAGGAGCATAGTGAAGAGGATTTCTATGTCAAACTAATGGGTCTCTATCAGACCACCTCATTAACTTAAGAGAGAGAAGATGAACGCAAATAGACTTTTTATTACCTTTTTTGGTGCAGGACTTAGCCCCAAAGCCCCAGGAACTGTCGGTAGCTTGGCCGCTTTGATTGTGGGTGTGGGGATCTTAACATTTCTGCCTATGCAGACGCTCTTTATGCTTACTTTGGCTATCTCTGTGATTGCTATTTTTGAGATCAACAAATATGAAAAAGCCACAGGTATCCATGATGACAAAAGTATTGTCATCGACGAGGTTTCAGGTATGTGGATTGCCATGATGTTTGCCCTCTCAACTGCTGAGACGATGCACTACCCTTATGCTTATGAGATGGCACTTGTTTTGAGCTTTGCAACCTTTAGACTCTTTGATATATGGAAACCCTCTACCATTGGGGTTATTGATCGTAAAGTTGGTGGAGGATTAGGTGTCATGGGAGATGATATTCTAGCAGGTGTTGCTGCGGGACTACTCTTTACGGTTATGCTTATGGGGATAGACAAAATCATCTAAAAGTATGCAACTACTTGCCCAAAATTAATTTCAAAAAAATTATTTATGAACATCTATTATCATTAATATTCTCTGCTAAATGTGGTTCTCTATGCACAATTCATATATATAACTATCTTTTGATACTTAACACACTTTTTAACTGATTTTTAATATAATATCACTAAAGAACCACAGAAATAAACTTCTAAAGAGGATTTATGTTATTTTACTCCTTATTTAAACCTGCAATATCTTTAATGAATATATTATCATTTAAATTTAAAATTATATTATCATCTTCAATTTTGTTTTTGTTATTGGCTCTTCCTGCTTACAATATAGTTCAAGAGTATAGGTATCAACAAAAGCAATTAGATCAACTTAAGATAACCGATATAACCCATAAAAAGCAGGAGATAAAAACCATACAACAGAAGAGCAATCAAAAATATTTTCTATTTTTTTTAGGCTTTGTTCTGATTGTTTTTACCTCTCTCTATCTGCTTATAGCTTTTTACTACTCATTAGCCACAAGTCTCAGAGAGTTAGAAGAGGCATCCAACAAGATTGCACAAGGGGAAACAGGAGTATCTTTGGCTACAGAGCTAAAAGATGAGATAGGGAGAGTAGCATTGACTTTTAATGCAATGAGTCAACAGTTAACTAAGAATCTCTCTTTTTTGGATGGATATAAGATGGCGATCGATGAGACAAGTATCGTCTCCAAAACAGATCTAAAAGGGAATATTACCTATGTCAATATGCTCTTTTGTCAATGTTCTGGCTATACTCAAGAGGAGTTAATAGGACAATCGCATAATATTATTCGTCATCCAGAGATGCCTAAGTCAACTTTTCAAGAGATGTGGTGTAGAATTAAACAGAAAAAAATATGGAAAGGTATTATAAAAAATAGAAAAAAATCGGGAGACTACTATATTGTTGATGCCACAATATTGCCAATATTGGATGCTGATAATAATATTGTCGAGTATGTTGCAGTGCATCATGATATTACTGAGTTGGTTAAAGGGCGAGAGGAGTTGGCAAAACATAAGATTGACCTTGTCACCTCTTTGCCTAACAAAAATAGACTTCTTGAAGAGATTCAAATGATAAAAAAGCCAATTCTCTTTTATCTTAACATTGATGCCTTTATGCAGTTAAATGATCTCTATGGTAATGATATTGGGGATCGTGTCTTAATTCATATGGCAAAACTACTTAAATCTATTGCATCTCAAACAGAAGCCAAAGTCTATCGTATCTATAATGATGAGTTTATATTACTCTATGAGGAGGGATTGGTCAACCTTGATAATATCTATGATCAATTTAAGGTGATTATGCACGATATTGAGGAGAGTACGATGGATTGTAATGCTCCAGAGTGTGTTAGCTTTACAGTCAGTGGAGGTATCGCTCACTATGGATTGAATAATAAGGGTGAAAAACTTATCCTCTATGCAAGTATTGCTAGATATCGAGCTAAACTTGCAAATAAAAAGTTTCTGCTTTATCACAGTTCAATGGAGAATGAGGAGAACTATGCGAAGAATATTAGTTGGATCAAAAAGATCAAATGTGCTATTCGAGATGACCGTTTCGTCCCCTATTTTCAACCTATTATTGATAATCAAACAGGTAAAATTGTAAAGTATGAAGCGTTAATTAGAATGGTAGAGGATGAGAGAGTGATCTCTCCTTTTTTCTTCTTGGATATTGCCAAAAAGGCGAAGTTGTATCCTGCTATAACCCGTATAGTACTGGATAAAACTTTGGATTATTTTCAGAATTATGAGGAGTATGTCTGCTCTATCAATTTGAGTACTGAGGATATTGTGGATCGAGAGACAAGAAGATATATTTGCCATAAATTGAATGGATATCCTCACCCTGAGAAGATTGTTTTTGAGATTACGGAGTCTGAAGAGATTACAGACTTCAAAATAGTGAATATGTTTATTCGTCAGGTTCGGTCTTTTGGGGTTAGGATCTCTATTGATGATTTTGGAACGGGATATGCAAATTTTGAGTATATTCTTAACCTTGATGTAGACTATATCAAGATTGATGGTGGTCTAATTAAGCATATTGATTGTGATGATGCGTCTCGTATTTTGGTGGAGGCCATTATCGCCTTTTCCAAAAAATTGGGAACAAAAACTATAGTAGAGTTTGTTCATAATCAAGAGGTCTATCATGAAGTGGTTGCATTAGGAGCAGACTACTCTCAAGGGTACTATATTGGTAAACCAAAGGCGTCTATTTTTTGATCTATGATAGTAAACTTCTTATTTAATGTCGCTATACTTTCATAAAAAAGAAGGACTTAAACATGAACTATCCAATGTTTTTTGATGAGATTGAATCCATTATACTTAGAGATCCCCTCTCTAAATTTTTGGGTACATTTGAGGGAGGAGAGTATACTTTCTCTTACTTGGATGTGGTTAAGAGTGCAGGACATAGTTGTCCTACTGTAGCAGGAGCATACCTCTGTACGCTTTATGGGTTAAAGGCACTCTATCCCAATGAAATAGCAGAGCGAGGAGCGATTAAGGTAGAGTTTGCAGAGGATCAAACTCAAGGAGTTGCAGGGGTTATTGGAGCAGTAATTGCCAATATTACAGGGGCAACTACTGACTATGGATTTAAAGGTATTGGTGGGAAATTTGATCGTACTAATCTGATGTTTTTTAATCAAAATATTAAGTCAAGTGTACGGTTAACCCGTTTGGATACCAATCTATCTGTTGATGTTATCTATAACCCTAGCAGTATACCCGCTGCTCCTCAGATGCAACCATTGATGCAAAAGATTATGCAAGGGGTAGCAACAGGGGAGGAGAGAGAAGCATTTGGTACTCTTTGGCAAGAGAGAGTTGCTAATATTTTTAGTGCCTCCAATGAGGTTATTACAGTTAGTAGTCTATAGGTACACTAGAAAGTAAATTAATTTTTTCAACTACTTATCTTGACCGCTCCATGATTATAATCAGGCTCTTTAGAGAGAGGGTCAAGTTTGTTATCTGTTAGGTAATTAATCTTCCTGTGAGAGGTAATGCGTACTTTTTTGCTATTTTTATACCATACCTGAATCAAGATCCATGTATAGTATAGAGATATAGATACCAGATCTATTTATATCTAAAAGTAATACGTCCCTTATCAAGACTATAAGGGGTAAGTTCAACTTTGACCTTATCACCAGGTAGTATTTTGATATAGTGCATTCTCATCTTTCCTGCTATATGACAGAGAATAACATGTTTGTTATCCAACTCTACTCTAAATGTCGCATTAGGTAGAGCTTCAATCACTTTACCATCAATTTCAATTACATCATCTTTAGCCATTTATTTCTCCTTTGTAAAATATAACTGTTGTTACTCTGCATTGGTTAAAATTACTGCTTGATTATCAATAATCGCAACCGTATGTTCATAGTGAGATGAACGTAGCCTATCTTCACTGACCACTGACCATTTATCCTCTAGGATGACAGGTTGACTCCCTTGTTGGCAAACCATTGGTTCCAGACAAAATACCATACCATTTTTAATCTTAGGTCCCTGTTTGGCTTTTCCCTCCAAGTAGTTGGGAATATTAGGTTCATCATGAGGTTTTGTGCCAATACCATGTCCACAAAAATCTCTAAGTGGTACATATCCTCTTTGGGTAATAAATGCCTCTAGCAAAGCACTCAACTCCTTAAATCGCATACCAACTTTAATATTGTCAATGGCATGATAGAGGGCATCCTTAGCACAGGCGATCAATGCCTCATCCTCTTTGGATATCTTTCCAATAGGTATGGTAATGGCAGCATCACCATAATAACCCTCTATCTTTGCTCCTAAATCTAACCCAAGTATATCACCCTCTTGAATCTTATAATCAGTAGGAACACCATGAATACATACCTCATTGAGCGATGTGCAAACAGAAGCGGGAAAGCCATATAGCCCTTTGAATGAAGGGGTAGCCCCTTGCTCTTTGATATAGGCTTCACCCATAGCATCAATCTCATTGAGTGTCATTCCAACAGTGATATTTTCTTGGAGATAGCGTAGTGTCTTCCCCACGATCGATCCAGCTTTTGCAAGTTTGATCATCTCGTTGGGTTTTCTAAGTGGGATAGCCATTAAAGACCTACCGCACCTAGTGTTTCGTATTTGTTCATGTAGACTTGTGCTTCAATTTTTCTCATGGTATCAAGGGCAACTTGAACCACAATCAAAACGGCTACCCCTCCAAAGAAGAAAGAGGCACCAATGGTACTAATCAACATAAATGGAATAGTAGAGATCGAAGCAAGATAGAAAGCACCTGAAACTGTTAGGTTACTTGCAACTTCATTGATAAACTCTTTGGTATGTGCACCAGGTCGTACACCAGGGATAAATCCACCTTGTCGCTTAAGATTATCTGCGATATCTTTGGCATTAAATACAATTGATGCATAGAAGAATGCAAAAAAGATAATTAATAAAAAAGTAACAAGATTAAAGACAATTCCACCAGGAGTCAAAGCATCTGCAATGGCAACTGCCACCTCATTGGTGCTACTCTTTAGCATGGTTAGAGGGAACATTAGCACCGCTGAGGCAAAGATTGGAGGAATAACGCCTGAAAGATTCACTTTGATAGGGATATAGTTCATCACTCTCTTATCTTGATTTTGCATAATTGTTTTTCGTGAATAGGAGATAGGGACACGTCGTTCACCAAGCTCTACATAGATAATGACAAAAATAGTCAAGAGAATAATTGCCAACATTGCCAAAACTGCTAAGAAGTTTAACTCTCCTGTATTGACAGACTCAACAGTATTAGAGATTGCAGCTGGAATACCTGAGACAATACCTGCAAAGATAATTAGTGAGATACCATTACCTATACCACTTTGAGTAATACGCTCACCAATCCACATCAATAGCATGGTTCCTGTTACCATTGAGACCACAGTCAAAAGTGTAAAGGTCATTGGATCGATCATCACTGCACTCTGTCCATTTGCTCCTGTCATACTCTGAAGCCCCATAGAGACACCAAATGCCTGTACAATTGTAATAAAAATAGTTGCATAACGAATGATTTGCATATACTTTTGCATACCATCACGCTCTTTTTTCATTTGACCAACAGCAGGGAATGTCGCAGCAAGAAGTTCCATAACGATGGAGGCAGTAATATAAGGCATAATACCTAGGGAGATAATACTAAGTCGTTGAATAGCATTTCCAGAAAACATGTTGGCCATACCCAACATTCCACCACCGTTAGTGTCAAAAAATGATGCAATAACGGCAGTATCAACACCTGGAACAGGTACATATGCTAAAACTCTATAAGCAAAGAGAAATCCAAAAGTAATCAGTATCTTCTGAGTTAAAGCACTGCTCATGGTTAGTTACCACTGGTTGTAACAGCTTCATCTTTGATTTTAGATGCAAGCTCTTTTGCTCCTGTACCAATAAGTTTTACTTTGGTTACAGTTTTTCGCAATTTATGTACAGATTTAATACTCTCTAAAGTGATCTCATCAAGCGATGCAATCGCCTTATTCTTATCAACATTAATAGAGTATGGTTTAATCACTCTTGAGGTAAATCCAATTTTTGGAACTCTCTTATAGAGTGGCATCTGTCCACCTTCAAATCCACGTTTAGCTGAGTAACCAGTTCTTGATTTTTGACCCTTGTTACCACGTCCAGCTGTCTTACCATTTCCTGAACCTTGACCACGACCAACACGCTTTCTATTACGTGTTGAACCTGGTGCTGGTTGTAAATTGTGTAAACCCATATCTACTCCCTTACTTTTTGAGTCTTGTAAGTGCGTCTACTGTCGCTCGTACAAGATTGTTAGGATTGTTTGAACCCAATGATTTTGCAATAACATCTTTGATACCTGCAAGCTCCAATACTGGTCTCATAGCACCACCTGCGATGGTTCCTGTACCTTCACTTGCTGGTCTAAGAATAATACGACTTGCACCTGTTTTTTGCTCAATATCATGAGCAATAGTAGCCCCTTTGATATTCACATGAACCAGTGATTTAAAAGCATCATCTACTGCTTTTTTAATCGCATCAGGAACCTCTTTGGCTTTACCTGTACCATACCCTATGGTACCATTTTTGTCACCAATAACCACAAGAGCAGTAAATCTAAAACGTCGACCACCCTTTACAACTTTAGTAACACGACCAATGTTTACAATTTTCTCTTCAAATTTTTCTCTATCGATATTTTCTGCTAACATTCATCTTCTCCTTAAAACTTAATTCCCGCTTCTCTTAGAGCGTCTGCAAATGCTGCAACAACACCGTGATAGAGATAACCATTTCTATCAAAAACAATGGTTTCGATATTTTTAGCTTTAAGTGCATCTGCCATAGCGACAGCTACTTTTTTAGCATCCTCTTTGTTTGCTTTTAGCCCCATCTTTCTACCATCAGCAGAAGCGAGTGTTACCCCTGCAACATCATCAATAGCTTGAGCATAAAAGTGCTTGTTTGATCTAAAAACAGAGACTCTTGGAAGATCTGCTGTTCCAGAAATTTTACCTCTCACTCTTCTTTTGCGTTGAATACGAAGTCTGCTTTTTCTTTTTTGAATACTTTTTAACATCTTATGCTCCTATTAACTTGCTGATTTTCCAGCTTTTCTGACAATAACTTCATCAGTATACTTGACACCTTTACCTTTATAAGGCTCTGGTGGTCTAAAGCTTCTAATCTCAGCAGCCACTTGACCAATAACTTGTTTGTCTGTACCTGAGAGATGAATAAGGTTCTTCTCAACAGTTACCTCTACTCCTTCAGGAATAGTATAATCAATAGGGTGAGAGAAACCAAGTTGAAGATTGAGTGTTTTACCTTGAACTGCTGCTCTGTAACCAACACCGTTAATCTCCAAAGATTTTTTGAAACCTTTATCTAGCCCCTCAATAATATTGGCAAACAAAGCTCGGTAAGTTCCCCAAAAAGCCGCACTCTCTTTAGTCTCACCAACTTTAGAGAAAGTTACTTCATTTCCTTCAATATCGATACCTACTCGACCATGTGTCTCAAGTCTTTTTTCTAAGTTACCTTTTTTGGCAATCAGTGTTGTACCATCAAGTGATACATCAATTCCATTAGCAACCGTTACAGGTTTTTTCCCAATTCTTGACATATCTACTCCTTACCAAATACTACAGATTACTTCGCCACCAACATTTTGCTTGAATGCTTCATCATTCGCAATCACGCCTTTGTTGGTTGATACAACTAATGTTCCGTAACCGTTTTTAAAAGATTTAATCTCATCTGCACCTTGATAGACACGTCTACCTGGCTTAGAGATTTTTTTAATCTCATTGATTACACTGTGACCATTTTCATCATACTTAAGCACTACTTTAATGGTTTTTTTATTACCATCCTCTTTAACCTTATAACTCTCAAGGTAACCTTTGTCTACCAAAATAGAAACAGTCGCCTCAATGGTTTTTGAGTGAAGTAACGTTGTCACGTCTAATCTTCTTTGTGCAGCATTTCTTATTCGAGTAAGAGAGTCTGCAATTATATCTGTCATCATCTGTTACTTCTCCTTACCAGCTTGATTTTTTCATACCAGGGATAAGTCCCTCGTTTGCCATTTTTCTTAAACAAATTCTGCATAGACCAAAATCTCTATATACCGAATGAGGTCTACCGCAAATGTTACATCGTGTATATGCCTGTGTACTAAACTTCGCTTTTCTTTGCTGTTTAGCTATCATTGATTTTTTAGCCATTAGTTCTTTCCTTTAGCAAATGGCATTCCAAGTTTCTCTAAAAGAACAAATGCCTCTTTATCACTCTCTGTACTTGTTACAATGGTAATATTCATACCATGCGTCTTAAGAATCTTGTCAAACTCAACTTCTGGGAACATTAACTGCTCTTGAAGACCGAAGTTGTAGTTGCCACGTCCATCAAAACCTTTTCTAGGAGTTCCTCTAAAGTCTTTTACTCTTGGTAGTGCAATAGATACTAACTTGTCAAAAAAGTTATACATATTTTCACCACGTAGTGTTACACGGATACCTGATGGTGAACCCTCTCTTGCCTTAAAACCAGCTACTGATTTTTTGGCATTTACAATCACTGCTTTTTGACCAGCAATCAATGAGATGGTATCGGTCATATTTTGGATAAGTTTGTTATCTTTACCCTCTTGTCCTGCACCAACAGAGATTACTATCTTCTCAAGCTTAGGTGTCTGCATTACATTTTTGATCCCACACTCCTCACGAAGTGCAGGTGTAATGTCATTGTACTTTTGCTTCATTCTACTCATAAGATTATGCCTCTACTTTTTTTACATTAGAGATATGGATTGGCATCTCTTTGTTGATGAATCCACCATCTTTATTCTCTTCACTTGGCTTTACCGCTTTTTTAGCCAGTTTACAACCAGCAACAATTACCGCATCTTGCTTCTTAAGTACCTTAAGCACTTCAGCTGTTTTACCCTTGTCATCACCAGCGATGATCATCACTTGATCACCTTTTTTGATTTTAAATTTTTTATTTGCCATTACCACACCTCTGGAGCAAGTGATACTATTTTCATAAATCCAGCATATCGTGTTTCACGAGCTACAGGACCAAAAATACGTGTACCAATTGGTTGTTTTTTGTCATCAATAATTACCGCTGCATTATCATCAAATCTAATCAAAGAGCCATTCTCTCTTTGTATCTCTTTGTGTGTTCTTACCACAACGGCTTTGACTACTTTACCTTTTTTGACTTTTCCAGTAGGAAGAGCCTTTTTAACAGAGGCAACAATAACATCACCAACTGAAGCGTATCTTCTCTTAGACCCACCAAGAACTTTGATACACATAATCTCTTTGGCACCACTGTTGTCAGCTACATTTAATCTTGTAAAACCTTGAATCATTACTCTTCACCTACCTTTAGAATCTCTAAAAGTCTAAAGCTTTTTCTTTTGGAGATAGGTCGACACTCAATAGCAGTAATTGTATCTCCAACTTTTGCTTCACCTTTTTCATCATGAATAAGATATTTTTTAAATCTTTTTACAGTTTTATGGTATCTTGGGTGAAGAACTTTTCTCTCTACTACCATAGTAGCAGTCTTCTCACCTGCGATTTTTATGACTGTACCAGTTATTTGTCTTTTTGGCATACTTGCACCCCTTACTTCGCAGCAGCTGTAATAGCTGTTTGAATTCTAGCGATATCTTTTTTCGCTACTCTTAACTCACTAGTATTAGTGAGTTGCATTGTCTTTTGCTTTGCTTTAAGTGTAAAAAGCTCAAGCTTTTTCTCTTTTAGCATCGCAGTTAACTCTTCAATACTTTTATCTTTAATATCAGTATATTTCATTACTATCCTTTGCAGAGATAATTTTACATTTGAATGGAAGTTTATGCAATGCAAGTGTTAACGCTTCTCTTGCCACATCTTCAGGAACACCTGCTACTTCAAATACAATTCGACCTGGTTTGATGTTCATTACCCACTCTTCAACACCACCTTTACCTTTACCCATTCTGGTCTCAAGAGGTTTTTTTGTCAAAGGTTTATCTGGGAAAACACGAATCCAAGATTTACCTTGTCTCTTCATTCTACGTGTCATGGTAATTCTGGCTGCTTCAATTTGTCTTGAGTTAATTCTTCCAGCTGAAACAGCTTTAAGCGCAAACTCTCCAAATTCAATCTTGTTACCACGGAATGATTTACCGCGGTTACGACCCTTCATTACCTTACGAAATTTTGTTCTTTTAGGCATTAACATGACTATTCACCTCTCTTTTGACGTGGTTTACGACCACCTCTTTTTTCTTCTTTTGGCTCTGCTTGAATACCCTTAGCAAGTACTTCACCTTTGAAGATCCACACTTTAATACCAATGATTCCATAAGTAGTATTGGCTTCTGCAAAACCATAATCAATTTTGGCTCTAAGTGTATGCAAAGGAACACGTCCCTCTAAGTACCACTCAGTTCTCGCCATCTCAGCACCACCAAGTCTACCAGCAACAGATACTTTGATCCCTTTAGCACCCGATTTTAATGCCCCTTGAATTACTTTTTTCATAGCACGTCTAAAGGCAACACGACGCTCTAATTGAGTCGCTACATTCTCTGCGGCTAGTTGTGCTGATGCTTGAGCTCTTTTCTCTTCTTTTATGTTTAAGGAGATATCTTTACCAAATTTCTTAGTCAAAGTCTCTTTGAGTTTTGTAATATCTGCACCCTTTTTACCGATAATAATACCAGGTCTTGCAGTTACAATAGTAACTCTGATTTTTTTAGCAGTTCTCTCAATAATAAGATTACTTACACCTGCATAAAAAAGCTCTTTTTTGAGATATGTTCTAAGTTGATAATCTTCAGCAATAAATGCTGGTGTTCTCTCTTTCTTTGGAAACCATCTTGATTCCCAGTTTCTATTAATTCCAAGTCTAAGACCTATAGGATTTACTTTTTGACCCATACTACGCTTCCTCTGCTTTTGCTACTTCTACCATGATGTGTGCCGTCGGCTTTAAGATTCTACTAGCAGTACCTCTAGCTCTTGGTCTCCATCTTTTCATCACTGCTGCTTTATCCACTCTACAAGTTGTAATCACTACCTCTTCTGGTTCATAGTCACCATTTGCTACTGCTGAAGCGATAACTTTTGAGATGATTCTGGCTGCTTTATTTGGCATAAACTCCAACGAAGCAAGTGCAAGTTCAGCATTCATCCCTTGAACTTCTCTGGCAATCATTCTGGCTTTATTTGGGGCAACACGTGTATATTTTAATAATGCTTTACTCATACTATAATCCCCTTACCCTTTTCTCTGAACAGAGCCTTTATGACCCTTAAATGTTCTGGTTGGTGCAAATTCACCAAGTTTATAACCTACATGGTTCTCTGTAATAAATACAGGAATAAACTGTCTACCATTGTGAACATTGATAGTTAAACCAATGAACTCTGGGAAGACAACGGATCTTCTTGACCAAGTTTTGATGGGTTTATGAGAACCCTCCTCTTTAGCCTTAAGAACTTTTTTCATTAAGTGGTCATCTATAAATGGACCTTTTTTAGTTGATCTTGCCATATCTTAACCTTACTTCTTTCTCTTAGAGATAATTAACTTATCACTAGCTTTTTTCTTACGAGTCTTATACCCTTTAGTAGGCATACCCCATGGAGATACAGGATGTCGTCCAGAGTTGGTCTTACCTTCACCACCACCGTGTGGGTGATCGATTGGGTTCATCGCAGACCCTCTAGTCTGTGGTCTAATACCTCTGTGTCTCTGTCGCCCTGCTTTACCAAGTACAACATTTGACCAATCCTCATTGCCGACAGTACCAATAGTTGCCATACACTCACCAAGCACATATCTCATCTCTCCAGAAGGAAGTCTAAGTGAGACATATTTACCATCTCTACCCATAATCTGAGCATAACTACCAGCAGAACGTGCCATCGATCCACCCTGACCAATATTAAGCTCAATATTATGAACCAGTGTTCCTACAGGAATAGCTTTGAGCTTCATCGCATTTCCAGTCTTGATATCAAGTCCAGACTCTGCTGCCATAATTTTATCACCTACATTAAGACCTTTTGGTTGAAGGATATATCTTCTGTCACCATCTGTATATTTAACCAAACAGATTCTACAAGTTCTGTATGGATCATACTCAACAGTAGCTACTGTCCCCTCAATACCAAATTTATTTCTCTTAAAATCGATAATTCTGTATAGTTTTTTAGCTCCACCTTGTCTGTGACGAGAGGTGATTCTACCATTAGAGTTTCTACCAGCTGAACGTGGAAGTTTTTTAAGAAGACTTCTAACACTTGCTTTTGCTGTGATATCACTGCTGTCAAGATTGGTAATATAACGACGACCAGCTGAGGTTGGTTTATATGATTTAATTGCCATCTTCTTCTCCCTACACCGCTAAACTGTCAATTTTTGCATCTTCAGGAAGATAAACATAGAACTTTTTAAGATCTGGTCTCTTACCCTCAATACCTTTAAATCTCTTGACTTTACCATTAACACGCATTGAGTTCACTCTCAATGGTTTAATGCCAAAGTACTCTTGGAAAACTGCTTTTAGTCCATTTTTAGTCATTCTTGGGCTAGTTTGAACAACGATAACACCATCTTCTTGAAGAGCAAGAGTCTTCTCTGTGTACATTATTGCTTTAATATCTGTAATATCTGCCATCTTAGCTCTCTTTTGTTAATTTTTCCCAAACAGCTTTTTCGATTACCACTGAGTGATAAGCTGCTGCAAGGTAAGCGTTAAGCTCATTTGCTTCAACGAGGTAAGCATTTTGAAGATTTCTAAATGCTAGGAATGTTTTGTCATCAATTAGCTCTTTTACCACCAACAGATCTCTCTGTCCAAGTCCATCAACAAATGCTTTTGCATCTTTTGTCTTTCCTGATTCAATGGTAACATTCTCTATAACAAAAAGCTTCTCATTAGCTGCTAACTCTGCAAGTGCATGATAGAGAGCCAATTTCTTTTGCTTTTTATTTACTTTTTGGTTGTAGTTTCTATTGTTTTTAGGACCAAAAGCAACACCACCACCAACAAAGATTGGAGATCTAGTAGAACCTGCTCTTGCACGTCCTCCACCCTTTTGAGCCCATGGTTTTTTCCCACCACCACTTACTTGAGAACGAGTTTTAGTTACTGCGGTATTTGCTCTAAGCCCAGCAGCATAAGCTTTACAATAGAGGTAAAGGTTATGTGGATGAACTTCTAAAAACGCCTGAGGAAGATCACTTGTTTTAATTACTGTTGTACTCATTATTTAACAATCCTTACCAATCCTCTAGCCCCATTGTGACCAGGAATTGAACCTTTTAATACTAATATACCATTTTCAGCATCAAATGAAATAACATCATTCTTAACTGTAACTTTTGTGTTTCCGTACTGTCCAGGCATCTTTTTACCTTTTTGGACACGACCTGGCCACTCTGCATTACCAATAGAACCGATTCTTCTACCGAATCTATGACCATGAGATGCTGGTCCACCACCGAAACCATGACGCTTCATACCACCTTGGAATCCTCGTCCTTTAGTGTTAAATGAAGTTTTTACAAGTTCAGCTGATGCCAATGCCTCTGTTGAGTAGTCTCCCGCCTCTGTACCTTCAGCTACACTGATGGTCATGAATTTGTTAAACTCTTTTTCGATACCGAATTTTTTCTGTTGTCCTTCGATACTTTTGTTGAATTTTTTGCTACTATGATAAGCGACCAACGCTTTACCATCTTCACGTACTTCGCACACTTTAGTTTCGATAACTTTTAACAATGTTACTGGAACAGTTGGTATGCTAACAGTTCTACTCATACCTATTTTTTCTACAATAAATTCCATCATCTACTCCTATTTATCCATTGATCTAATCTCTACATCAACTTCAGGCGCTAAATCTAACTTCATTAAAGAGTCAATAGTATCTGATGTTGCAGAAACAATATCAATCATTCTTGCGTGAATTCTAATCTCAAACTGCTCACGGCTATCTTTGTTGACATGTGGCGATTTAAGAACAGTGTACTTTTTAATCTTAGTTGGCATTGGGATAGGACCAATAAGTTCAGCACCTGTACGTCTAACAGCTTCAACAATTGAAGCGACTGATCTGTCTAAAACACGGTGATCATAAGCTTTAAGCTTAAGTCTAATTTTTTCCATTTATTTTACCTTATAAAGAACTCGTTAGGCTATTACCTTTTATGATAAAAAGCAACTCCTAACTAAAATTTGGAGCCGTATTGTACCGAGATAAACTTTTATGAGGGGTTTGTTTGAGAGTGTTTTTTGCTATTTTCTTTATTTTGTTTCCTTTTAAAAAGGAAAAGTATCTCTATTTTGGAGGGGTGAGGGGTTCACTTCATAAAGCTATTTGGGTCTCTATTCCCTTGGAGTAGCCTAAGATACGTTAGAGAAACGCACCTTGAGCATAAAATAAGAGACTACCTCATCATTGAAGCAGGAGAAATAGGCTCACCCCAAACACTATCATCAATCACATACTCATTGACCACATTCCCACCAATAAGATGCTCATCAATAATTCTATCTATCTTCTCTTTGGTAAGTCCTACATACATAGTGTGTCCAGGCTCAACTAACATAACAGGTCCTTGTTGACATCGATTAAGACATGAGGTCTGAATAGGTTGTACTGTAGCGATAATTCCCTTCATCATCAACTGTTGAGAGAGGTGTTGCATGAGTTGTTGAGACTCTGGATTGCTTTGACTAACACAACTTGGTTTTGGCATCCCTGGAGGTGCAGACTGTTGACACTTAAATATATAAAACGCAGGTTGAGGTATTCCCATCATAATTTAGATCCTTTGATATTTTAACTAGGAGTATTTTACTCTTAGTTAAAATAAAAATCGCTTAAAAAGTTATCCATAAGGGGGGAGCGTACCAAAAAGTAACACCTATTGCAGATAAGGAGTTGCTGCTCTAAAGCCAATACCATTGGTGCTGTTGGGACTATCGGTATCTACTCCTGTGGTACCTTGCCTCAGATCCAGTGTTGAGCCTCCTCTTACTACCACGGCATAATTATCCTTGTAGGTTCCTGCTCCCATTCCAACATCCAATGTACTGTTGGCACCATAGATATCATCATAGTGGTTATAGCGAACATTATCCAAATAGACATCCCACCATGGCTTGATATCCTCCAGAGAGAATTTGACATTAAGATCCTCATCAATAAGCCAAATAAGATCTTTGAGATACTCCTTATGGTTGCTACCAAACTCATGAATCTGTACTCCATAATCCAATAGAGGGACATTGATATCTCTTCCTAGCAACCCATTTCGCAGATGTGTTCCATCTCCCCCATTCTCCAAATCGGCATCGAGCAGTTTTTTGATCTGAACATACTGTTTTTGTGTCATCAATCCAATATCTCGATTAATCACTGAACCATTGCTGTCTCGAATTTCATATTTTGCCAAACTAGCAAGAATCAAATAGGGAGGCATACTGCTAATTCGTACTTTTTGAGCAACAGTAAGTGGATCAAATGCCAACTCATCCCCTTTGAGGGTATCATTAAGCTCTTGATTCATATACCCTGCAATCTTTTCATGACTATTAAGCAGTGAAAAGTTCGTTTGGACAAAGTTGCGATAATTCCCAACACTACTAATCACCTCTTCACGAGAGATCTCAACACCAGCCTCTCTGGCTTGATAGCTCGAAAGCCAAAATCCCCCCTCATTAATCCCATCACCATCCACATCAAATCCTCCAGGGACATAAGCAAATCCAACAGACCGCATCGCCTCTCCTTCAGGAATATTGGTAATCCACGGACAAGAGAAGTTTGCATCCAGAGGATCTCCTTGATCACACGCCAACTCTTTGATATTGGCTTGTCCATCTCCATCACTATCATTAGAGGGATCACTGTTTTCAGTATCTATCTCATCAGGAACCCCATCATGGTCACTATCAAGTGTTGCAGAGTCCAACGCATCGATAATGCCATCACCATCACGATCTCCTAGACCATCAACACTGTCACTTTTCCCATCACCATCACTATCGAAAGATAGAGGATTTAATCCCTCTTCACGCTCAACAATATCACTCAATCCATCATTGTCATCATCAGGATCATAGAGATTTCGTATGCCATCTTTGTCGGTATCGATACTTCCTTCATGACTATCCACATCTCCTAAATCATTGATCCCATCTCCATCACTATCAACCCCATTGTCTGCCTTGCCATCTCCATCGACATCGACATCCACACCATCAGGAATACCATCTCCATCACTATCAGGATTATTGGGATTAGCATCAAGATAATCAGGCAAACCATCTTGATCTCGATCGGCTAAGTTATCAATCTTATCATTTTGATCATTGACACCATCACCGTCACTGTCAACCCCATTATCAGCAACACCATCCCCATCGACATCAACATCAGCAACATCATTGATACCATCACCATCGCTATCAAGTCCATTGTCTAAGATACCATCACCATCAATATCACTATCGACCCCATCAAGAATACCATCTCCATCACTATCGGCGTTACTAGGGTTTGGATCATAGACATCAAGTAATCCATCGCCATCTTTGTCCACATCGCTTAGATCATTGATCCCATCACCATCACTATCTATACCATTATCATTAACACCATCACCATTGACATCGACATCGGCTCCATCAGGGATTCCATCACCATCACTATCAGGATTATTATCATTGGGATCTAGGTCATCAGGCAATCCATCGTGATCGCTATCCTTGCTATTATCAATAGGATCATAAGCATCAGCTATCCCATCACCATCGCTATCTTTGCCACTATCATCACTATCGCTTAGATCATTAATGCCATCACCATCACTGTCTACTCCATTATCATTGATCCCATTACCATCAATATCAACATCGGCGCCATCAGGAATACCATCACCATCAATATCACTGTTGCTATCATTAGGATCAATTGCATCAGGCAATCCATCACCATCTCTATCTTGATTGTTATTAACCGTATCATGAGTATCGTTGATCCCATCACCATCACTGTCTATTCCATTATCAATTTTCCCATCACCATTGACATCAACATCAGCATCATCATTGATCCCATCACCATCACTATCTCTTCCGTTATCAATTTTTCCATCACCATTAATATCGACATCCGCTCCATCAGGGATCCCATCACCATCACTATCAGGGTTTTTATCATTGGGATCATTTTGGTCACTCAACCCATCATTATCATCATCTTCATCTGCAATATCATTAACGCCATCACCATCTTGATCATGACCATTGTCAATCAATCCATCGCCATTGACATCACTGTCTGCACCATCTTTGATCCCATCTCCATCGGTATCGGGATTGGTACTATTGGGATCTATGGCATCTGGCAATCCATCATGATCGCTATCTTTGGTATTGTCAATAGGATCATAACTATCTGAGATACCATCACCATCACTATCCTCCCCATTATCATTGACCCCATCGCCATTACGATCAACATCACTAAGATCATTAATCCCATCACCATCACTGTCTATGCCATTATCATTGATCCCATCACCATTACGATCAACATCAGCACCATCAGGAATACCATCACCATCCATATCATGATTGATATTACTCTCATCCAACGCATCAGGCAATCCATCATGATCGCTATCTTTGGTATTGTCGATAGGGTCATTGGCATCATTGATCCCATCACCATCAGCATCACTTCCCCCTTGATCAACATCTGCTTGATCTTTAATCCCATCACCATCACTATCTATACCGTTATCATTAATGCCATCACCATCGACATCAACATCTGCGCCATCAGGAATACCATCACCATCACTATCAAAGTTATGGTCATTGGGATCACGCCCATCTGCCAAACCATCATGATCGCTATCTTTACCATCATCGACAGGATCTAGTGCATCAACAATACCATCACCATCACTATCGTAGCCATTATCAGGAACCCCATCACCATTAATATCAGCATCGGCTTCATCTTTGATCCCATCACCATCACTGTCTACTCCATGATCAATAATACCATCACCATCCACATCGGCATCGGCGCCATCAGGAATACCATCGCCATCACTGTCCATATTGTGACCATTGGGATCTTCATAATCCAACAATCCATCATTATCATCGTCAGGATCACGGTCATCGTTGATCCCATCACCATCATGATCTACACCATTATCAACCACGCCATCACCATCTATATCACTATCTGAACCATCATTGATCCCATCACCATCATGATCTATCCCATTATCAATACTACCGTCACCATCCACATCAACATCGGCTCCATCAGGGATTTTGTCACCATCACTATCGATATCACCACTATTAGGATCAACAGCATCAGGCAACCCATCATGGTCGCTATCTTCATCAAGATTAGGACGATCTGTAGGATCAAGAGGATTGGTACCTGCTATATGCTCATACTGATTAGAGACACCATCGCCATCACTATCGTTGGTGGGATCATCATTGGATCGATCAAATTGATCAGGAACCCCATCCCCATCACTATCAAGGATAGAGGACTCCAACGCATCGATAATACCATCTCCATCACTATCACTATCATCCTCATCACCATCATTGACCCCATCGCCATCCGTATCAGGGTTGGTTATTTGTGTTCCAAGCACTCCCTCTTGATGATCGCTAACACCATCTCCATCACTATCCATTGCACCAGAGCCTGCTCGATTACCACAAGAGCTTAACAACAATAACGATATAAGGAGTACTCCTTTTACTATACTATTTTTCATTATAATCTTCTCTATCTTCTGCTATTGGGGTAACTTAATACCGCCTCTATACGCCTATTAATCGCTCGACCTTGAGCTGTTTTGTTTGAGGCAATGGGTTGAGACTCTCCCAATCCTTTGATAGAGATCCTAGAGGCACTTACCCCTAATTGTATCAATATTTTGGCTACTGATTTGGCACGTTTTTGAGAGAGTAGCAGATTACTCATGCGACTTCCTACACTATCTGTATGACCAAAGATTTTAACCAGACTCCCTTTATTGCGTAGCAAAAAAGTAGCAAACTGCTCTATCCGTCTCAATGAAGATGATTTAATCCTAGCAGAGTTATTGGCAAAATTTACTTTGAGTGTTATTTTGATAGGGCAACCATAGCGATCGACTGAGAAGTTACGTGGCGTATTGGGACACTGATCATACCGATCCTCTACCCCATCTCGATCTTGATCTACTCGATTAATCCTTTTGGTATGTCGGAGAGGATTTATGTGTCGAGATTTATGTGACTTAACCAAAATAGGTTGTAACATGCTCTTTGCCATAGGTTGACGGTGCTGTTTTTTGGCTTTTCCTCCCAAAGGAAAACTCATTCCTAGCCCTAAAATCACCTCATTTTTCTCTTGATTTCCCCCAAGAATCTGAACCACTCGACTCTCAACATGACTTTTGTACCCCTCTTTGAAACGATAAGAGAGACCCGCTCCTCCTTGAACAAAAAAGTGACTCTCAAACTGATTTTTGATGCTAGGAGAGACATGCTCATACCCAAACCCCATCAACCCATAGGGAAGAAATTGACTCTGATTCTCAAATAGATACACCCCATTGATTGAAGCTTTGAGCAGTGTGCCAACCCCATCATAGTCTGAGATATTCACATAATCAAGATCAAATCGAGGAGCTACCACATAACGATTAAGCTGATAATAAAGACCCATGCCATAATTGGTAAATCTTGAGCCATCTTCATTGTAGATAGAGGTATTCTCAACATTAATCCCTAACTCATTCTCTATACCTCCATAGACAAATACTACAAAAAATAGAATAGAGAAAATATATTTCATCGATCTATCCCCCCATAAAAGAATACTAATTTTAAGAGTTTAACATAGTTTTTTAAAAAAAAATCAATTTATCTGCTCTTCAGCTTACTTTTTTTGCTATCAAAAACAGTAACCATTAAGATACTTACTAAGAGTAACAATCCCAACAATGCTTCTATTATAAATTGTGACATGAACTATATGACAATTTGACAGATTATTTTCTTTTGAAGTGAGCTTCTGCTACCATTGCATATGGATAAAAAGCAACTACTACAAAACTACTTTGGACACCAAACATTTAGGTCTCAACAAGAGGAGGTCATTGATGCTATTCTCAACCAAGAGGATCTGCTTATGATTCTTCCTACAGGAGGGGGAAAATCACTCTGTTATCAACTCCCCTCACTTATGATGTCAGGTGTTACAGTGGTTATCTCCCCACTACTTGCATTGATGCACGATCAAGTTGTCGCACTCCAAGAGAGTGGTATCTCCGCTGCCATGCTTAGCTCAATGCAGAGCCTCCCAGAGAGCCAAGCAATTGAAGAGCAACTGCGTAACCGTCAAATTAAACTGCTCTATGTTGCCCCTGAGCGATTAATGAATGAGTATTTTTTAAGCTTTTTAATGGATCTTCATATCAATTTTTTTGTGGTTGATGAGGCACACTGTGTTAGTGAGTGGGGGCATGAGTTTCGAGAACACTACCGCATGCTCTCCCAACTCAAAAACACCTTTCCCCACATCAATATCGCTGCTTTTACCGCTACTGCCACCCCACTAGTAAGAGAGGATATCCTCACCAACCTACAGCTCAAAAACCCCAAAGTCATTACAGGCTCTCTCTTTCGAGCGAATCTTACCATCACCGCTCAACACCGACAGGGGGATGGACGCAGACAACTCAATACCTTTCTCCAAGAGCAAGGGGAGGTGGCAGGTATCATCTATGCCTTTTCTCGTAAACAGACCGAAACCATTGCCAACTATCTACAGAAGCAGGGCTATCTTGCCAAAGCATTTCATGCAGGGCTTCCCAATGATCTCAAAAAGAGAGTCTATCAAGAGTTTATTGCTGATGAGATCAATATTGTGGTGGCAACCATCGCTTTTGGTATGGGGATAGACAAGAGCAATATCCGTTTTGTGGTACACATGAATCTTCCCAAAACGTTGGAGAACTACTATCAGGAGATTGGAAGAGCAGGACGTGATGGACTTGATGCCACTACCCTTTTGCTCTTCTCTACGGCTGATATTATCCAACAGAAATCCTTTATCGAAGATCTTCCCGATACCCCTTATAAAGAGAGTGCCTTTGAGAAGGTCAACACCATCTCACGGTTTGCCAACGCGGAAAGCTGTCGTCATCAACAGATAGCACACTACTTCAATGAGACCATATCTCCGTGCAAAAATAGGTGTGATAACTGTCTCAATCCCAATCAAAATAGCATCGATATCACCCAACCATCACAAAAACTTCTGGCAACCATCTACCGAACCAATCAATCCTTTGGGATTCACTATCTAATAGATCTGCTACGAGGAAGCAAGGAGCAACGTATCCTAAACAACCGACATGATCAACTCTCCATCTATGGTATCGGCAAGGAGTATACCAAACCCCAATGGCTCACCATCGCAGATAGGCTCTTGGAGCTAGGAGCTGTGCAGATTGGAGAGTTTAAGGTCTATCAACTCACCCCAAAAGGGGCAACCATCCTCAAATCAGAAGAGAAAGTCTCTATTCGAGAGGAGCGACTTACAATCAAAAAAGCCAAATCAAAACCAAAAGTAACCTACCTAGAGGATTATGAGGTTGAGATCTTTGAGCAACTAAGAGAGCTACGCAAAGAGATCGCCACTGCCAATAAAGTTCCTCCTTATGTCATATTCTCTGACAAAACCCTCAAAGAGCTCTCCAACAAAATGCCCACCACCAAGATCGAAATGTTAGAGATACATGGCATAGGAGAGGTCAAATTTGAACGATATGGCAAACAGTTTATCCAACGTATTGAGGAGATAGCCAATGGCTAGTCTATGTGGTATTGATGAGGCAGGACGTGGCTGTATTGCAGGTGATTTGGTACTTGCAGGAGTGCTTCTCTCCTCTCCTATTGAGGGGCTTATGGATTCTAAAAAGATCAGCCAAGAACGTCGAGAGATACTCTACTCCGATATTATTCAAAAAGCACAATACCATATTGTCAGTTTCTCTCCTTTGGAGATTGACCAACAAGGACTTAGCCACTGCCTTAGCATGGGATTAGCATCTATCCAAAAACATCTTGATGCCGATATCTACCTCTATGATGGCAACCAAACCTTTGGGGTTTTGGGTATCTCCACCATGGTCAAAGCCGATACCAAAATAGCCGAGGTTAGTGCCGCAAGTATCCTTGCTAAGGTAACCCATGATCGAGCCATTATCCAAGCCTCCCAACAATATCCCCACTATGGATTTGAACAACACAAAGGATACGGAACCAAAGCCCACATCAAAGCGATCAAAGAGTTTGGCTACTGTGAAATTCATAGAAGAAGTTTCAAAATCAAGACCCTATAATTAAAATTTGCATAAAGACATACAGAAATCGGGAAATCGGGGTCTGGTGAGGAATATTTTCGCAGTGAAACGAAGGAAAGATTCCTCACCTGAACCCAGACGAATATTGCTCTTGATTTAGAAAATCACAATCTCGTAGGCTTCTAGCAGTAGGGTTACGCTCTTTTTTGAGTTCCATATCAATATACTCTAACCCCTCTAGCATTCTCTTTGAGGCGATGGTTGAGTAGCGAACCCCCTCTCCTCGGTGAACAAAGAGAGAGAAACCATTCTCATAGAGTCCCAATCGCGTTGAAGAGGCAGTAGAGTAACTGGTCAAGAGCATATCCTCATGAGAGATAGTAGCAATATCAGCAAAATACTCTTGTGTCCAAAGGAGTGGATTTTTGCGTGGGGAGAAGGCATCTTGGTAGACGATATCTATCCTCTCTTGGATTAGAGGAATCTTCTCTCTGGCATCTCCAAGAAGTATCTCAATCTTGAATTGATCATCTTCATAGTAGAGATTGCGACTTAGCTTTTTGATAATCTCTTGAATAGTCTCAAACTCTGGAGGATAATCAAAATCAGCCAATGAGGCGATCAGCTCCTCATCAAACTCAGGGGAGAGAATATGTAGCTTGGTTTTGAGATTATTTTTTTTGACATAATAGAGTGTAGCAAAGGTATTATACCCCAACCCAAAGCAGATATCCAAAATGGTTAAATCTGTTTGAGATCTTTTAAAGGAGAGTGCGGGGATTACATGCTTTTGTAGCGACTCGTGCAATGCCCCATCTTTGGTTGAGTGATACGCCTCATCAAACTCCTTGGAGTAGAGAGTTCGTGTTCCGTCTGAAGAGAGGATGATCTCTTTTTTTGAGCGAAGAGAGGGGCGATACACCGTTAGAGTCCTACCTCATCTAGCTCTTTGAACTTAAAGGCTTCAATAATCTCTTCGATGGTCTCCTCTTCTCGAACACAAAGCACCACCATCCCCTCATTCATATACTCAATATAGGGTTCAAATTTATTAGCAAGAATCACAAAATCTACCCACTCTCCAAAATCCTCATGCGTGGCATAAAAACGTGTCGATTTCACCTCTCCCTCATCAAAATCAATCAATGCCCACTGTTTGAGATTGGCTACAGTTGTTACTTTTGAGTGCTTCTTGTCATTACCATCAACAGGTATCCAGATCAACATCTTAGAGTCCTTTGAGGATTTTTTTACTGAGTTTTAATTTTTTGTTACTCATTGTGCCAATCCCTTTTGAGAGTACCTTTTTGGCAATCGCTTTGGCATCATCAAGCGAGTGCATCTTATAAGTTCCACACTGATAGATATTCAACTCAGGAATATCCTCTTGGGTAGGTACTTTAAGCACATCTTTCATCGATTTCTCCCACGCCTTGACTACTTTTTTCTTTTTGGGCTTTCCGATCACTGACATATAAAATCCTGTTCGACATCCCATAGGAGAGAGATCGATAATCTCCACCTTATCACTGTTGAGATGATCTCTCATAAATCCAGCAAAGAGATGCTCTAATGTGTGAATCCCCTCAGAGCTTAGAGTCTCTCTATTGGGGCGACAAAATCGAAGATCAAACACTGTTAAATTATCACCATTTGGAGTGGTCATATATTTAGCAACACGCACAGCAGGAGCAGGCATTTTGGTATGGTCTACAGTAAAACTATCTAATAGTGGCATAGTATTTTCCTCATAATCATTTTTGTGATTATAGCAAAGTTTATTAATAGTAGATTGAAAAGTAAGGAGGGAATAGGTTGTGGGCGAGTTGCCCACAAAATTAAAAGTAGGAGATCTTTAGATTCTTACCTCTTCGCGTCTTTGAAGCTTAGCCCAAAACTCATCGACACCCTTTTGAATCTCATCAATAATGTGTCTATTTTCTGGTTTAAAGAGGTGTTTATAACGCCCCTGAGCACCTAGATAATCCTCTACCTTGATAACATTTTTGGGTCTATAGAGGATATTTAACTCATGACCATCGATAATCTCATAGATAGGGAACATAAGCGAATCGGTTGCCAAATCGGTTACATTGATGGTGTCTTTTGGATCAAACTTCCACTCTGTAGTACAAGCGGAAACAGTATTGATAAAGCATGGTCCCTCTGTCTCAAGAGCTTTTTGGAAACCTTTTGCCATGATCTTCCATTTGTTAGGTGCCAATTGTGCAACATAAGGTGCCCCATGAGCAGCCATAATAGCGACAATATCTTTTTTCTTCTGCTTTTTACCATAACTGTGTGTACCTGCTTGTGCGGTTGAGGTGTGTGCCCCAATTGGTGTAGCCGATGATCTCTGTCCACCTGTATTGGCATAGTTCTCATTATCAAGACAGATATAGGTAAAGTCATGACCTCTCTCCATCGCACCACTTAGCCACTGAAAACCGATATCATAAGTGGAACCATCCCCACCAAAGGCAACAAACTTAACAGGAGCATCAGGATCTTTGAGTGTCCCTTTTCTCTTTCGAGCTTTGTACATTGACTCTGCACAAGCAGCTGCTGTAGCAGAGTTTTCAAAACCGATATGGATCCAAGAGGTATCCCAAGAGGTATAAGGATAAACAGCTGTTGAAACCTCCAAACAACCAGTATTAGATGCCAATACCAAGTTGTCATCTGTACAGTTCATAAGCTCTCTAACAATCATAGAGTGCGCACATCCAGGACAGAGAAGGTGAGCCCCCTCAAATCTGTCGTTATTTGTTGAAAACTCTTTTAGGTTTTTAATTGATGTAATTGCCATTCTTAGCCCCTTCTTGTCTCAAAAAATCCAAGTTTTGGTCCTCTAACACCAGAGAACTGTTGGATGTTTGTGGTAATATATCCAGCATCAGCATGTGCTTTTTGCTCATTCATAATACGTTTTGCCTCATCGATAGCAAAGTCACGTCCACCTAAACCATAAATATAGTTAGAGATAAGTGGTCTAGCAGCTGTAGTATAAGCAGCAGCCGCAACCTCATTAAAGAGAGCACCCATTGCTCCACCCGGAGCTGATTTATCCATACAGACAACTGCTTTGAGTCCCTCTCTATCTAACTCATCACGAATAAGATCATAAGGGAAAGGACGAATACATCGAGGGGCAATAATACCAACCTTAAGACCCGTCTCCTCACGAAGCTGTTTTGCGGCAAGAACTGCTGTCTCAACAGATGATCCAAGAAGCACCATCGCTACCTCTGCATCCTCCATCATATAGCTCTCTACTCTTTTATACTCTCTACCTGTAAGCTCTTTGAACTCAGCAAATACTTCATCGATAATTTTTCTTGAATCCATCAATGCTTTGTGTTGTTTTGCCTTATGCTCATAGTGCCAATCCTCTTCTGTCTGAGCACCATGTGTTACTGGTCTTGTAAAATCTAGCATATCATCTACAGGAACATAATCACCTACAAACTTATAGGCCTCTTCATCACTAAGGGGTCTAACATTTTGTGCCTTGTGTGATGTGGTAAACCCATCTTGGTGTATCATCACAGGAAGTCTTACATCTAAATGCTCAGCAATCCTAAACGCCATCAATGGTAAATCATACGCCTCTTGAGAGTTAAACGCGTCAAGGTTAATCCAACCTGCATCTCGCCCTAAGTACATGTCTGAGTGGTCACCACGAACGTTAAGTGGAGAAGCCAATGCTCTGTTTACAACTGTAAGCACAATTGGTAGCCTCATACCAGATGCTTGGTAAAGTACCTCTGCCATAAGAGCAAAACCTTGTGACGATGTTGCTGTTGCCACACGTCCACCAGCTGCGGCTGCTCCGATACATCCTGACATTGCAGCATGCTCAGACTCCACCATTACAAACTCACCATCTACATAACCATTTGCTTGGTACGCTCCATAATTCTCAACAATTGGGGTTGATGGGGTAATAGGATATGCAGCAACAACATCAACCTGTGCTTGTCTTAGTGCCTGAGAAGTGGCGTAGTTACCATCCCAAACTTCTACTTCATTTAAATCAAATTTTTCTGCCATAACAGTCCCTTATTTTTCTTTTTTCTTTTTCTCTGGCCAATTCGCTAGAGCTTCATCATTCTCTGTCTTTTCACCAAACATAAGTAGCGATTTTGGATTGGTAGGACACACCTCTACACAAACCCCACACCCTTTACAGTGGTCATAATCAATTCCCAACATCTGCTTGTCACGTGATACAATTGATGTATCAGGACACCATACCCAACAGTTTTGGCAATCGATACAGATATCTCTGTTATAAACTGGTTTAATAATTCTCCAAGAGGCAACAGTAGCAGTATAGGAGTTAAAGTCATTATAGTCTCTCTCCTCTTGGGTTAAAAAGGCAGCCCCTTTGGTCTCCCCATTAAAGGAGTTAAGCGTGACACCTTGTGTTACTTCATCCCAACCAACCTTCTCTTCTGCACCTAACTCTCGAATACCTCTTTTGGCTGTTGCACCAGCTGAACCTGTCATACTCATCTTACTCTCCTTTACTTCACTTCATTGTAAGCTCTGGTAATCGCTTCCATATTGGCATCGATTATCTTCTGTGGAAACTTAGAGAGAACTTTTTTCATACTCTCCAAGAAAAAGTCCAACTCATACATCTTTGAGATCTTCATAAATGCTCCTAAGATTGGTGTATTTGGCATGGCTCTACCAATAGTATCAAGCGAGATTTGCATACAGTCAACCACATGGGTTCGCTCTACTTTATCTTGTAGTGCAGGGATCTGAGCAATGAGATCCTCTTTTGATAGATGTGTGGTAATGATATACTGGGTTTTAGGCTTATCATTTTTGGTAATATCATCTGTAAATGCCAATGCAGGATCGATAACAAACACATAATCAGGAAACATCTTTGTTTCATGGTTGGTGATAGGTTTGTCATCAATTCTATTGTAAGCATTCATGGCAGCTCCACGCTTAGCAGAACCATAAAGAGCATACGCCTGTACCTCTTTACCTGTCGTAGCAACAACGCTACCTAAACCTTTGGCACCCGTTACAGCACCTTGACCAGCACGGCTGTGCCATCTTATCTCAGTCATAACTACTCCTATTTATTTTCAATTATGAAGTATTGTATTGTTCCCCCTCTTAAAAGGGCTTTCATATGACTAAAAAAAGATTATAATATTGATAACATGTATAGAAACTATGCACTATTTAATTTTTTGCTCATGGTTTTTAATATATAAGACAGCCTCTTTTGCAGAATTGCATATATTTGACGCATATTTTTCCAAACTCTCCTTTGTCGCATAACCTGAGGTAACAGCAATCGATTTTATATCTGCTCTATTAGCAGAGAGAATATCCATAGGTGTATCACCAACCATCCATGTTCTGTTTTTGTCATACTCTAATCGCTTTAAAGCTTCCAAAATCGGTTCAGGGTGGGGTTTGGGATTGGTGACATGCTCTCTGCCTATTAATAGATCAAAATAGCGCATAAGATCCATATGCTCCAATAAGATAGTAGAGTACTCTCCTGTCTTAGTTGTTACCACCCCCAATGTGGCAAATTGACTTGCTTCTTCTATCGCCTCTCTTGCCCCCTCTAATAGTTGTGTCTTCTCACAAGAGATAAGGCGATAGTGTCTCTTGTACGCATCAACATGCCTCTTGATTAGATGCTCCTCTACCCCTAGGGTCAAAAACATATCCTCTAATGTATGTCCTATCTCCTTTTTGATCGCTTCATTACAAGGAGGTTGCCCCCCAAAGGTCTCAAATGCCACACGAAAACCCTCCAAAATCGCTTCTGTTGAATCGATAAGTGTCCCATCCAAATCAAATAGTATTACAGGTTTCATATTTTCCTTTTCTAAATTTATTAATTAAACAATGAGTAGCTACTTAGGTAACTTGGGAGCTGAAGCCAAAAGCTTTTGGGTATAGGGGTGTTGTGGAGATCTCATCACCTCTTCTACCTCTCCTTGCTCCACAATCTTACCCGCTCTCATGACCGCTACCTCATCTGCAATGGTAGGGATAATTGAGAGATCATGAGTAATAAAAAGATAGGATAATCCTCTCTCCTCTTGCAGTCTCTTTAAGAGATCTAAGATCTGTGAACGTACCGAGACATCTAGTGCAGAGGTTGGCTCATCACAGATAATAAGCTCAGGCTCAACTGCTAATGCCCTAGCGATACCAATACGTTGACGTTGCCCCCCTGAAAACTCATGGGGATAACGCTCTTTATGCTCTGATCTTAACCCCACTCTAAAGAGAAGCTCTTCGATACGCCGATCCTGATCCTCTTTGCTAGAGGCACCAATCTTAAGAGTAACCATCCCCTCACGAATAATCTCTCCTACTGTCATTCGAGGATTGAGTGCCGAGTAGGGATCTTGGAAGATGATCTGTATCTTAGAGCGATAGGGGTAGAGCTCTTTGGCAGTAAGCTTAGCAATATCAACCCCCTCAAAAAAGATCTCTCCTTGTGTTATATTAATCAATCGAAGAATCGCTTGACCGATGGTACTCTTGCCACTTCCTGACTCTCCTACTAGTGCTAATGTTTTGGCTTTTGGAATAGCAAGAGATACCCCATCAACTGCTTTGGTGTATCCTACTGTGCGTTGAAAGAGCCCTTTTTTGATAGGGAAATGTACCTTAAGATCTCTAATCTCTAAAAGTTTTTGATCATATAGTGTGCTATTTTGCCTCTCTATTGAGGGGATAGCATCTCGCAGTAGCGCTTGAGTATAAGGGTGCTTGGGTGCATGAAAAAATAGCTTCGCCTCTGCCTCTTCGACAATCTCGCCATGACGCATCACCGCAATACGATCTGCCATCTGTGCCACTACACCCATATCATGGGTAATAAAGAGTATCGAAAGCTCTCTTTTTATCTGAATCTCCTTAAGAAGTCTCAAAACCTGTGCTTGGATAGTGACATCTAGTGCAGTAGTTGGCTCATCTGCAATCAACAACTCAGGTTCACACGCCAATGCCATAGCGATCATAACCCTCTGTTTTTGTCCCCCTGAGAGCTGATGAGGATACCAATTATATCGCTTATCTGCCTGAGGAAGTGCTACCTCTTCAAAGAGTTCAATAACCCTCTTTTGAATCTCCCTCTCCTCTAAATTTAGGTGATGTCTAATCACCTCTGCAACTTGACTACC
Organism: uncultured Sulfurovum sp.; assembly: GCA_964515605.1. Classification (GTDB taxonomy): domain Bacteria; phylum Campylobacterota; class Campylobacteria; order Campylobacterales; family Sulfurovaceae; genus UBA1140. Next base: position 422 of record CAZEUB010000033.1, on the reverse strand, counting down.
AATACTCATAACAGGATTCAATGCACTCATTGGCTCTTGAAATATCATGGCAATCTTATGACCACGAACCCTCTGCATCTCTGCTTCAGAGATCCCAAAGAGTGATCGACCATAAAGCAAAATATCCCCACCAGCAACAGATAATGCCTCAGGAAGCAGTCGCATAATCGCCAAGGAGGTAAGCGATTTTCCCGAACCAGACTCCCCAACCAGTGCAAAAATCTCGCCTTTTTTTATAGAGAAAGAGACACGCTTCAATAACTCCTCTTCTCCTATCATGATAGTCAAATCATTCACATCCAAAATATGCAACCATCGCTCCTCATCTTTTTATGCTCATGATTATATCAAAATAAGCTCTTGAATTAGACCATTTGGGATGTAAATATTAATCACAAATTAAGAGATAAACAAGTAATGCT
>CAZEUB010000032.1:0-27488 GCA_964515605.1 uncultured Sulfurovum sp. | reverse complement strand
TGCTCTGCATTTGCACCTACTGTTAGTAGTGAGGCTGTTATGATAGATAGAATTGCTCTTTTTTGCATCTCTTTTTCTCCTTTGGTTTTATAGATTTTGGTAATCCACTGTTATTGATTTAATATAAATTAATAGCACTAGATTTGGATACCCTCTAGGGGTATCTCTACTATTTGATTTTTGCTTTTTTGGTTTTGGTATTTCCCTTTAGGTCTGTCCATGTTACCTCTAGTTCATCACCTTTATTAGCTCCTTTGAACTGGAACTTAAAGAGAGGGTTTTTAGAGATAAATCCACTTCCACTCACCTCAAAAACAACTTTGTCACCAACTTTTGCAATGACACTTGTGATAAAGTTTGGCTCAATATTTTTCTTTTTTGCCTCTTCTGGTCCTGCATTTTGGTGTTTTGCTAACACTTTTACTTTGACTACATCACCTTTTAGTTTTGCTTTTACTTTCATCTTCTATTCCTTTGATTATTATTTTTGTTTTGTATATGTGGGGTTAAATCAACCTCCACAACCACCGATAGATACCTCAATTGGAAGAACTTTTGAGTAGAATTTACCATCCGTACCCTCTACAATAGCAGTAATTTTACCACTTTTTCTCATCTTGATTTTGATACCATAATCAACAATCCCACCCTCTGGAACAGTCCATACAGCTACAGCTGAGCGTGGGTTGGCATCTTGGAATAGAGCTACTGATTTAGCAGGTTTATCAGATTTTATAAATACTGGAATCGCTCCACCATTTTCTGCTAGTTTTGGGGCTTTAATCTTTACACCCTCTTCGATAGGAGTAATATCTCCATAGAGACCTTTGATCGCATCAGCTGTTCCTTCAGCTTTCCATGTATCTGGTTTCTCTTTTCTGTAATCTGTTGCATGTAGGGCTGTTGCTGGTACTAGAGCCACTGCGGCTAGACCTAAACCTAAAAATTTTCTTCTGTTCATCTGTAATTTCCTTTCATTTGATGATATGTTTGGAATCTTTAAATGTCAAGATGGGGGCAATCTCTTGTGGTTGCCCTAAAGAGTTTCGATTCCAAAAAACCCTCTTAAATCTTGACACGAATATGAGTTTTATTTACTCTTTGTAACCATATAGTTTACAATCTCTTTTATCTCTGCATCGCTCAAATCTGCATTTCCACCTTTTGGAGGCATTGCTCCTGTCCCATTGATAGCATTGGCAAGAACCTTGTCTATCCCTTTTTTCATCACTTTAGCCCAAGCCTCTTTATCTCCTACGGCAGGAGCACCCATTGCATCGGTTTTGTGACAAACAGCACAACTCTTCTCATAAGCTTCAGCTCCTGCATGTTCGGCTCCACCTTCTTTCTTTGGTGGTAGGTCTCTAACTGTGCTATATGGTGGCTGAACATCTTTCATCTCAATACCAATTCTCATAACTTTAGCACCATCATCTTTACAATCTTTCATACATCGCTCGGTAACCGCACCGAAGTTTTTAGGGTTTTGGAAGAACTTTCTTACATTCTCAACACCATTTTCACCATCAATATTAGGATAGAATCCATCCCTGTTTGGCATCTCAATTTTGGTAAAGTTCTCTTTGCTTAAGACAAAATCATCACCCATCTCTTCTCCACCAACAGTAATCTCATTAGTTGCCAATAGATAAGCAGTCAGAGCATAAATCTCATCATTGGTTAAACTCTTTGGGTGTGCATAAGGCATTGCATCTCTTATATACCAAATCAGTGTACTCGCTTGTGGCCAATAGGTACCAATGGTTCTCTTTGGAGCATCCATCCCTGGAGCTGTTCTTTGGTTTTTGAGAGAAGAGATATCCCCTCCTGTTAGTGTAGGATACCCAACACCACCAGCACCAAAGTCACCATGACAGACGCCACACTTCTCTTCATAAATCTCATCACCCTGTTCAACTGAACCTTTTCCATCAGGTAGTCCTGTTCCATCAGGCATAATATCGGTATCCCATGCTTTTAGCTCATTTGCTGTTGGTGTTCGACCGTTATTTATTTTGAACTTATCTACCTGCTCATTGATATGATAAACAGAGTACATCCCCTTATCTCTTGTGTAGGTCATACCACCATCAAGAGCATCTTTTTTTGCTTCGGAGGCAAAAAGAGAGATAGAGCCTAGTACTAGCGTAGCCACACTTATCGCAATAGTTTTATGAACGCATCTGAACATTGTTAACCTCCCCTTTGTCTGTAACTTCCCAAGTACAGATGGAGTTTCTATGATAAACACCCTCTACACCGATAACTTTTTTCTCTTGATTGACTGTTGGTTGAACAAAACCTGCCTCATCCATTGCTCTACTAGAGAGAAGTAGTGGTTTGCCCTCGTACTTATAGATATAGCTAAATCGTGTCCAAGACTTTGGCAATACCAGACCTTTGAGACTAGCTTCAACCCAGTTTTTGCCACCATCAAAACTAATATCAACTAATTTTATTTTTCCATGACCAGACCATGCGAGTCCTTCAATCTCAACTATATCACCCTTTTTTAGAGTTGTCCAAGGCTTCTCAGGACATGGTGAGGTGATGATTGAGTTTACTTCAAGTGGATAGAAGTGCTGAATCGCTTTACCACTAGCGGTTAGAACGGTATACTTAGAGGTCTCCTCTTTACAGTACCAAGGTTTATCGCCAAACTCTAGTCTCTTTAACCACTTAACACATAAGTTACCCTCCCAACCAGGAAGAAGAAGTCGTAAGGGATAGCCCTGCTCAGGTCTAAGTGCTTCACCATTCATTGCCCAAACAAGCATTGCATCATCCATAATCTTCTCAACAGGAACCGTTCTGCTCATCTCTGAACCATCTTGCCCCTCTGCTAGACACCACTTAGCTTTAGGGTCAACACCCAAATCAGCCAAAATAGTTTTGAGTCGAACACCCGTCCACTCAACATTGCTCATCATCCCTTTGACAAACTGTAAAGAGTTAAACTGTGGACCTTTCCACTCAGCCGCACCATTTGCAGGACACTCCAAGAAGTGAATAACACTCTCACTTGGGTATCTTTTGATCTCTTCTAGTGTCAAAACTATAGGTTTTTTAACCATACCATGAATCATAAATCTAAATTTATTTGGGTCAATATGTGCTACACCATTGTGTGTTCGTGTAAAAAAGAGACCATTTGGCGTAATGATTCCATTTAACTCGTGAAGGGGAGTCATTGATACTGCTGCATGCATATCACCACCAGATGATAACAATGACGCAGTTCTACGAACAACATTATGTTCATAAGGAGAAGGCAAACCATAAGGATTTTTATTCAACTCATCCCCTAGCGTAGTTCCCCATTTTGAGTGATGTATAATATTCTCATCATCTTTGGCAAGTAGCTTGACAGGCGATAAAATACTACCTGCCGCCACAGCAGATGCTGAGTAGGTAGCTACTTTTTTGAAAAAACTTCTTCTACTGGTTAGCTCTATACTCTGCTCGACCATAGTGTCTAAATCAGTAGAAGTTTTAGTCATTTTATTCATTTGTCCTCCTTTTAAAATTTGGCATTTTCCGCAACACCTTGGAACAATATGATTATAATCTAATAATATTAGAAAAGTCAATAAATTATATTTATAGTTTTTTAAAAAAAATATTAAAAAGGGGTAATTTTTCTATATTTATTTTTTAAAACTGATGACTTTAATAATTAAAGGTTATTATTGTATGGATAAAATAGAGGATCCCTACTATTTTTAGTTACGATAGACTATTTTAATGACTTAAATTTATTGATGAAGTGAGTTTTATTGATGGTTTGATATGTGTATAATTGAAACATTATTTCTCATAATAATCTTTGGATCAAGAAAAAATCCATAACTTTTTATGGATTTAAAATATCTAATGAGAGTTGGTGTTGTCCAATTTTTAGAGTGACTCTATTTTGAAATGTCTCTTTTGCTGTAATCTTAATGGTGTTTTTATCAACAAATTGAATATCTAAGCTGGATGGATAGCGAAGTGAGGGTAGGGTATCATCTGTTGAGTATGGTGGAAAATAGAAGATAGCAGATGCCCCTTTGGCAAGTCTGTAATGGTGGTTGTTTGGGGTTACTGCATAGAGTGGTTCTTTGAATGTTTTGGTTGTAAAATGCCATCTTCTCGTTTTAGGTATGCCATCGGCTTGATAGATCGCCTCTACGCTATAGGTACTACTCCATGCCAATCGTTGAAGTGGGAAGAGTGCAAACTCAAATTTTTTGAGCCTATGGTTAGGGTCACTTTTTTGATCATACATGAGGGTCTCTTGAATCTCTTCTCCTTTTGAGTTGTAGAGTTTGAAGCTTATCATCTTGATAGTTTTAAAGTAGAACTCATCAAAACTGAGACTGATAGGAAATCCGCTAACACTCTGTTTGGGAAGTGGATCAGGAAACTCCTCATAGAAGACAGGAGGAACATCTATTTGGTTAGCATAAGGGTAGGAAACTGTATGGCTATTCTCCTTATTGCTATTAATAGCTCTAAAGAAATCTCTTTTTGGGATAGATATCTCTTTATTAGCACAGACATTGACAGCAGATAGGGTGTTGGTTACTTTTGGATGATCTCTACAGAGATTATTAATCTCTTGATTGCCCATATCGTAGACAAAGGCTGTTTGATAGAGATTCTGCTTACTTTGATCGATACCAATACCAATCTCATTGATATGAAAATCCAAAAAGCCAAATCGATGGTAGATTGCGGCCATAAGACCATCTATTGACTCTTTATAACTTTGATTGTTACTAGAGACATTCTCTATAATCATGGGGGTATTGTATCCTGTATAGATAGCACGGCTAGAGCCATACTCTCCTGTAAAGAGAGGATCTTTTTGATGCTCATAGTGTCCAATTTTTTTGTTTTTTATTAGATAATTAGCATGATTTTTAGCAGCTAAGGTGAGGGCTTTATTGGATCTAAGAGGTGTAAGTCCTGCACCCTCTCTAAGTTGATTGAGATAGTGTAGTGTGGCTTTTTGCTCCTGTTGTATATCCAGTTTTGGTGCTTTTTTTTCCATCGCCTCAATAGGGAAGATGGTGTTGGCAGTAATATAGAGAACACCTGAAGAGAGTGTGAGAAGTGTTAGTATAATATATCGTATGGTCTGTCGAGTCATGTTGCTCTCCTTGGATAATCTATTTAAATTATATCAAAAAAAGATTAATAAACAACAATAATTATTATTTTTAAACAATAAACAACTAGTAGATAGAGCTATTTGATCACTGATATGGTGTTCTGTTGATATTAGGAGGAGATAGAGAAGAGGGAGTAGACCTTTTGTCTACTTATGGGTAAGGTTTTGGTCTTGAGTTGATTGAGAAGTAAGCATGGTGTAGATCTTCTCAAATGCCACTTTTGTAATGCCACCTGTATGCACAACTTGGACAACCCCTTTTTTGTCAAATCCCAAAAGAAAAGGAATAGCACCTTGCCAGTTGGCTCTTTGAGCGACATAGCTGATAAAGTTACTATTGTTCTTTGCTGAGATAAGTGGATAATTAATTTTGTGACGTTGGGCAAAATCTGTTAAGCCTTGGGGGTCAAGTCCTTGCACCTCTAAACCTACAATGGCAAGATCTTTGTGCTTTTCATTCTTGAGTGCAATCAACTCAGGAATCTCTCGCAAACAGGGAGGGCATCGATAGCCAAAAAAGACAAAAATAGTAGCCTTATCCTTAAACTCATGAAAGGTTAATCCCCCTTGTGTCTCATCGATATGGATGGTTTGACCTTTGATGGTCTTAAGTGTAAAGAGTGAAGATGGCTGTGCGGTTTTTGTATCACTACTCTTCTCCTCTTTTTTTTCATTGGCAAAACAGCCAGATAGAAGAAGTATAAGCAGTAGAGAGGTTATTTTTTTTATCATTATTGAGTCTCTTTTTACTGTATTATACTATTTTTAGTGATCTTTTTTTCTTAGAGAGAGTATCTTTATTAAAAGTAAAATCAAAGAGGAGGTTACCTGAAGCGAGATATTGGTAATGATCTCAAAATTAATATTGTGTTCATAGGTATACCAACCATAGCATGGACCATCACAGGTAAAGGGATCTTCTCCAGCAAACCATGGTTTATTCATATAATCAACAAAGAGTAGATACTCCATATTGATAACAATAAGTAGCGTAAGCGTAAAGAGTATAAAAGAGATTGTATTGTTTTGTTGCTTACTAATGTACCACACAAATGGGGTAATAGCGGAGAGATAAGGGTAGAGATTAACCTCTAAAGCGATACTAATTGAGAAGAGGGCCAAGAGAACCAACAAGAGAAGGAGATATTCAATAATGGTAGTCTTCATAAGTTGTGCTAACTCCTTATAAGATAAACACTATCATTGAGATGAATCTCTCCCCCCTCTACAAGACGCACAAAGATGCCTCGGTCATGAATTAGAAGCTGAGGAAGCCTGTGATCTATTGCAGATAGATGATTGCAGATAGGACACTTTTGGGTTATCTCTAATCGTGTTTCTCCTATTTGTAATTGACTACCCACGGGGTGATGATAGGGATTATAGTCAATAAGTATGTTCTCTCCTAATTGACCAAAATCTATAGAGATATTATGTTTTTTGGCTAGAAGATAACTCTCTGTAGAGGTAAGAAGGGTAGAGCGTTTTGGGTTCTTATTATAAAATTTATCTCCCAAAACACCTCCCCTGTCAAGATGTATACTCTGTTGTGTCACACGGTTAGGTAGACCATGCTGTGAGATAAAGAGTTTAAGTACAGTTCCTATCTTTTTCATTATTTCAAATAACCATTTGCCTTTCCATCTTTGATCCCCTCTTTAAGTACATTGATCAGTTCACTCAATGTCTCAATACCTGGAATAATCATCTCAACTCTCTTCTGGTCTGGACGAATAAATACTAAGGAGGGGGTAACACCAACTTGGATACCTAATGGTAGATGATCTCTGGAGTTGTTCATCTGTACCATAATATAGTGTTTATTGATCAATCTCTTGACCTGATTGTTGCTTTTTAAAGTTCTGTCAAGTTCATCACAAAATGGGCAGTTGTCTGAGCGTACCTTAAGCAGTACAATTCTCTTTTCTCGTTGTGCTCTTTTGATTGCACGAGAGAAACTATGGTAGCGTATATTGGGTTCGTATAGATTTTTTTTAGAACTCTTTTGTTTTTTGGATGCTTCTTTCTGTTGTTTTTTTTTCTCTCTCTTTTGCTCTATTTTTTTTGGGGTAGATAGAACTTTTTTAGAGACTACTTTTGAGAGTTCATCATAGGCAACTGCCACATTTTGTTTGTGCCATCTATCATAAAGAGAGTCATCTATAAAGGAGAGAAGTTGAATCTCTCGCATGGCATCCTCTTTGCTTAGTCCATTTTTGATACTCTCTTCGACACGCTCTTTGAGTATGGTTAGATAGCTCTGTGTGTTTCTTAGTGCAGAGTATCTACTCTTTGTACCGTGAGCCGAGATAACCCTCTCCCATGACTGCTTTTCAATCTTTTTGAGTGCTTCAATCCACTTAATAAGTGATCGTCCCTTTTTGAGTGCAGGTATACGGTTATTGTAGATCATGTCTCCTGCAAAAAGTACATTACGACTTGGAATAAAGACTGTTAGATAGTTGTCATCACTTGAGATAATCTTATTAATGGTAATCTGCATACTACAACATTTGATATTGGTGTCTTTGGTAATTAGGCGATCAGGAGGAATAATATGTGTATTGATAAAGGCATCAGGGGTGATCCTCTTTGCAAGTTGAGGTTCTCGATTGGCATCATACCCTTTGGGTGCCAAAATTGTAGCTCCTTGCTCTTTATAGAAACCATTTCCCAAAATATGAGGATCATCTGAAGAGGTATTGATGACATATTTTACAGGAAGTCGTTTTTGTTGTTGCATAAGATTGTATGCCTGTTGGGCATAACTATAGGTTGGACCACTATCAATAACAACATACCCATCTTTGATCTCCACATAACAGCTGTTGACGATATTCCCACCATTGATCTCGTTTGCCTCTTTGCCAAGTCCAAAAAAGCAGTAGACATTATCAGCTATAGGGTAGGGGTTTAGATGGTAGTTAAATCCAAAAACAGAGACAGTAATAAAAAATAAACTTACAATATATCGCATAAAGTTCCATTTTATAAAAATATTATTTATACTAGAATAACATACTTTAGATAAAATTTAGCAATTATTCTGTAAACCTTCGCCGTTAATGGTGGGGTGGTTCACAGAATAGATCTAGTGAAGTTTGTAGATGGTATTGACCATAAAGTAGTTGATGTTTTTGTTCATTTTCTGAAATCCCAAACTAAATCCACTGTTTTGATTCATCTGAAAGATAAGCTCAACACCATAACCTAGCCCATCACGGCTACTTTTGTTTTTGGCATAGCCTACTTTGGATTTAAAAGCCACTGAGGAGCTAAGTGGAATAAGATAGCTACCAAAGAGATAGGCAGAGGAGAAGTTCTTCTCCTCTCCACTCTTTTTGTTTTTGCCCTTATAAAAGCTCTGAGAGTAGCCAATATCTACCCCCCACCGATCGAAATTCATATAGCTATAAGAGAGGTGGAGTGCTTGTGTATTCTCGTAGTTATCAATATTTTGATGAATAATCCCTCCCTCAATAAAGGTGTTTTTTTCAGATAGAAGCTCTACAAGCCCCTCTCTGGCATGGAGTGTTAGGCATAAGAGTAGCATAAGTTTAACTGTTTTCAAAATATCTCCTTGATATAACCTTATCCAATTTAGGTTAAAAATTTGATAAGTTCTTTCGTTTTTTGGTCAAAACAAAGAGGATAGTTTTCCAAATAATCTCTAGTTCTAAAAGTATGTTCCAGTTTTTGATATAGTAGAGATCATACATTAGTTTCTGCTCTGCATCGAGCTTTCCTGCTCCATATTGATATTTGATCTGCGCTAGTCCCGTAATGCCTGGAGCAACCACATGGCGTTGGGTATAGTAGGGGATTGATTTTTCAAACTCTTTTGTCCAGATAGGTCGCTCTGGTCGAGGTCCAACAAAGTGCATCTCCCCTTTGGCGACATTGTAAAGTTGAATTAGTTCATCAATTTTGGTATAACGAATCCTCTCTCCCCAAGGGAAGGCTCTTGGATCATTCTCACAAGCAAAAGCTGCTCCATTTTTTTCTGCATCAAGAGACATGGAGCGTAGTTTGATACAGCAAAACTCTCTCTCTCCTCGTCCCACACGGCGTTGTCTAAAAAAGAGAGGTCCGGGAGACTCTTTGTTGATGCGATATTTTGTATAGATAATGGCAAGTAGCGTAGGGATTAGTAGAAGAGCTATACTAATATAATCAATAGTGCGTTTCTGAAAGTATTGAAAGGGAGTATAGGCATGGATATGCTCCAAAAAAGCAACATCTCTGCTCTCTTGACTGATAAAACATTTGTGTAGATACTTCTCCAAAAAATGCTCAATAGTGAGGTAGTAAACCCCTCGAAGTTCAAGTTTGGTAAGATAGGTTAAGAGGTTTGAGGGAAGGATCGCTTTGGTATTGAGTACAATCAGTGAAGGGGTCTGTTGTTTGATAATAGCATCAATCTTCTCTATTGCATTTGTAGCAGAGAGATCTTTATAACTAATATGGGTTATCTGTGGAAACTTTTTTGCCAAACGCTCCTGCTCAACACCGCTAAAGTGGTATCTGTCACCTAAAATTATCATACTATCTCTTAATCCTTAAATCATTAATATAATTTTACATTAAGTATACTATAACTGTGGTAATAAACGAAACATTAATGGCTCTTAGGTTATAATTTGCCTACTAATTATATAAGGCTTAGTGATGATAATAACCCGTTTTGCACCCTCTCCTACAGGATATCTACATATAGGGGGGCTTAGAACTGCTCTTTTCTCTTGGCTTTGGGCCCAAAAAAATCAAGGTAAATTTTTGTTAAGAATTGAGGATACTGATCTCTCTCGCAATTCAGAAGAGGCACTTCAAGCGATTCTCAAAGCATTTGATTGGGTGGGGATGAGTTATGATGGTGAAGCACTCTATCAATCTAAACGGTTTGATATCTATCAAAAATATATCGATCAACTCTTAGAGGAGGGGAAAGCCTATCGATGCTATATGACCAAAGAGGAGTTGGCAAAACTTCGAGAGGATCAGATGGCAAGAGGGGAGAGAACGCGATATGATGGACGATATAGAGATTTCAAGGGAACTCCTCCCAAGGGGGTAGAGCCTGTTATTAGAATCAAAGCCCCCCAAGAGGGCAAAATCTCATTTGTAGATGGTATTAAGGGGGTATTCTCTGTTGATGCCTCAGAGGTAGATGATTTTGTGATTGCCAGAGCAGGGGGTGTGCCTACTTATAACTTTGTTGTTGCTATTGATGATGCACTCATGGGGTTAACAGATGTGATTCGTGGCGATGATCACCTCTACAATACCCCAAAACAGATTATTGTCTATGAGGCATTAGGATTTGCTCTGCCCAACTTCTATCATGTTGCAATGATCAATAATGAACAGGGCAAAAAACTCTCCAAACGAGATGGTGCAACAGATGTGATGGCGTATCAAAAACTAGGATATTTACCTGAAGCCCTTTTGAATTTTCTGGTACGTTTGGGATGGAGTCATGGGGATCAGGAGATCTTCAGTGTTGAGGAGATGATATCTCTGTTTGATCCTAAGGATATCAACAAGAGTGCCTCTAACTATAATCTGGATAAGCTTCTTTGGTTAAATGCACACTATATCAAAAACAAACCACACGCCGAGTTGGCAATGTTGCTTAAATCATACGGTGTTGATATTACCAACCATGATAAGCGAGATCTCATCCTCAATGCAACCAAAGAGAGAGGAAAGACTATGGTTGAGTTGGCAGATCAGATTAAGTTTATCCTCAATGCACCAACTGACTATGATCCTAAAGCTTTCAAAAAAGCCTTCAAACAGGGAACATTGGATATCTTAGAGGATTTCTCTTCACGTCTCAATAGTGCCAAAGAGAGCCTTTGTAAAGTTGAAGATTATCATGCCGTCATTGAGCAGATTGTTACAGAGCGAGAGATAGGATTTGGTAAGATCGGTCAACCCCTACGTCTTGCTTTGTTAGGAGCGATGAGAGGTTCTGGATTGGATGAGATTATGATGATTTTGGGAGTAGATGAGGTGACTAAGAGGATCAATAAGATTGTCTCTTTTTATCATGAAAATGTATCGTAGATAGGGGTGTCGTATGAAAAACAGATTACATTTTGATGTTTGTAAGCGACAAACCCAAGAGAAAAAATCACTGCTCTTAGCCATAGAGAGGGAGCGTTCTTTGGTGGGGTATTATAATCTTCCCGATGAGAATATTGATGAGATTTTAGCCTATAGAGATCAATTTGATGAGCAAGTTGAGAGTATTGTGGTATTGGGAATTGGTGGTAGCTCATTGGGAGCCAAGGCTATTTATGAATTTCTTAAACCAACCAAGAGACCTCTGCGTAAACTCTATTTTTTTGAGAGTACAGATCCACTTAATATTATGGATCTTCTCTCCAAAATTGATATTGAAAAATCCCATTTTTTGGTGATTAGCAAGTCAGGAACAACCGTTGAGACCATCTCCATTTTTAAATATTTCTATGCCAAGCATCGTGATGCTAACCTCTATACATTTATCACAGACAGTAATTCACCGCTAGATTATTTTGCTCAAGAGATTGGATCAAAAGTATTCTATCTTCCCTCAGGAGTTGGGGGGCGTTTCTCTGTTCTTTCGGTGGTTGGGCTATTGCCTTTGGCTCTTTGTGGGATAGATATTGCTTTACTTTTAGTTGGAGCGAGTAGGGTTAAGGAGAGTTTTTTTAATGATGGGTATCTTCAAGAGTCACTTCTAAATAAGGCGATCTTTTATGCCAAGTACCATACCACTTATAATATTAACTGTCTTTTTGCCTACTCTGAGACATTGCGTTATTTTGCTGAATGGTATGTTCAACTCTGGGGAGAGAGTCTGGGTAAAAGACAGTCCAACTCGGCATTTAATGTGGGGGTAACCCCTATTGGATTGATTGGTCCTAAGGATCAGCACTCCTTTTTACAGTTGATTGTAGAGGGGACAAGAGATAAATCTATTACCTTTATTAAGATTGATGATTTTCAAAATGAGCTAAAGATTCCTGAGATCTCTTTGCCCCATCTTGAGGGGTTAGATATACTCAATGGGGTTACTTTTCATGATCTTATTACCATGCAGAGTGACTCTGTTATTGAAGCACTCTTAGCACAAAGAGATATCCCACTTGATGAGATTATTATTGAGCGTGTTAGTGAGGAGTGTATAGGGAAGTTGATCTACTACTATGAGCTGTTGACCTCACTAGTGGGACAACTCATTAATGTCGATACCTATAATCAACCAGGTGTAGAGTCAGGTAAGGTTATATTAAAAGAGAAATTAAAACAAAGGTTTAATCATGATCAATAAATGTCTATTCCCCGCAGCAGGTTATGGGACACGTTTTCTTCCTGCTACCAAGGCAACGCCTAAGGAGATGTTGCCTATTTTAACAAAGCCTCTAATTCAATATGGGGTAGAGGAGGCTCTTCTTGCAGGGATCAAGACCATGGCAATTGTCAGTGGACGGGGAAAACGTGCAATTGAGGATCACTTTGATATCTCCTATGAGCTAGAGCATCAGATCAAGGGAGGAAGCAAAGAGCTACTATTAAATGAGATTCGTTCGCTTATCTCAGAGTGTACCTTCTCCTACACAAGACAGATTGAGATGAAGGGCTTAGGTCATGCGATATTAACAGGTGAGACGCTCATTGGCAATGAGCCTTTTGCTGTTATTTTGGCAGATGATCTTTGCTATCATGAGGATCAAGGGGTATTATCGCAGATGAGTGAGGTGTTTGATCGCTATCAATGCTCAGTCGTTGCTATCGAAGAGGTTCCTATGGAGCAAACCCATAAGTATGGGGTGATTGCAGGTAAGTTAGTGGATGGTACCAAGGATACTTATCGGGTTACAGATATGGTAGAGAAGCCTGACCCTAAGGATGCACCAAGCAATCTTGCCATTATTGGTCGCTATATCTTAACTCCTGATATCTTTGATATCCTAAGAGAGACTAAGCCTGGTAGAGGTGGAGAGATTCAGATTACTGATGCACTGCTAGAACAAGCCAAACAGGGAAAAGTTATCGCTTACAAATTCAAAGGAAGACGATTTGATTGCGGAAGTCTTGATGGGTTTGTCGAGGCTACCAATTGGTTTTATAACAGTGAGAGGAGTAAGTAACCTTCTCTATCAGAAGTTGATTACATCTTCTCATCCAGATACTTTCCTCTCTCCTTATGATCAAAATCAGGAATCATTCTAAAGAAGAGTCTTACCATCTCCTCTTTGCTCCATGATTTTTTTGCCAACATCTCTTCAATGGTATGAGTAAACTCCTCAAGGAGCATTTTGTCAAAGTTGATCTCATTTTTAATAATACCTAAGTTGATAAACCGATTCATATCCAACTTCTCTTGATCGGTAAAAAACTCCTCAAAATCTTTCTCTCCTGTGGTATCACTAGCTGTAAAAAGACAGGGGTATCTCCCCTCTTTGGGAAGGGTTTTAGCCAAAGCCCTTGCCTCCTCCTCATCTGAACATAAATAGGGTTCATATCCCAATCTTTCCAAATATTTTATCGCAATATCAGCAAAGGAGATTAGGTGTAGATCCTCACTCAATTTTGGGAAAAAGATATCACGGTTCTCTCCAAAAATACAAGAGAGTAGGCACAACTCCCCCGACTCTTGGGGGGTAACAAAATAGCGTTTTATATCATTGGGTGCAACAATGGGTTGATTTTTAGCAATACGCTGATTGAATCCATGCAACAGAGAACCATCAGAGAATGCGACATTCGCAAACCGTGCCATAGAGACAGTAATCTCCTCTGAGTGTTGATGGACAAACATCTCCATAATCCGTTTGGATGCCCCCATCATATTGACAGGGTTGGCAGCTTTGTCAGTTGAGACACAGAAGTATTTTTTGACCCCTTTTTTAATGGCATCTTGAATAGTTTTATCGGTATTAAAGATATTGGTATTGACCATTCTCATCAAGGTAAAGGGGTCCTTCTCACTGCGAACATGTTTTAGTGCAGAGAGGTTCAATAGATAATCATACTCTCCATCAGCTTGGAAAAAAGCATCATACTCTATCGAACCAATATCCAAGACAAAGGTCTTAAACTCTCCTGAAATATACCCAAAACTACTACGCAAATCTCGTACCAGCTCAACCATATTGTTTTCGCTAAGATCTACTACATGCAGTTTTTTTGGGTGACGTTTGAAGATCTCTTTGGTAACTGCTTGACCGATAGAACCTGCCCCACCCAAAACCAGAAATCGTGAATTGGCAACAACTTGAGCCAATCTCTTCTCTTGATTTATAATATCCTCAGCAAATAGCTCTCGCTTTCGTCCAATCAAAGAGAGAATATCCATATATTACGCCTTTAGTGATTCAAAAATTGCTAATTGATCCAACTGCTCCCACGGATAGTCACTCTGCCCTACCTGTCCACGAGCAGCAACATCTGCATAGAGGAAGGTTGCTTTAGAGGGTCTATCGAGTGCAAATTTTTGGGTAATCCAGTTAGGAGTCAGTGGGAAATTCTCCATCACAAAAGCAGAAAGCTTATCATCATCTAGCCCCTCAATGACAGTACCATAGGTATCTACCGCAACAGAGGTGGGTCGTGCGACCCCAATTGCGTAAGAGATCTGAACCACACACTTCTTGGCAAGTCCTGCTGCGACAATATGCTTGGCGATATAACGTCCTGCATAGAGTCCTGAACGATCCACTTTGGTGTAATCCTTGGAGCTTTGAGCACCTCCACCAATTGGGGCATAGCCACCAAAACTGTCAACTATTAGTTTACGACCTGTCAAGCCTGAGTCATGCAGTGAGGAGTGAGAGACATACTTCCCAGTAGGGTTGATATGAATGATGCACTCTTTGGGGTCATAAAGCTCACTTGGTAAGCCTGATGTATCAATAAGCTCTTGAATCAAACGACGCACCTCATCGATGCTCATATTGGCAACACAAGGGGCTGAGACCACAATGGTGTGAATCGATTGAGGTTGACAATGCTCAAAGTTCTCTTTGCACCCATAATCCATAGTCACTTGGGTCTTGATATCTACCCCTAGCTTATCGGGATTGGCTTTGGCAAAGGCATAGACTCTCTCCATCAAGAGACGAGCATAGGTAATGGCAGAGGGCATATAGTTTTGGGTTTCACAATCGGCATACCCAAACATAATTCCTTGATCTCCTGCACCTGTCTCACCATCTTCTTGGTCAACACCTTGGTTTATATCAGGTGATTGTGAGTTTAAAAGTACCTGTACCTCTACATCTTCAGGGTGAAGACACTCCTCTTTGGTAAAATAGGGATTACCATTATAGCCGATATTAACCAGTGCATCATGAACAATTTGGGCATAATCTTCGGTGGTTAATTTGGTGTTAGAGGTTACCTCTCCACCAATAATGACATGTTTTCCTGCCACAAAAACCTCTGAGGCGACACGAGATCGAGCATCCCCCATAATCAACTTATCCACAATACTATCGGCAATAATATCCGCACACTTATCAGGATGCCCAGGGGCAACCACTTCACTTGTAAATAGATACATCTCTTTCCTTACTACTTTTAAATTCTATGATAATCCAGGTGCTTTCCACATGGCATTGGTCAACCCCTCGTCAACCAGTTGCAACTGCTTTTGATACACCGCTTCCCACTTTTTCTGAATGGTATTATACTTCTCAAAGTTTAAAGCATTGGGTTGATAGTCTCGATCCCAAACTACTAATGCCTCAGAGGCTTCAACCAAAGAGTCATAAATCCCTGCACCAACTCCCGCTGCCATTGCAGCACCAAGAGCGGTTGCTTCAGTTACTTTTGGGATTTTGATCTGAGTACCTGTCACATCCGCAAGGATCTGTGGCCACAATCTTCCTTTACTCGCTCCCCCTGCAAAGACAATCTCATGAATCTTCACATCTGTAAATGCCTGAATCTTCTTGAGATTAATAGCAGAGACGATACAGGCATTCTCCTGAAGACTTCGGAACATCGAGGCACGATTACAGATCATAGGATCAATAGAGAGGTTGACAAAACTTGGTGCTGCATGATACCACTTGCCATAGTTCATGCTATCTGAGAAGATCGGCATAATATCATAAGAGCCAACAGGAACAGCCGAGGCTTTCTCCTCCAAAACGGCATAAGGATCAATGCCTCGCTCCTTGGCTTCACGCTTCTCTATCTCACAAAAGGCATCACGAAACCATCGCATTACCAAACCAGAGAAGAAGGTAATCCCCTCTGCTTGTGAGAGTCCTGCTACCACATGAGGATTGAGACGAATACCCATATCTTGGGGAGGTGGCGTATCAGAGCTGATATTGACCACCTGTTGCCAAAAAGAGCCACCAAGTATCGCTACCTGCCCCGCTTTGACCACACCAAGCCCTGCAGAACCAAGTTGCACATCACCTCCCCCCATGACCACTTTGGTTCGAGTAGAGAGAGATGTTTGAGAGGAGGCTTCAGGGGTGACAGTGCCTATCACCTCTCCTACCTCAAAGACAGGAGGGAAGATATTATCTTTGAGTCCTACTCTGGTTGCCATATCTGCTGCCCAGTCTCGATCTTGGAGAGAGAAGATCCCCGTAGTGCCACCATTACTAGGGTCTGTCGCAATTACACCTGAGAGTTTTGCTAAGATCCAATCACCAATCATAGAGATAGAGGCAACCTGCTCATAGATCTCAGGCTTATGGTTCTTAAGCCACAAGAGCCGAGGCAATGCACCCAGTGCAAAGGTCTGACCTGATCGAGCATAGAACGCCTCTTCAATCCCCTCAAAGTTCTCTTTGAGATAGCTAACTTCCCAAGAGGCTCTCGCATCCACATTGGCAACCCCCCACAAGGCATTGCCCTTGGCATCATAAAGAACAATCCCCTCACGCATGGAGGTAGCACTAAGTGCTAAGATATCCTCAGGATCGATTCCTGCTCTATCGATTGACTCCCTGATACAGGTTTTGGTAATCTCCCAGTTTTTGGTCGTATCAAAACCCATGCTATCTGGCACCCCCTCCTCTTGGATATGCCTCCACTCCTGTTGCGATACAGCTATCTGATTGCCCTGTGTATCAAAAATCACTGCACGAACAGAACCTGTTCCCGCATCTATTGCCATTAGGTACTGCATGGTTGTTCCTTTTTCCAACAAATTATCTCTTCAATTTTGCCTGTTCTAGCTCCCAATACTCCATTGCAAAACTATCCGCCATAGAGATGGACTTATAACCACCAAGCATATCAGCACGAAGCACTGCCATCATGGTATGCTCTACAATATCATTGAGTATATTGACCTCTTTTTCACTCTTGCCAAACATCACTACCCCAAAATCTTTGATCACGGCATAGTTGGGTGCGGGGTTAAGCATTATCTCATCGGTTGCAAAAGTCTCAAAATACTCTTTGTACCCTTCGATATACGCCTCTATCGCCTCATCTATGTTGTTTCCATCAATAATTAGTGGCTGATGTTTGGTACGAATAATATGTTCAGGTGTCAAAACCCCACGGGTAGCAAACTCCTCCAAATAGGGATTAGAGGCATACTTCAATGCCAACTGTGTCTGATTGACCTTGAGTATCACCTCATGCCCTTTGGCTTTTGAAATAGATGATTGCAGACGCTCTATACTGCAAGAGAACATTGGTGATAACTGAGAAAAAGATACCAAAGCATGCTCATTCAAAAACGCTTCTGCTCGGCTTACGGCATCAATCATCTTATCATAAGATCTCTTGGCATCATTATCAAAGGTAAAAATCCCATGATGGTGCAGGATAATCCCCTCACACGCCTCCCAATCAAAATCACGCGTCATCTCATAGATTGTATGAGCCAAATCAAAACCTGGCATAACATAAGGAACAATCAAAAAGTTAGGAAAGAGTTTGGCAATATGTTTGCTCCCATTGACTGAGTTGGAGATAGTCACAATCGCATCTGCGTGAGTATGATCAACCACCTTAAAAGGAATAATCGCATGTAAAATCGCCTCAACAGAGGGATTGGGGGCTAGAGGGTCAATCATCGCTGCCTTTTGACCTGCGACCATATCGCTATCACTCAATGACTCAAGCTTTGCCATTGCTAGGAGAGTTGCCATCTTAACAGGGGCAAACCCCTCCTCTTTTATGCTCACCAAATCCCAACCTGACCCTTTGACATAGAGTATCTCTTCACCATTGATGGTTGATTTTACTGAGGTATTTCCCCCTCCATGCAACACCAACTCATCACTACGACCCAAAAGGTTTGAGGAGTAGACCCTAAGTGCCAAATCTGTTTTGTATCTCTCTGCCTCTTTGGCATCCCATAGGTTTCTCATTAGCCCAACACTTCCAACTCATCTGTATATTTCTTCTCACAATAGGGTTCATAAGAGGATTTATAAACAGCATAGTGAGCAGAAGCTTTGTGTCCATCAAGTGCTGCCTCATCTCTCCAAGACTCAACAGCCATAAACTTTCGTGGATTGTTCTCATACTGAAAAATATCATAAAAGATACACCCATCCTCTGCTTTGCTTGGTACAACCATCGCAGACAAAAGCTCTTTCATCTTCTCTTCACAACCCTCTTTGGCTATAAATGTTACTCTTTTTGTAATGACCATGGTACTCTCCATATTTTTTGAACAGATTATAGCAAAGTTCAATAAAACAGAAACTAAACTTATAAGATAAATTATCTTAAGTATTGGGTTTGTAAATGTAAAATCTATCCAACCAACTCAAGAGCCAACCTCTTAGCCCCTTTAAAATCCGCCTTGCCAGTTCCAAGTTTAGGAATCTTATCTACCTTAAAATAGTCACTAGGAACAAAAAGAGGGTTTATATCTAGCTCCTTAATCTCCCTTTTTAGCTCATCTAACTCTTTGTTGCCCTCTAATAGCAGTACTAATCTCTCCCCTTTTTTGATATCAGGAATAGCTGTTATGGCTATCTGGTCATCTTCACCTAAAAGCTTACCAATCTCTCCCTCCACAAGCCCAAGGCTAACCATCTCTCCACCAATTTTTGCAAAACGGCTATATCTATCTACAATGGTTACAAAACCATCCTCATCTACATGACCTTTGTCACCTGTGATATACCACCTGATTCCATCTATCTCTTTGATTACTGATTTAGTTTTTTCCTCATCTTGGAGATACCCTTTCATCACTTGTGTTCCACCTATTAGCATCATCCCATCCTCTCCTGTTGGTAGAGGCTCAAAGGTATCAGGGTCAACTATCATAAAGCTACTCCCTGGCAAGGCCAAACCGATGGTTCCACGCTTGTTTCCAACTTGGATATGGTAATCATCAGGATCAATAGCATCATGGATATTACAACTAGCCACTGGTGTGGTCTCTGTTGTGCCATACCCCTCTAGTATGCTTTTGCCAAATCTCTTTTTGAATAGCTCTGCTATCTCATTTGGAAGTTTTTCTGCTCCTGCTACTACAAATCTTAGTTTATCAAACATTAGGGGGTGAATCTTTCTATTTCGTGCATAGAGTCTATAGAATGTGGCTGTAGCAAAGAGAATAGTTGCGTTGTATTTGGCTGATAGTTTTGCGATGCCTAAACCATCTGTGGGGTCAGGATGACAGACAACAGGCACTCCCTCTATTAGTGGAAATAGCGTCGTAACAGTTAGTCCAAAAGAGTGAAATATAGGTAGCGTTCCTAAGAGTACATCCTCATCATTGGGATTCATAAGAGATGCTATCTGTTTGATATTACCCATAAAGTTTTGGTGTGTTAACTCTATCCCTTTTGGTCTCCCCTCACTTCCACTAGAGAATAGAATCCCTGCTGTTGAGTCGATTGGTCTATCTTTGATAAATAGCAGACTAAGTAGTGTTGTTGGCATAAATCTTGCCATCAAAAAGGTCAAAAGTTGTGATGATTTACTCATTTTGGCTTTTAGCTCCTCTAGGTAGATTAGCTCAACACCCTCTAGGGCTTCATCTAGGTCAAAACCTTTTGCTTTTAATTTAACTATAAACTGTTTGGAGGTGATTATCTGCTCTATTTGGGCTAATTCTATCGCATGTTTTAGACTCTCTGTACCTGATGAGTAGTTTAGGTTTACAATAGTTTTACCAAGCGTTAGGGTTGCCATATTGGAGATAGAACCACCTGCACTTGTTGGGACGATTTGAACTACATTTTGATTTTTGCTCAAAATAGATTTGAAAGCTTTTCTCATAAGTAGAACAGCCGTAATAAATCGATAACCACTAAGCTCTACACCTGTAGAGTCTGCTACACAAAGCCCTCTGCCTACCTTTTTTGCCTCTACTATCCACGCTTTTTGTAGGGATGGTAATCGCTTGGTATAGGCTTCCCATGAGCTTATAGAGAGTCTAAATACTGCCTCTTTTACCTCATTTGCCTTGCTACTTATTGGCATAGGTTTTCCAAATGCAACACCTACATCACGCTGTTTTTTGGATCGCATTTTAGATGATGCGTGGGAGAATTCCCCCTCCCACAACCCACGCAGATAGAAAGGGATGATTTGTGCATTGCCTCTCACCTCTGCAGTGGCATACTCAAACCCCTTTTGGAACTTACCCAAGTGACCATTACGAGAGAGATGCCCCTCAGGAAAAAGTGCTACCGTATCCCCTTGATTGAGTGCTTCGGTAACTGCCTTGAGTGCATTTTTGCCCCCACGATTGGAGATAGGAATAGCACCAAAAAATTTGAAAAAAGGTTTAAAGTACCACAAATTATAGTAGTATCGATTGATAACAAAACGGATCGGTTTGGGATAGGCAATCTGCAACAGTGCCCAATCCAAAAAGGAGACATGGTTTCCCAAGAGCAAAATACCTCGGTTGGATTTGAGATTATCTACCCCTTCAACATCAATTTTGTATCGCAACCCAAAGAGAAAACGTACCGCAAAACGTACCATTGATTGAGGCAACTTCACCATAGTATAGAGAAATCCTATTAGTGCAATTAGTGTCGCTACCATAAAGAGTCCTGATGTCGATATCCCTATCAGAGCAAAGAGGGTCACCAACACTAAGAAGAAAAACATAGAGATATTCTGCATAAAGTTACTCCCTGCTAGAACCTTTCCCATCATCCTTTTGGGCGTAGCAAACTGAATAAGGGTATTAAGAGGCACAATAAAGAGTCCAGCAAAAAATCCATAGAAGAAAAAGAGCCCACCAAGTAGATAAGTAGAGTTAACACTAGAGATCAAGAAGAGCGAAAGCGTTATCCCCAATGCCCCAATAGGTATAATCCCTGTCTCAATATATCGTCTGCTAACACGCCCCACAAAAAGAGACCCTGCTATAATCCCTAAACCTGAAATAGATAGTACACCTTGGGCTATAATGGTATTGTCTATCCCCATATTCTCTTTGAGGTATGCCCCAAAGGTGGCAACTACTAGTTGGGAGATGCCCCAAAATATAGAGAGACCAATAATAGAGAGCCAAACTGTTTGGCTCTTTTGAAGGAGTTTTATGTTCCCTTTAAGATAGGTTAGGTTGGCATACTTTCGAGGTTTAAACTGCATACTCTTTTTGATCTCTATACGCTTGATAAGTTGCAAAGAGAGGAGAAACTCTACTACTGATGCCCCAATTAACGCAAATCCTACAGGATAGATATGACGAAGTATCTCCCCTTTCTCTACACTCTGATTGGCAAGTAGCGATTCAAAGAAGATCGAATAGATCACCGCTCCTGCCAAAATAGCAATAATAGTCGTAGACTGCACCATAGCATTAGCTTGGGTAAGCTTCTCATTGCCTACCATCTCTTTGATTAGTCCATACTTTGCGGGTGCATAGATAGCAGATTGTGCCGCAAGCACAAAGGTCATTGCAAAGGCAAACCAAAACCACCCCATAATATAAGCAAAAAGTATTAAAGTTGTAATTCCCACAGCAAAGAGTGAAGCGACTCGTATGATCTGAACTTTGGGGTACTTGTCACTCAAAAATCCTGATGGAGAGAAGAGAAAGATATAGGGCAAAAGTATGAGTCCATTAACAATAGCGGTAAGGATGATAAGTTCAGAGCCATCATAGGCTTTAAATATGGTATTTTGCAAAATAACCTTATGTCCCAAATCGGTCATGGCATTGAGTAGAACTATCAATATGTAAGGGATAAATCCCCCAATTCTAAAAAGTGCTTTCATTTTCTGCTCCA
Source organism: uncultured Sulfurovum sp. (assembly GCA_964515605.1). Taxonomy (GTDB): domain Bacteria; phylum Campylobacterota; class Campylobacteria; order Campylobacterales; family Sulfurovaceae; genus UBA1140. The sequence goes on along the minus strand of CAZEUB010000032.1, from coordinate 5,144 downwards.
TCTATATTTATAGATCTAATTTTACACTATAATTTGTTTTATAAAGCTATTTTGATATAATCATCACCAAAACCTAAATAAAATGGAAACAGTAACAATGAAGAAGATTCTACCTCTACTACTCTTTGCACTGCTAAGTGCCAATGCCCAAGTCATCGATGCCATTGCTATCGATGTGGATGGTGAACCCATTACAATATTAGAGATTCAAGCCGTACAAGAGAAACTTAATATGTCCAAAAAGGCCGCGGTGGAGGCACTAATCAAAGATCGACTCGAAAAGAGTGCTATAGAAAAAGCCCATATTCGTATCTCTGATCAAGAGATCAATGAGAAGATCAACCAAATTGCAGCACGACGAGGCATGAGCTTGGCTCAGATGAGAAAGGTACTCAAAAAAAATGGACTTACATGGCAAAGCTACCGAGAGCAACTTGGTATGGAGATAAAAAAGGAGAAGTTTTATCAACAATATATCGCTTCAACCATCACGCCTCCTAGCGAGAAAGATCTTAAACTCTACTATGAGACACACAAGGAGAAGTTTGGCAATCTAAGCAGTGCTGTGCAGATGAGCCTTATTGTCTATGCTAGTAAAAACTCCAAAAAACTTCAAGAGGCGATGCAAAATCCTATGCGACATATCCCAGGGGTTGAGCAGAAAAATCTCTTGGCATCAACGGCAGAGATGGCACCTCAACTAGTGCAACTAATCCAAAGCACCCCAGAAGGGAGCTTCACCCAACCGATTAATACAGGAGAGGGGTTTGTCGCCTACTATGTCAAATCCAAAGGGCAAGGACAAGGGGGATTTGCCTCTGCTAGAAATGCTGTCATGATGCAGTGGATGCAAGAGCAACGTATCAAAGCGGGAAGTGACTTTTTTAACAAACTAAAGACCAATGCCAAGATTCGTGTTATTCGGCTCTAACCTATTTGTGATAAAATTTCAAAATGGATACTTATGAATATAGTGAGCTACTCAAAACGCTCAATACAAAAATAGAGAATATTAAAAATATTGTTAAACCTGATGAGATTCAGAGACGACTTCATGCTATCGAGGAGATGCAACAGGAGGTAAGCTTTTGGGATGATGCCCAAAGTGCCTCCAAAGTCTCCCAAGAGAAGACCAAAAAGGAGCGTATCCTCAAAAAATATAGTGAAGCCAAAACTGCGGTGATGGATGCGTTGGATATCTTTGAGATGGCAAAAGAGGAGAGTGACGAAGAGACACTAGGGATGCTCTATGAGGATGCAACCAGTTTAGAGGAGCATATCAATGCTCTAGAGGTTGAGATGATGCTTAGTGGTGAACACGACAGCAATAATGCCATTGTCACCATTCACCCAGGTGCAGGAGGAACTGAGTCGCAAGATTGGGCAAGCATGCTCTATCGTATGTATCTACGGTGGGCTGAACGTCATGGATTCAAGGTAGAACTACTCGACTATCAAGCAGGAGAAGAGGCAGGGATCAAAGATGTAAGCTTTATCATTAAAGGAGAGAATGCTTATGGTTATCTCAAAGTTGAAAATGGTATCCACCGCTTGGTACGTATCTCTCCTTTTGATAGTAATGCCAAACGACACACCTCCTTTAGCTCTGTTATGGTCTCTCCTGAGGTGGATGATGATATAGATATAGAGATAGAAGAGAAAGATATACGAGTAGATACATATAGAGCCTCTGGTGCAGGTGGGCAACATGTCAACAAAACAGAGAGTGCCATTCGTATCACCCATATCAAAACCAATATTGTAGTACAGTGTCAAAATGATCGAAGCCAACACAAAAACAGAGCTACTGCCATGAAGATGCTCAAATCGCGTCTCTATGAGTATGAGATGGAGAAAAAACAGGCAAAACTTGATGGCATAGAGAAAAGTGATATTGGTTGGGGGCATCAGATTCGCTCTTATGTTCTTGCTCCTTATCAACAGATCAAAGATACCCGAAGCAATCAAGCCTTCTCTAACGTAGAGGCAATTTTGGATGGGGATTTGGATAAACTAATTGAGGGGGTTTTGATCTCTATGGTAAGGTAGATTTATAAAAATTATTTGTTTTTTTTATGAAACAGGATTTTTCCACAAAGCTTCCACAATGATACTTTATACTTCTTCCATATTAAATACTTAAAAAAGGATTATAATGACAAAATTTACAAAATTAGCACTGGTAGCACTCTTAGGTTTGGCGGTAGCAACAACAACAGCTTCAGCTGATGCGGCAAAAGGTCAAAAGCTTTATAAGAAAAAACTCAAAGAGAGTTGTGGAATGACAGGTGCTGACTTCTCTGCAAAACATACACAAGATGAGTGGAAAGAGATTTTTGATAATGGAAAGATGGCTGAAGAGATTAGCAATATCTGTAACGGTGCAACCATCAAAGAGAAACTTATCCCTTTCATCTATGATTTTGCAAATGAATATGCTAGTGATTCAGGAAATGTACCCTCTTGTTAAAGGTTTAAAGTAATCATTAAAAATCCCTTTCTTAGGGGATTTTTCAACTCTCTTATCTACTTCTCCTACGCGATTATCTCACAATAACTACACAATTAAAACCTATACTTCATAATATAAGAGAAAAAAGGATGATTCATGAAAAAGATTATAAAACTTGCTCTCATCTCCACACTAGGAACAATACTCACAACTCTCTCTCTCGTAGCCAATGTGGCAAAAGGAGAAAATATCTACACAAAACAGTTAAAACCAAAATGCAAAGGCATGTCAGGCTCAAACTTTGCAGCAAAACACTCTCAAGATGAGTGGGAAGAGATCTATGATGCGGGAAAGATAGAAGATGAGATCAAAAAGATATGTGCAGGTGCAACACTCAATGAGAAACTTCTTCCGCATATTTATGATTTTGCTTATGAGTATGCCAATGACTCAGGAAAGATACCAAACAACTAGGTATTATCAAATAGTTTTTAGAGATTGTTACTCCTTTACCTGATTTATTCAATAATAGTTACTATTTCTATGAGAATAAATGAACCAATCTCTCAAACAAACAAAAAACTTATAGTTAAAATAACTCTTATTAATAATAATATTACATCAACTCGGTTACAATTATTTTAGAGATTCAAAAACAGAAGGAGAAGTCTATGAAAAAAATTCTACTCTCTACCGCAGTAATCGCAACTACTTCTATTGCTGGTGGGGATATCACAACATTTGAAAATGCAGATGTTAGCAGTTCTGAATTGGAACTACTAAAGAGTCGAGTATCAGCCTTAGAGGGGAAGAAAGCTCAAAGCAAAAGTGAAAATGACGATAAACGAATTGCGAAACTAGAGAAGAAGATCAAATCACTCAACAAAAAACTCAATAAAGTAAAAGCTCATGATGCGTTTGATAATATTAAGTTTAGTTTGGATTTTAGAAATACAGTTGATAATATCAACTATAAGTACAATAGCTACAAATATAAAGGTAAAGATTTATCAGGAACAGAAGCGAGTAATGATGCACTCTTTACTAGTCGTGTGCTACTTAATATGAAATCCAAACCTACCAAAAATCTCTCTTTTCAAGGACAATTAGCTGCTTACTATACTTGGGGAGCACATCTCTTTGAGAGCCATGATCCCTCTATGAAAAGTTGGGCAGGTTCTTCCAAAGCAACTGACACACTAATGCGTATACGTCGAGCCTATTTTGTCTATGATGATAGTAGTAAACCCTATGCTGTAAGTATTGGTAGACGACAAGCTAGTGATGGTTTTTTGGCAAATCATAGAGAGAATAATCCAGAACCAGCCTCTCCTTTGGCACATATTACTAATATGGAAGTAGATGCAGCAATGGTCAAAATTAAAACAGATAAATTTATTCCACTTCCTGGATCATTTATCAAGTTTGTTTATGGTCGAGCGCATGCAGGAGGGATAGAGTCTTTCTATGATGCAGCAGGATATAAACCTTATGCACAAGAGGATGGTGATATTAATGAGAATGTAGATTTCTTTGTAACTGTAGCTTCTCTTTATAATAATGGGCAATATAACCTTATGGGTGAACATGCGGTTATCTTTAATACCAAAGGGGCTAGAACAGGTATGAAAATTGGTGCTGAGTTACCTGATGGAGGGAAAAATAAATCACTAGATGCAGGGATAGCTCAACTATCAGCACTCTCTTTACAAGTTGAGGGAATTGGTGATGAGATCAATGACTTCTTGGATGAGACTATTGTTTTTGCCTCTGTAGCACAATCTCTCTATCAACCTGATAGTGGTAAACAGCTTCTTGGATCCACTGATGATGAGACAGGAAGATCTATTTGGGTAGGTGCAACTTTCCCTGATATGATTACTGATAATGGTCGATTTGGTATAGAGTATAACAAAGGTTCAAAATACTGGACACCTATGACATGGGCAGAAGATACTGCCACTGGTTCCAAGATAGCAGTAAGAGGGGATGCTTATGAAGCCTATTGGAACTTTAATCTCTTTGGAGAGAAGAATCTTCCTTCTCAAATACGTTATACCCATGTACAACATGACTACACACCAAATATTCGATGTACAGGTTGGGTAAAACCTGTAGATGTAGATATCGAATCTGATGATATTCGATTCTCTGTAAGCTACAGATACTAATAAGAGTTAAAGCAACAGAATCTCTCTCTGTTGCTTTTTATCTATTTAATGTTTAAAAATTAAAATTTAAACATTATCTCTCTTTTAGATCCAAAAACTCCCCCTAAATTTTATCTAAAGTGTGTTATTCTAGTGTAAATAATATTTTTTATAAAATGGAGCTTTATGCGATATAGGTTTTAATTTTGTAGGATTTAGCAAAGTAAATTTAATAGCACTCCTATAAAGATAGAGTAGTATCAGTAAAAAGTGCAACATTTCGATATAGAGAGAATTATATTAATCATAATTAGTTTTAATTTGTCAACAAACTAATGAATATTTTATTACAATAGATAAAATTAATAGAAAAAGGATAGAGAATGGAAAAAATACATTTGGATGGATATAGGCGGTTCAAATCAGAGTATGTAGAGGCGAATAGAGAGCTTTTTGAGGCATTAGGAAAAGGGCAAAGTCCTCATACTATGGTGATAACATGTAGTGATTCACGAGTTGAACCTGCTACAATTTTAGAGACC
>CAZEUB010000031.1:0-3347 GCA_964515605.1 uncultured Sulfurovum sp. | reverse complement strand
GTGGTACTCTTTTTACCGAAGATACTTCTTGTATGAAACAACTAAAAAAAGATAAAAATCTGTAAGAGATGGATGTTTTTTTGAGTTTCTATGTAACCCTATCGAAGCTTAAGCCTAACAAATACCTATTTTATGGAGTTTTGAGATGGTGCGGATGAGAGGACTCGAACCTCCACGCCGTGAAGCACCAGATCCTAAGTCTGGCGTGTATACCAATTTCACCACATCCGCATAACATAAAAAAGGTGGTACACCCGTCAGGATTCGAACCTGAGACCGCCCGCTTAGAAGGCGGGTGCTCTATCCAGCTGAGCTACGAGTGCATATAATAATTGAAACACTAAACATAAACAGCAGTGGTACGCTAGAGAGGACTCGAACCCCTAACCCTCAGATCCGAAGTCTGATGCTCTATCCAGTTGAGCCACTAGCGCCTCTTTGGGTGGTGTCCCTACACACAACTACCAATGGGGTAGGCGACGGGGCTCGAACCCGCGACAACCTGTGCCACAAACAGGTGCTCTACCAACTGAACTACGCCTACCATTAATTACTGTATTATTTATACATAGAATTTTAAATATCAAAATGGTCGGAGTGAAAGGACTCGAACCTTCGACCCCCTGGTCCCAAACCAGGTGCGCTACCAGACTGCGCTACACTCCGAAGTAACCGTTTTTGAGAGATACCTCTTAAAAAGGAGTGCAATTATAGTCAAAAAAAAACAGCTTGTCAAGAGCTTTTGGGAATCTTTTGAAAAATTATCTTCTTCTATAGGAGAGTGCCTCAAGGAGATGGCTCTTCTCTATTTGGGAGGAGTCTGAGAGATCAGCAATGGTTCGTGCCACCTTCTTGATACTACCGATACTTCGATGAGAGAGTCCAAAACGCTCTACTGCTCTTAGAAGCGTACTATTTGCCTCCTTGGAGAGCCTACAAAAGAGATCTATCTCCTTTTCGCTTAGCTTACCATTGAGATCCTTTTGCCCTCTCTCTTTTTGAAGAACAAAGGCACGATTGACCAAAGCTTTCATCTCTCTTGAGCCTATACCCTTTTGATCTGCCATTGCCACCTCTTGCATCACCACAAAGAGATCAATACGATCCAAAAAGGGATCAGAGAGTCTATTTTTGTACCGTTTAATCTCCTGTTCACTGCATCGACAGCTCTTTTTTTTGGAGAGCAGATTGCCACAAGGACAGGGATTCATCGCTGCAACAAACATAATATCGGCATCATAGAGAATCTTGGCATTGACACGAGAGATATTCACCCGTCTATCTTGCAGAGGCTCACGCATCGCTTCCAAAATATTTTTGGGGAAATGAGGCAACTCATCAAAAAAGAGAATACCCTTGTGTGCCAATGCCACCTCCCCTATTCTTGCACGAGAAGAGCCACCCCCAAATATCGAGGCAGTGGTGGCAGTATGGTGAGGAGATCGCATGGGACGTTTCGCCAAAAAATCAGGAGAGATCCCATCCAAAAATTGATGCTTGGCAATTGAGAGCATCTCCTCCTCTTGCAGGGGAGGCAAGATATCTCTAAGCCGTTTGGCGATCATACTTTTGCCACACCCAGGGTTACCCTCCATCAAGAAGTTGTGCATCCCCGCAGCAGCAATAAGCGCAGCTCTTTTGGCTACCTCTTGTCCTTTGACATCGCTAAAATCATCATCAATAGTATCATCATCATAGTAGATCTGATTGGCTACCTCTATTGATTTGGCACGATAATCAAACCGCTCTATCGTATGATCAACACTCTCTGTACTCTGAAACCAAGCAATTGCTTCACTCAAATCCTCAACAGGGATAAACTCTATCCCTGCAATATGAGAGAGATATCTCATCGCACTACGTGGTACCATAGCACGATGAATAAGTGACTGCTCTTTGAGAGAGAGGATAAGAGGGAAGAGTGTTGAGCTAGATTTGATACGACCATCTAGTCCCAACTCCCCAAAAACAAAAAGTGTCTGCTCTTTGATCTTTTTTTGTTGCAAAGCGATAAGCAGTGCCATTGAGAGATCAAAATGGGTACCATTTTTTTTGATATCACTGGGGCTTAGATTGATGGTTATCTTAAGAGGAGGGAACTTAAATCCATTGATCAAGAGAGCTGACTTGACACGCTCTTTTGCCTCTTGGATATCACTACTTGCCAACCCTACCACTGCAAATCCGGGAAGCCCCTTGGTAAAGGTCGCTTCAACCTCAATCAATTTGGCATTAAGCCCATCAAGTGTGGCACAGGTAAGATAGTTGACAATCGATTTTGATTTGGGTGGAAGATTACCACTATGACTACTATTACTCATAAGACAATCTTAACATAAAAGATCCATTTGTGTTAAAAATATGTCAAATTGTCATACTTTTTAGGGCAGTATATAGACAGGTATGCCGTTGGTGGTTTGGTGCCACACCTCCTCCATATCATCATTGCTCAATGCGATACACCCCTCTGTCCAATCGAGCAACATAGGCATCCAGTCTCCAATAGGAGAGAGTCCCCAATTGGTAGGTGTCCCATGAATCATAATCATACCACCTGCGGGATAGCCTATCCTCTTGGCTCTTAGCTTATCCTCTTTGTTGGGATAGGAGATATGAATCGATTTGTTATAGAGCTTACTAGGCTGTCTCCAATCCAAAAGATAGACCCCCTCAGGGGTCTTCATATCCCCTTCGATCTCTTTGGCTCCAACAGGCACTGCCCCTAGTGAGATGTGATACCGTGCATAGATCTCGCCTCCTGCAGAGAGATAGAGCATACGTGTTGATTTTTTGATAATCACCTTATCTGCCATCTGTAATGTAGTGTTGGCACTCAGCACCAGAGAGAAAAACAACAACCAAAATAGACGCAACATAAAACCCCCTATAATATTAAACTATCCTATTAATTTGCTGATTTTAACACACTCCTCCTGAAGGGACTCAACAGTTGAGCTATTATCTATAATATAAGTAGCCATTTTTCGCTTCTCCTCAATATCCATCTGTGATGAGAGTCGTCTCTCTGCCTCCTCTTGGGTATATCCATTTCGCATCATAAGGCGTGTTTGTTGTATCTCTCTAGGTGCATAGACCACCACCACACGCGCAATAGGGTAGCGTCTTGTCTCAAAAAAGAGCGGAATATCCACCAGATAGCTCCTCTCTTCTCTATCTAGTGCCATAGAGAGATCTTCTATCCGTTGATAGATCAAAGGGTGCAGAAGTGATTCAAGGAGCCTTTTCTTCTGACTATTGGCAAAAACAATCCTCCCCAATGCCTCTCTATTGATTCGACCATCACGCCCCATCACCTCACGACCAAAGAGTGAGACGATCCTCGATGA
>CAZEUB010000030.1:0-22500 GCA_964515605.1 uncultured Sulfurovum sp. | reverse complement strand
GTAGCCATCAAGTATCAAAGTGATCAAAATCAAACAGTAGGACATTATAAATGGAACAATTACTCTAAAGCATATTCGATATTACAAAAGGCTATTAGAGAAGATATAGAACCTAAAGAGAATGTACATCCTATGTGGTTGAATACAGAAGTTCATCAAGATGCTGATATTAGACAAGTTTTAATTTCACATATTGCATTTTTAAATCAAAATTGGAATGTTTATACCAAACTATATCTAATGGAAAGGATTTTTAGAGATGCATATACCTCCGAAGAGAAATGGGATGCAATAAAAGATAATTTAGGATTTGATACTTATAGTTATACTGAAGCCAAAGAATTAGATAGTAGAAATAATATTATCGGTGGCAATGATTTTATGGTAATCGCACTTAGCAAAATACTTAATAAAGATTATAGAGAATTTTTTAAAGCTTGGGGATTGCGTATCTCAGATAAAGCCTCTCAACAGTTAGATAGTACCAACTATATAGAGAGTGTTAAAACAGCGTTCTTCCTCTTTAGAGATGACCATGATCTTGTCATTGATATGCCAACCAAATCTTTGCCTATTGATGGTGCAGATCTTTTAAGCTCTTTAACTATTGATGAGTTATGTACGGGAACGACATTAGAGGAGTGTAAAGATAAAGCCCTAATTTATGACTTTGAGGGTACAAATTTGACATTTCACTCTATTTTCACAGATAATGGTAGCACAGACTCTATTGGAAAAGATGGTATAACACTCACTGCCAAAGCAAAAGATGAGAATAATGAAGAGACAACCATTTCAATCAATGTCGCTATAGATGATACCATAACCACAGGTAAAACATCACTAGTTGCATGGATAGCAAAAGATAGTAACAGTAATCTGGATAATTCTAAAAGTTATACTATCAACTATGATGATCTCCCTTATATCGAAATTAATTCTGATGGAAAAGCGATCAATAGAGTTAAGATTAGAGTTAATTTGGCAAATTTAAAATCCAACTAATATTAGTCCTATAAACCCCTCCCTATTAAAAAAGGGCAGGGATTATTAATAGATGATAACTTTTTAACAGATACGAAAGGGAGTCTGTTTGAAGATAGAGATGTAAAAGAGACCGTTCAGACTTTTGTGTCACCCGATAGATGAGTGAATTATATCACAACTCCAGTGCCTTATCCAATCTTCCCCCAAAAAAATGCTCATAAGGCATCGGTTTGCAGAAGTGGTATCCCTGTCCATACTCAACGCCAAACTCTTGAAGTAACTCTAAGATCTCTTGATTCTCTACAAACTCAGCTATCACCTTGATATGGTTTTGACGAGAGAAAGAGACCAAGCTTTTGATAATCTCATGAGCTCTTCTATCTACATGAATATTTTTGATCAGAGATCCATCCAACTTAAGATAATCTACAGAGAGATTCAAAAGATGATCAAGATTGGAGTAACCACTACCAAAATCATCAATACAGATCTTGTATCCTAAATGCTTTAACTTCTGAATGGTTATCTCTACCTTTTGATAACTGACATGTTTGTTCTCTAAAATCTCGATCAACATACGATCAGAAATATCTGCATTTTTTACAAAAAGAGCCATAATAGAGTCATTGAGCAGATCATCTGCACTTAAATTGATGCTCACCTTAAAAGCAGGATTTTCTCTTAGTATCTTGACATTGTACTCAATGATCTTCATCCCAATACGCGAGTAGAAATAGCTATCTTCAAAATCAGGAAGAATCATATCAGGATAGATAATCTCCCCTTCATCTTCTAAACGCAAAAGTGCCTCATAGTGGTGAGGTTTGCTATCAACAAGCCTTACTATCGGCTGATAGTAGCAGATAAGCTTATCTGATTTGATCATATCTTTGATCTTCTCTCTATAGAGCTGTTTTTTATCAGAGAGTTCATAGGTGCAGATTTGATTACGTCCATTATGTTTTGCATTATAGAGTGCCTCATCTGCATTATGAATAACCTCTTGTAGAGACGATGTATTTTCACTCTTTGTCACAATCCCTATAGAGAGTGTAATATTTAACTGCTCCTTGGCAATAGGAATATCAAAACGTTCAATATCAATACGAATATCCTCCATCAGGTATCGAAAGCTCTGTAGATCATACTTCTCCTTGGCAACAAAGAGCAAAAACTCCTCTCCTCCATACTGAATTAGGATATCCTCCTTACCTATTTGTTGAGAGAGTCTCTGCATTACTTGCAAAATTACTCTATCTCCTTGCTCTTCGCCATAAACATCATTGATACGTTTAAAAAAGTCAATATCCAAAAGAGCTACATAGTAATCTTGAAAATTAATCTTCTCATAAATATCTTGTAGATAACGTCGATTATAGACGCTAGTATGCGGTATGATATATCTAGCATAGCGACGATGTATCTTATAGACCCAATAGATACCCAAAATAGAAAAGATCAGACCAAAACTGATAAAAAGTATCATAATGATTTCGCTAATTGTCGATAGGCGACGCATCAAAATATTCAAACTTTTTTGGGTATAGTCCAATAGAATAAATGCCTTGACCTCCCCCTTTTGTAAGATCGGTTTCATCAAGGTAAATCCTACATCTTTAATCCCATTTTGAATAAAGATTTTTCGCTTTTTTGTTTGTATCATCTTCAAGAACAATCCCATATTCTCAGGCTGGAATGGCTCTCCTGCCTCAATGTTTTGATTGCTATCCAATAGATAAAAGAGACGATTATCTTTGATTGCTACTACAAAGACCGATGAGATATTTCCTCGCTTAAGTTCTTTTAGGGATTGTTCATTTTTGAGACGGATTGTCGAATCAAGTAGTGTTGATCGAATGAGATCATCACTGCTTTTGGTTAACTCTTTGATAGTCTCATCTACCAAATCATCCACTGTCTCAATAGAGAGTTCCAAAAGGGCTTTACTCAAATGGTTTTGCAACACAGGTGTTTTGAAATATCCATAACCCAAAAGAGCAAAGAGCACTAGGTAGAGCAATAATAGGTAGTAGTAAAATCGATGAATAGCAAGAAATATAAATTTATTATGCACCCTAATACCCTAATTTTTCTTTTAGTTTAGGGTATTTTAACATAAAAAGGTTATTTATTGTGTAGTGTAACTATTTAAGATTCAAATAATCTTCATAGGCTGTGCTTCTTAGTTCAAAAAGAGTGTTTGATGTTATAAACCATCTCTATTCTCTAAAGATGGTTATTTATTATTTGACTATTTTAAAAGACAAAAAGAGTTTAGATAACATTCACTAATCAAATATTTTCTCATATTAGGAGAAAGTTTCAATCCTTTGGCTTGTAATCTCTCCTCCACAAAGAATATCTGAGTCCGTCCTTTTTTGCTATAAATGGCACCAATGGTATTTTTTCTATTCTCTTTTAATGCTTGATAACTATCCACTATGATTGGTTTTTTTTCTGTTTTAAATTTTGGAAAGAGCAGAATATCTGCTTGATCTATAGAGGTAAATTTCAAATCACTCTGCGTATGATTAAATTTATTAAGTAAAGCCCTATCTCTATTATAAAATTTCAACTCTTTGGTAGATTCTAAACTCGAAAGAGCCTCTCCTACCTTCTCAATATTTAATTCTGAAAAAGCAAACATAGGCATAATCAATAGCATGGCAATTAGTTTTGTTTTCATTGTTGATCCTTTTGCAACATTATAAAACATAACAACATAATATACAATAAAATATAAATACTAATATCCATTCCTTTTCTATTTCAAAGAAAAAGTGAATATATTTTTCACTATCTCTAGTATAACTATTTTTAGGTATAATACCCTCAATTTTGTTAGAAATAGAATCAAGGAATTAGCATGCGTGTATTAACAGGAATCCAAGCCTCAGGGAAGCTTCATATCGGTAACTACTTTGGGGCAATGAAACCAATGATTGAACTACAAGAGCAAGAGGAGCTATTTACCTTTATTGCTAACTATCACTCTTTGACCACCTCAAAAGATGCCAATCTATTAAGAGAGTTGACATTTGATGCAGCTATTGATTATCTCTCATTGGGGATTGACCCTCAAAAAACTACCTTTTGGGTGCAGAGTGATGTTCCTCAGGTCTTAGAACTCTACTGGATTCTCTCCAAATTTACCCCCATGGGACTGCTAGAGAGAGCCCACTCCTACAAAGACAAAGTCGCCAAAGGGATCACAGCAAATCACGCACTCTTCTCCTACCCTGTGCTTATGGCAGCAGATATTTTGTTGCTTGATACCCAAAAGGTACCCGTGGGCAAAGATCAGATTCAACATGTCGAAATAACAAGAGACATTGCAACCAAATTCAATAATGAGTATGGAGAGATCTTTACGCTACCCGAGCATGTGGTCAATGAGAATGTTGCCACCATTCCTGGTATTGATGGGCAAAAGATGAGCAAAAGCTACGACAATGCCATTGATATTTTTATGGAGACAGAGAAGAGACTACAAAAACGTTGCAACAAGATTATTAGCTCCTCTACCCCCCTAGGAGAACCCCTAGAGTATAAAGGATGCAATATCTACAATCTAGCCGCACTCTTCTTGAATGAATCAGAACAAAAAGATCTCCAACGACGCTACCAATCAGGAGAAGAGGGGTATGGACACTTCAAAAAATATCTCAAAGAGCTTATCTGGGAAGAGTTCGCTGAGGCAAGAGAGAGACGGACCTACTACAAAGAGAATCCCCATATCGTAAAAGAGATTCTCCATGAAGGGGCAAACAAAATGAGAAGAATTGCTGATCGCAAAATGGCAGAGGTGCGTGAAGCAGTAGGGATACTCTAATCTATCCTTTTGATAGATCCAAATAAGTTAAATTGGGTTGTTTACCCAATATCTTATGAACTATTTCGGCATTGATCTCTCCTGTGTAGTAGAGATCGATCTTTACTCTTCCTCTATTTTGGTGTCCATTTTTCTGTAACTGCATAAGCAGATAGTTAGCGATCGCCTCACCTGATTCTATCAAGATCACCTCTCTACCCATCACCTCTCGAATCACCTCACTTGCCAAGGGATAGTGAGTACACCCCAAGACAATAATATCAACATCCGACTCTCTCATCGGATGAAGCCACGACTCAAGCAGTGTAATACTCTCATCAGATCTCAAACTATCCCTCTCAATATGCTCTACCAATCCAGGACAAGCCTGTTCATAGAGTCTAACCTCTTTGGAACTTGCAACCCTATCAACCAAGGATTGATACTTATCACCTTTGAGTGTTGCAGGAGTTGCCAAGACCCCAATATTGCCTCTATTGGTCTGCTCTATAGCAGGTTTGATAGCAGGTTCTGTCCCAATAATAATAAGATCCAAAAAGGTATTTCGTAGGGTTTCAATCGCAGCGGAGGTGGCAGTATTACACGCTACTACCAAGGCATCTATCTGATGTCTCTCAATCAGATAGCGTGTAATGGTAAGTGAGAAGTCCAAAATCTCTTGAGTGCTTTTCTCTCCATAGGGGGCATGAAGCGTATCTGCCACATAGATAATCTCTGATCCTTTGAGAACTTTTAAGATGGCTTGAACAATGGTCAAACCACCCAAACCAGAGTCAAATACCCCTACCCTCATCTCTATGGATCTATGCGTTGTTCATAATGGCTAAAAACTCTTCATTGTTTTTAGTCTTGGTCATTTTGGAGAAGAGGAACTTAAGCCCCTCAACCTCTTCCATATTCTGCATCGCATTTCTAATTGCCCAAACCTTTTGAAGTGTTTCAGGTGGCGTCATCAACTCCTCTTTTCTTGTTCCTGATTTGGTCACATCAATAGCAGGATAGATACGTCGATCTGCCACATAACGACTAAGCACTACCTCAGAGTTTCCTGTCCCTTTGAACTCCTCGAAAATCACCTCATCCATACGGCTTCCTGTCTCAATCAATGCGGTTGCTACAATGGTCAAGGAGCCACCCTCTTCGATATTTCTTGCCGCACCAAAGAATCGCTTTGGTTTATGCAATGCATTGGCATCTACCCCACCTGAGAGAACTTTTCCTGAGCTTGGGGTGACAGTATTGTACGCACGTGCCAATCGTGTAATGGAGTCTAGCAAAATCACCACATCTTTACCACTCTCTACACGTCTTTTTGCCTTTTCAATTACCATCTCTGCTGTTCGCACATGATTTTGTGCAGGAAGATCAAATGTTGAGGAGTAGACCTCTCCTTTAACAGAGCGTTGCATATCAGTCACCTCTTCGGGTCGCTCATCTACCAAGAGTACCATCAAAGAGACATCAGGAGAGTTATAGGTAATCCCATGTGCCAACTCTTTGAGCAGTTCGGTTTTACCTGTTCTTGGTGGGGCAACAATCAAGGCTCTTTGTCCCTTACCAATTGGGGTAAAGAGATCTAGTACCCGTCCTGTAAGCTTGAGTGGGTTATACTCCAACTTGAGCTGTTCTGTGGCATAGAGAGGAGTAAGGTTATCAAAGAGCGGTCGCTTTTTGGACTCCTCGGGTGGAAGATAGTTGATCGCTTCAATCTTAAGCAGTGCATAGTACTTCTCTTGATCTTTGGGTTGTCTAACCTGTCCTGTTACCACATCCCCATTACGCAAAGCAAAACGTTTGATCTGTGTGCTACTTACATAGGTATCATTTTGGGAGTTTGCAAAGTTTCCATCCTCAGAACGCAAAAAACCATACCCATCATTCATCACCTCTAAAATACCCGTAAAGAGAATAAACCCTCCCTGTTTAACTTGGGATTTTAGAATCTCAAAGATCAGATCTTTTCGCTTGAACTCATTGGGGTTTTCAACCTTAACCTTAAAAGCAATACTCACTAACTCTTCAAGAGATTTAGATTGTAGATCCTCTACCTTATATCCCTCAACAGGAACATGGGTTCGATTATTATTGTTACTATTGTTTGTTTTTTTCTTATTATTGTGATGTCGTTTTTGTTGTTGTTCGCTCATAATTCCTCTTGAAAGCTATATGGAGATTTTGTAGTGTTTAAATATTTCACATTTAGTAGTTTCGCTATTATAATCACTTTTGCGTTAATAGTTTCTTGTATCAACCAAAAAGAGCCATAAGCAGTAGTGGAATATAGATCACAACCCCCAAAAGTGACATCCAAGGAGAAAGACTCATCCCCATCATCATCTCTAGCTCTCTCTCCATCTCACCCAAAATATAACGCTGTCTAATCATCTCTATCTTAAAGAAGATATCAAAACTTTTGAGAATCAATATAATAATAAGATAAAGGTTCATAATATTCAAATAGAGTGCCACAAAGATAGCAAAATAAAAGGTAGGATGCACCAAGAAAAATAGGAAAACAGACTTCTGATAATACCCATTGAGTCGAGCAATCATCAATTCCAAAGTTGGTGCTTTTTGTAAATTAGCTTCTATCAGTTCTAGCATAATCATGAGCAGAACTATCTGTGTCAATATATTCATAATCTGAATTTTACTATAATTCGCACAAAAAGTGAAGAATTATGCAACATTTATACCTAACTGATCTCGATCACACCTTTTTGACTAGCCAACAGTCGATTACACCCTATAGTAAAGAGATCTGGAACAAGCTCTCAAAAACCCATCTGCTCTCTGTTGCCACGGCAAGAAGCTTTGCCAAAGTGGAGGAGTTTCTCAAAGGGATGCAACTCAATGCCCCATTGATACTACTTGATGGTGTGATGATTGTTGGGGTAGACCGAACTATCATTGAGCTACAGACGCTAAACAAAACATTAACCAATGAGATTATTGCTCAGTCACAAAAATTTGATCATGAGCCATTTCTTCTCTCTTTGGATGATCCTAGAACATTGAATGAGATCTTTACTATCCCCTACCAAATGAACCGCTATCAATCTGATCTGATTGCATGGCGATACAGAGAAGATCCTCGTATTACACAACAAAAAGTAGAAGGCTTAGATAACACCCTCAAGCTAGTCTATATGGGTGAGGAGTCTAACCTAAGAGCGTTGGCAGAGCATCTCAAATCCTACTTTTTGGATACAATAGAGGTAAAATTGGCTCCTGAGAACTATATGGGATGTTGGTTTCTTACCATTCTTCATCCTCTAGGGGACAAAGCCCATGCCCTTAAGAGGCTAAGCAGTTATCTTGATATCCCCCTAGAGCATACCACTGTCTTTGGAGATAATATCAATGACATAGAGATGTTCAAAATAGCAGGTACCTCCATAGCAGTCAACAATGCACTCCACCCTGTTAAAGAGGAGGCATCAATAATACTTCCACATACCAACGATGAAGATGCAGTAGCACGCTATCTTGCTACTAAGCTATGATCTTATAGCCTATTCCATATCGATTAAGAATAAGTCCATTGGGAACCTTTTTTCTTAGAT
Source organism: uncultured Sulfurovum sp. (assembly GCA_964515605.1). Taxonomy (GTDB): domain Bacteria; phylum Campylobacterota; class Campylobacteria; order Campylobacterales; family Sulfurovaceae; genus UBA1140. The sequence continues at coordinate 14,115 of CAZEUB010000030.1, read as the reverse complement.
TCTTAACCAGTGTACGGATAGATGCGGTGTTTATTGTTTTGTCTATCTCATCACTCCAAACATTACAGTAGATCTCATCTTCACTACAAAAGGTATCTCTCTTTTGCACCAAAAGTTCAAAAAGTTTACTCTCTCTAGGGGTCAAAAAGATTCGACTACCTTGACAGAACAGTACCTTGCTTTTAATATTCCATTGACACCCCAAAGGGAGATCTACACTCTTTTTATATTTTAGATTATTTGAGATTTTCAACAGTGTGCTTTGGATCTCCTCCTCCTCTACAGGTTTAATCATATAAGCAGAGAAGGAGAGCTCTACAATAGATCTAAGTGTTGAGATACTTGTATCCTCTGTCAATGCCAAAAATATAGTATCTCTATCCTTTTCCCTAATTGTTTTGACAAAACTTAATGCTTTTGGAATAGTCAGTTCAATAATGACAATATCTGGGTTGTTCTCTTTATAATAGAGATAGGCATCCTCTCTATTATCTACTACATGAACATGCTTAATACTCTTCTCCAAAAGACTCTGGTAGTAGGCACTCATTTCATTTTTATAATCAATATACAATACTGATGAGTGTTCCATTATTACCTCCTTGAGAATAGATTATCACAGTAGGTTCGGTATAATATTTTTTTTTCATAACAACTTTCCCCTTTTATTAAAAACTATTTTATGATCTCAAAAAAACGTAAAGTAAACGTGGGGGAAAAGTATAGTAATTGTGGAAAATCGATGAAATTAGATATTAATTTTGTACCCCACTCCATATTGATTTTGTATCAGCTCTTTGGAGATCTTTTTACGTAAATTTTTTACCAATGTTCTAATCGATGCATTGGTGATCTGTTTGCTATAATTATCATCCCAAACATGAAAAAGAATCTCATCATCGCCACAGGGAACACCTGCTTTGTTAATCAGAAGCTCAAGAAGCTTCTGCTCTCGTTTGGTCAACTCAATCTGTTGATCATGACAAAATAGTGTCTTGGTCTTGCCATCCCAACTATATCCATTGGGAAGATGCTGTAGATGATTTTCATTGATCTGTTTTGAGACCTTAATCAATGCGTCAAGAAGATCCATGCGACTTATAGGTTTGGTTAAGTAGCTAGAGAAATGTAAATCTACAATACTTAATAGTGTATCACGATCAGAATGACCTGTCAAAGCAATAAAAAAGATTGTCAAATCCTCTTCGCGAATCCTTTTTGCCAACTCAATACCACTCACCTTTGGCATATAGAGATCCATAATAATAATCTGAGGTCGATTCTCTTTGTATATCTGATAAGCCTCCTCGCCATCTTGTGCTATATATATCCTATCACAATAGGCTTCTAAAAAAAGCTTATACTTCTCCAAAATAGCCTCTTCATCTTCAACCAACAATACAGTCATTTTTTTTAATATATTCAATAGTTTTTTCCTTATTAGTAGTTACTTCCTTGAAATCAAACAGGTAATCATGACAAAAAAGTGTGATAAAAGTGTGTCATTTTTTAAACATTTTATAATAATTTCTATTTTTTAATAGAAATAAGTTATATTTTTTACATTTATTGATAAAAAGTAATTAAAATTTTATTTTAAAATGGGTTTTGAAGATAGGAGATTATCTACTATTTTCAAACGCTCAGGCGTACCAATATCATACCAGACACCATCATAATACTCTGTGGTAATCTGTTGCTTTGCCAACCCCTCAAAGAGCAGTGGTGCCAAAGGGTTCTTGCCATAATTCAATGAGCTAAACATCGCTTTGTGGTAGTATCCTATTCCTGAAAAGGTATACTTTTGCTCACTCCCAGATAAAGAGAAGTCTCCTTGAGGATTGTGCGGTGGATTCTTGACCAAGACCAAATGTGCCAAATCTCCCTGAGGAAGCAAAAAATTGGGATCATAAGGGTAATCACTCCAAACATCCCCATTAACAACCAAGAAGGTATCACCCAAAAGTGGCAAAGCTTTGTAAATCCCTCCTGCTGTCTCCAACGCACCCTCTGCTCTCTCATCAGAGAAGAAGATACGCACCCCAAAGGCTGATCCATCCCCAAGATAACTTATAATCTGCTCTCCTAAATAGGCAACATTGATTACTATCTCATTAAATCCTAATGCTTTTAGCCGTTCAATATGCCAAACAATCAACGGCTTACCACCCACTTTTAGGAGTGGTTTTGGGGTATGATCAGTCAGGGGTCGCATACGAGTTCCAAGCCCTGCGGCCAATATCATTGCTCTCATTATCTACTCTACTCTCTCTTTTACTCTATCCAAGATATCTTTGAGGGGCTTAAGTTCATCATAGAGTTCAATCACCTCATAGATATACTCTAGTGTCAAAGGGATATCATTGATATAGGCAGGTTTGTTATCACGGATCTTCAAACGGGCAAAGATACCTAAGATCTTGATATGACGTTGCAGTCCCATAAAATCAAACCAACGAATAAACTGCTCATCACTCACTCCCTCTAGCTCTCTGCCTTTGAGTAGTTTGAACTCCAATACCAACTCAACAATCTTTTGGCGATCAAAACGGACATAGACATCTTTGAGCAGAGAGACCAAATCGTAAGTAATCGCACCAATACGAGCATCTTGATAATCAATTACCCAGACCTTGCCACGCCCTGCAAACATAATATTACGAGAGTGAAAATCACGATGCACAAAATAGCCTTGTGGTTGCAAAAGCACCTCATCTTTGATCCGTTGCAAAATCATATCAAGTTGACGTTGCTCTTTGGCATCCAATACAATACCCAAGTGTGCCTTGAGATACCACTCCTCCATCAATCCCATCTCAAACATTAAAAAGGCTTCATCATAAGGCTCCAACGCAGAGATATCTGCCTTTTGCATCTTTAAGATCTCATGCATACACTTAGTATAGAGCATCGTACAGCTCATCTCATTAAGAATATCTGCTAAATGAGTATCTCCCAAATCTTGAATCAATAGATAGCCTCTCTCTAAATTCTGAGCATAGACCCGAGGGATCTGCACATTGGCTTTGAGCAGTCGTACAGAGACATCGATAAAAGGGTAGATACTCTCCACCTGCATCGAAGAGTCCATAATAATATAACTCTTATTATTTTTTAGCTTTAATCGATAATATTTTCTGTAACTTGCATCATCACTTACTACCTCAATTTTATAATCTTTATAACCCAATTCATCTCTTATCCATACTTCAATCTGATGCATATATTCCACCTAATATTGTATTCTTTTTTGCACCTGTTATGCTCTTTAGTGCTACTCTTTCATGGTGTATTCGCTTATATGCTAGCCATGCAAATATCATCGCTTCCATATTTTCTGAACTCACACCATACTGATCGGTTGAGCAAACTTTTATTCCTACAAGGAGCCGTTGAAGCTCACTCATCAAATATCTATTTTTGACCCCTCCACCACAAACTAGGAGGGTTGATATCTCAAATTTTTTTATCTCATTGGCAATAGAGTGTACTGTCAATGCCAAGAGGGTTGCTTGTATCTCTTCATCTGATATTTTATCAAATGGTTCTAAATAATTTCTTAAAAAAGTCTTATTAAAATATTCTCTTCCTGTACTTTTAGGGTAATTTAATTTAAAATAGTTATCCTCTAACATATTTGTAAGTAACGCTTGATTGACCTTGCCTGAAGCTGCCCAGCAACCATCACGATCAAACGGCTCACCTCGAACTTCATTGATCCATAGATCCATCAAAACATTACCACACCCAGAATCATACCCAATCAGTGTGGGGGAAAAGAGAGAAATATTTGCCATGCCCCCAATATTGACTACCGCACACTCTTTGATGTCACCAAATAACTCAAAATGAAAGGCAGGTGCAAAGGGAGCCCCCTCCCCACCAAGTGCCAGATCCTTGGATCGAAAATCTGCCACCACATCAATCCCCGTCTCTACTGCCAATACCGAAGGGTTTCCTAACTGCATCGAGAAGGGGTAGTTGCTCTTGGGTTCATGCCATAGGGTTTGACCATGTGAGCCAATAGCAACAATATCTTGATGAGACAAAGAGGCTTTTGATAGCAACTCATTGACCCCCTTGGCAAAAAAATGTGCCAAACGAACATCCAAACTCCCTATCTCTTGAAGTGTTGTTTTGCCATTCATTATCTGAAGTAATCTCTCTTTGAGTGAGGTATCAAAAGGGATAAAGTGTGCATCTCTAAGCTCTGTTTTGCCCTGCTCTATAGCACAAAGAGCCACATCCACACCATCCAAAGAGGTGCCTGACATCAAACCAATATAGAGATCACTCATGACTTTTTGCCCAACATCATAATACCAAAGGAGACCATTGTCCCTACCACCATCATCACAGCAAAATCAACTTTGATAGGAAAGATATAGGGCTGAAGTATCAAAACAGTCATAAATCCACCAATAAGAGCAAACAATACACTCTGTTCACTCCCTCTATTGGTAAAAATGGCAGCACCATAGACACCCAAGAGTGACGCATAAGCAAACGCCATTACCCCCAAAGCAAAACTAAGTAGTGGCAATGCGGTATAGTGTTGCCAATAGAAACTCACCATCGCCATACCACACAACAAAACAGCAAACAGAACCACCATCCATCGGCTCACTCTTAGGAAGTGAGCCTCATTCTGATTGGGTTGAGCAAACCATGGACGATAGATATCCTCTACCGCAACCGATGCCATGGCAGAGAGGACTGAGTTGGTCGAAGAGAGTGCTGCTGCAATTGCCCCAACTGTCACCAATCCTCGCAACCCTTCGGGCATCTCATTGAGAATATAGAGCATAAAAATAGTAATCTTCTCTCCTGCAAACTGCTGATCAACCAATTCTGCTTGAATACCAAAGAGTTCAGATTGTTGATAAAAGAGATAGAGTAATAATCCAATAACCAAAAAGAGCAGTGCCACAGGGATAGTAAAGAGTACAGAGTAGATCAGTGATCTCTCCCCCTCCTCTCTATTTTTGCAAGTTAGTACCCTCTGTGTCATATCTTGATCCAATCCATACGCGGCGATATTGAGCAAAAACCACCCCGTAAGCAGCGTCCAAAGCGTAAATCCTCCCGAAAAAGAGAGATCAATCACCTTCAATTTATCCGACGTTGCCAATGTTGAGATAATCGTTGACCAATCACTATCAAGGGTATAATAGAGATAGATCAAAACCGCAACCCCTGCCCCAATATAGGTAATGGCTTGAATAATATCCGATAAGATAACCGACTTGACCCCACCAAAATAGGTATATGCCAAAGCACCCAACATCAAAATAGCAATAGAGATCGCTACATGCAGTGCCAAAATATCAGAAAAGAGAATCATAGAGATTGCCAATGCCCCAATATAGAGCCTCGCCCCACTAGCAAAGAGCCGTCCAATTAAAAACATCACCCCAGCATATCGTTTGGCTCTCTCTCCATAACGATGCTGTAGATACTCATAAACTGTAATGGCATTAATCGCATAGAATCGTGGTACCAAAACCTTGGCAACAAAGATAACTGCCAAGAGTGCTGATCCATAAAATCCCAAAAAGGTCAGATCCTTGTTATAAGCATACTCAGGACCACCCAAAAAGGTTGCGGCCGATTGTGAAGTTGCCAATACCGAAATCGCCACGGCCAACATTGGCATACTATTGCCTCCTGTAAAATACTCACGTGATGTTTTGATCTTCATTTGGCTAAAAAATAGAGAAGTTAAAATAAGAATTAAAAAATAAGAAGCGAAAATTATCCAGTCTAATGAGGAGAAACTTGATTGCATAGATAAACCTTTTGCTGTTTTTTGAATCAATATTATAGCCAAAAGGATCAATTGCGTTGAGAAAAAATAGAGAAATTAACCCTAAAGAACAAGATTTAATCTACATTATTAAATAAATAATTGTTTTTATAACTATATTTTTAGTTTAAAAAAAAATTAAGTAAGATGTAATCTTCTAATCTGTAATATTAAGTTTGATTTAAAATATTTTTTTAATTAAGAATAGATATATATTTAAAAAGGATTATAGATATGTTCAATAGATCACTATTAGCAACACTCCTTCTCTCTGCTCTACTACACGCAAAGGATGACTTTAGCTCAGAGCGTTTTTTGGGGATTGAAGCAGGATATGGAGAGGTTCAATCAAAAAATGTCATTGGTGTCCCCTATTCAACCAAAGGCGTTGAGTTTGGATTTCGTTTTGGAGCACAAAATGAGGAGTGGAGAACCACACTCTCGGCACACCACTTTAATAAAAATTCTCAAAAATATTTCAGAACCATGCTCACTTTTGACCATTTTGTCTGGTCTAGCCTCTATAAAGCGGATGATATTATCTTCAAACCCTACATTGGTGCACATGTAGGATGGCTCACTTATGAAGACAAGAGTGGAGTTGATGATGATGGCTTTATCTATGGAGGTCAAGCAGGTATCGCATGGAATGTTCTAAGAGAGGTCGATTTTGATTTTGGATACCGATACTCTATCTCTGATATTAATAAAGTTGATGATATAGGCAGTGTTGTTTTTGCAGTAAACTATCTATATTAATTTAAAAAAGGAGAGCAAAATGAAAAAAACGTTAATAACTTTAATATTTTCAATGGCAACACTACTTATAACCGCTTGTGGAGGAGGCTCTAGTGGTACGACTACAAACAGTAAAAATAGTATCAAGATTAAAACATTAAAATCTTTTATTGATAGTGACCAAAAAAACTTTTATCTTGAATTTTCCATGATAAACCAATATCAAGATGGAATTGTAGCAGAGCTGTCAGATATCAATGTGGATCTCAATAGCTGTACCCCATCAAGCTACAAACTTAATACGGATGGAGAGATCTTGAAATATGATAAGCCAAGTGAGTCATATACTGTAAAAGTGATAGCCAAATTCCCTTCTTCTTGTATCCCAACAGGATATCGTGTCGATGCCAATAGTTATTTAACCTTTGATAATACCTCTAATAAAAGCAGCTTTCATTCAGGATTAATACCTATTGCTCCTATTGAAGATGCAATTTTTGAAGACAAAGAGAGCCTCTTTGAGTATGAGGTGCTTCTTGTTGCTCAAAATGGCTCTTCTAAAATAAAATTAAATAGTGAAAAACGATATAAGCTCTCACTAGGTGTCAAGGATGAGAACCGAACTGTTGTCAATACCAATTCAGATTTTCAAGAGGAGCGTGTTAATCATATTACCATAAGAAGTAATGATCCTTCAAAGATTCAATTAATTTTACCAAAGAACTATCATACCGATCATGAGATGTGGCAAAAAGAGTTAAACTTTGATAATCTTAATGATGTAGATCTATTTATAAAAACATTCAATACTTCAGGTGTGGTTAACCTTGATGTGATCATAGAGTATACCAATAATCAAGGAGAGAAACACAAAATAGAGACCACCACCTCTTTGACAGTACTCTCAGGAGAACCTACAGCATTTTCAATTAATAGTGCGGGTGTCTCCTATAACGAAGAGACCAAATGGTTTGAGAATAAATTTATGATCTCTGCTTCAGATAAGTACAACAATCCTATTAATATTCCCTCAAAAATAAACGTTACTGCAATGGCTGATTTTAGAGATAATTATGGAGAGGGAAAACGCATCTTACATGGCTCATTTAATCCTATCAAGAATACACTCTCTCAATATGAGGAGGGCAAAGCACTCTTTAGAGTAGCACAGAGTAATATTTTTAGGGATATTGATATAGAGAGAGACTATCTTCTTCTCTTTGGAGACATTACAAGCAATGAAGCTTTGGGGAAATGGGATATAGAAGACTCTTCAGGAGATTCACTATTTTTACGTGATATCTATCATGGTAACAAACATGAAAATCTAGGTTTTGCAGTAGGACATAACTATCTCAAAGACCCATGTAGCAATGAATCAAAAGAGTGGGAGCTCAAAATTGACTCTTTGGATCAAAACTATCAACTCGATGAGGAGGGGAAAACCTATGTTATGCTTAAATTTCCTCCCTATCTCATCGGAAAAACAGTTGCATTGAGTGTTAACTTCTCAGGAGAAAATGGACGAACAGGAGAGGTGAGCTTTCATACACTCCATAGCTTTCAAGGAGTTAAACCCCCTGAAGATATTACTATTGATGCTAATGAAACTGCTCTAGCACCTATTCATTTTTATCATGAATTGGCAGTAGATACAGGTACAGATGACTACTGGTGGATTAAAAATTCAGGCGTTAGTTGTACCATAGAGACAGAAAATATTATGGGGTTTGGTGCTGTTGATACAATCTCAAGCCAAAATAGACCCATTAGTGATATCTCACAATGTTCTCAAGACAATATCGCCTTTTTTAATTTTAATATCAAGCTCAAAGATGAGGAGAAGTCTGGATCTATCTCTTTTAAAAAGTGTCAAACATTTAGCTTTAACTACAAATTCTAATCAAAGAGGAGGAGATCGCCTCCTCTTTATCTTTTAACCCATCTCTTCTAAACTTTCCACTATAATTCCAAAAAACTTATCCTAGGTACGAATCATGATTGATCTTAAATATATCCAAAAAAACTTTGAAGAGGCGAGTAGCAGACTCTCCCAAAAAGGGGTAGAGAGTGCAACCCTTAGCCAACTAAAAGATCTCTTTTCTAACTTAAAAGAGGCAAATGCCAAGCTAGAAGTTGCCAAAGCAGAGCAGAATAAAATGTCCAAGCTCTTTGGAGCATACAAACAAGAGGGCAAAGATATTAGTGAACTCAAAGCCAAAGTAGATGCGAACAAAGAGCAGATTGCCAAGCTTCAAAGCATAGCCAATGATGCCAATATCGCACTCCAAGAGATCGCTCTAGCAATACCAAACCTCCCTGATGAGAGTGTTCCCAAGGGAGATGATGAGAATGACAATGTGGAGATCAAGAGGGTTCTAACCCCAAGAGTCTTTGATTTTGAACCCAAAGAGCATTGGGCATTGGCAGAGATCAATGGTTGGATCGATTTTGAGCGTGGCGTGAAACTAGCAAAGAGCCGATTCTCTGTTCTACGAGGTGAAGCTGCACGTATGGAGCGTGCATTGATCAACTTCTTCTTGGATACCAACAGAGCCAAAGGGTTTGAAGAGGTCTATGTCCCTTTTATCAACAATGCTTCAATGCTTCAAGGAACAGGACAACTGCCAAAATTTGGAGATGACCTCTTTAAGATTGATGGAGAGGATCTCTATTTGATCCCTACCGCAGAAGTACCATTGACCAATCTCTATCATGATGAGATATTAACCAAGAGTGAATTACCCATTTTGCTAACAGGATACACCCCTTGCTTTAGAAAAGAGGCAGGTAGTGCAGGACGAGATACACGAGGGATGATTCGACAACATCAATTTGACAAAGTGGAGATGGTTGCCATTGCTCACCCCAATGAGAGTGAAAAGATTTTTGAGATGATGGTAGAGAATGCTTCTGATATTCTAACTCAGTTAGGATTACCTCACCGAGTTGTAGCGCTTTGTGGTGGAGATCTTGGATTCTCTGCAGCAAAAACAATTGACCTTGAGGTATGGCTCCCTGGACAAAACAGATATCGAGAGATCTCCTCTATCTCCAATACCCGAGATTTCCAAGCACGTCGTGCCAAAATACGATATAAAGATGAGAAGAAAAACCAGTTGGTACATACCCTTAATGGCTCTGCACTTGCTGTTGGGCGTACCCTTATTGCTATTATGGAAAACTATCAAAATGAGGATGGCTCAATTACTATCCCTGAGGTACTCAAAAAATATATGTAAGCTCTCTTTTAGAATATAATTACAGATAAAACAATATATGATATAATAACACAAAAAACGATCGGAGAGTAAAATGTTCAAAAAGATGATTATAAGCACAATTATTAGCTCAGGTGTCCTATTGGCACAGAGCAGTGCAGGGATAAATATCAATGAGGATGATTTGGAGATAGAGGGAGTTTTGGACTCACGGAACCTAGCAGCGCTTCAAACAAGTAGTACTATCTTTCAAGCAGATGTGAATTTTATCAATATTGACAGTGCTGATCAAGAGGCGACACTACTGGGTGCAGGGATTGGGGCAACCAACAAACTTGAAGGAGTAGAGGGTGTTGAGCTTACCTTTGGTGCCAAATTTATCTGGACATCTACCAAAGAGAACTTTATTGATGATAGCTACACCTACCTACCGCTTATGGCAAAAATACGTTATGTTTTTCCACCATTGATGTTTAATATCCCTCCTATTTCACTAGAGGGGAAACTTCTCTATGCTCCTGGAGCATTAGCATTTGGTGATTCTGATAAATATAGTGAATTTAGAGCTGCTGCTGATATAGAGATGATTGAGAATGTCAAAGTTTATGGTGGATACCGTAATATTGTGGCTGGATTTGAGGGTAATACAGATTATACCTTCAACAATGGCTGGTTTGCAGGACTTAAATTTACCTACTAGGATTATCCAATCAAAGCACTTTTTTTAGACCGTGACGGCATTATCAATGTCGATCATGGTTATGTCTACACTATAGAGAAGTTTGAGTTTACGCACAACATATTTCCACTGCTTCATCTTTTTAAAAATCAAGGTTATCTCTTTTTTATTGTTACCAATCAATCAGGAATAGGTAGAGGGTACTATAGCCAAAAAGATTTTGATCTGCTCACCCAATGGATGCTACAGAGATTCAAAGAGGAGCATATTCATATCCAATCTGTCCACTACTGCCCTCATGCACCAGAGGCACAATGTAACTGTCGCAAACCTCAAATTGGAATGATAGAGCAGATAGTCAAAGCCTACCCTGTTGAATTGTCAAAATCATGGATGATAGGGGATAAACAGAGTGATATCGATTTGGCACACAATGCCAAGATCAAAAGAAGTATCGCCATTGGCAAACGCCCTATTCAAGGAGCCAACTACTACTTTGCAACCATCGACGATTGCAAAGCCTATTTTGAGAAAAACCCAAAGAGCTTGGATTAATCCTCCTGCTCTTTTTGGAGATGAACCATACGAGACTCCATACCATTCTCCTTCTCAAATTTGGCAATAATTGATTGTACTGTATCTCCTTCAATTACCTCCACATCCAATAAAACAGCCGTCATCTCCTCAATCGCACCACCATACTCTCTAAGGGTCTTCTTGACAAACTCATAACGCTCTGAGAGTGTATTTTTGATACTGTTATCAATCTCTTGTGCCATCTGTTCACTGTAGTCATTTGAGACCATTCCTCCACCAAGGAAGGAGCTTTGTGATCGAGAAAGTACCATCAATCCAGCCACGTCACTCATCCCATAGACACTGATCATATCCTTGAGAATTGCTGTTGCACGGTCAAGATCATTTCCTGCCCCTGTAGAGATCTCTCCCAAAAAGACCTCCTCTGCAGCACGTCCTCCAAGCAAAACATCAATCTCTGCCATCAACTCATACTTACGCTTTAAGAATCGATCCTCATCATCAGGAAGATGCAAGGTATACCCCAACGCACCCAATCCTCTAGGAATAATCGAGACTTTGGTAACACGAGTAGATCCTTTGGTCAACTCTGCCATTAGAGCATGTCCACTCTCATGATAAGCAACAATACGTTTCTCTACATCTGAGACTTTTCGGTTCTTCTTCTCTAGTCCAACAAATGCCCGCTCTATTGCTTCAAGCAGTTGCTCTTGTTGAATAGTTTTTTTGTTCGCTCGTCCTGCTAAAAGTGCTGCTTCATTGATAATATTGGCAAGATCAGCTCCTGCCAAACCAGCTGTCTGCTTGGCAACCACCTCTAAATCTACCAATTCATCTAGCTTCACATCTTTGGAGTGAACTTTCAAAATTGCCAAACGTCCTGCAAAGTCAGGTTTATCTACCAAAACTTGCCTATCAAAACGCCCTGCTCTAAGCAGTGCCGCATCAAGTGTCTCTGGTCGGTTAGTAGCTGCTAGTACAATAACTGGTGTATCGGTACCAAAACCATCCATCTCAGCTAGGAGTTGATTGAGTGTCTGTTCACGCTCATCATTTCCACCCATTTGACCACCTGATGCTCTGCTTTTTCCAATAGCATCTATCTCATCAATAAAGATTATCGAAGGAGCACTCTTTTTGGCTTGTTCAAAGAGATCACGCACACGACTTGCCCCCACTCCCACAAACATCTCAATAAAACTCGAACCACTAACAGAGAAGAAAGGGACTTCCGCTTCACCTGCAACAGCTTTTGCCAAAAGTGTCTTACCTGTACCAGGAGGTCCTACAAGGAGTAATCCTTTGGGGATCTTGGCACCTAGCTCAATATATCGTTCAGGATACTTAAGGAAATCTACAATCTCAACGACCTCATCTTTTGCCTCTTGAACCCCTTGAACATCATCAAATTTGACATTAGGTCTCTCCGAGGAGATTAGCTTATCAGCTTTGCCTGCACCAAGAATACCTCCCATTCCTTTGGACATCTTTTTTGCCAAAAAGAGCCAAATTCCAAAAAAGATAAAAATAGGAAGAAGCATCCCAATCAACTCAGAGACTAACCCCTCACCAATACGCCCCTCATAGGTAATATTGCGATCTTCTAGCATCGGAATCAATTTCTCATCAAAAGCAGGTACATTTTGTGCAACATAACGCACCTGACCGCTCTTATCAATCGCCTCAATAGTAGAGCTAGTAATCTTAACCAAAGAGAGTTGCTCCTCTTTGATAAGCTTTTTGATATCAGAGTACTTAACTCGCTCGGTTTTAGCAATCTGCTTATTTCCCTCCATTAATTCAGAGAGACCTGTATCTCCCTCACCGATTAATGATTTGAAAAGAATAATAACCACCACTGAAAAAATTGCAAAAGCAAGTAGTGGATTATCATTAAAAAAATTGTTATTGTTGTTATTGTTTTGATTATTCATTGTCTACTCTGTTTTCCTATATATGAGTGTTACCCACTCCTCTTTTTGTTTGCGTTCAATTAGCTCTAAATCTGCATAGGCTTTTTGAACACTCTCTTCCTTTTTATCTAAAATTCCTGAAAGAATCAAGAGTCCTTTGGATTTTGTGGATTTTTTAAGGTCATTCGAGATAAATTTTAACACATCTGCAATGATATTGGCAATCACAATATCATACTCTCCTGATGCTTGATTAGCTGACCCCTCCCAAAGCCTCTCATACATAACACCATTGAGTGCAAAATTCTCTTCACAAGAGTCTACTGAGATAGGATCCGTATCACACAGTTCTACTTTGGCACCGAGCTTAGCACAAGCCAGACCCAAAATTCCTGAGCCACACCCCACATCCAAGACACTCTCATCTCCTTTGAGATATCTACCAATAGCATCTAAGCAAGAGAAGGTTGTCGCATGATGTCCAGAGCCAAATGCCAATGCAGGATCTATCTTGATATTTATCAACCCCTCTTTGGATTCATACCAACTTGGATAGATATAAAATCTCCCCGCCTCTATAGGTTCAATCGACTTTTGATACTTGGCTATCCAATCGACACTCTCCTTGATATCAATTTGGTAAGTGATATCAATAGCATCTCCTAGTGTCTCAACCAAGGAACTCACTGCCTCTTGAATATATGCCACATCCTCTTCGCTACGAACAATAATCTTATTGCGACCTATCTCTAATCCATCTCCTGCAATATTGGCAACAAAATCTGCAATAAACTCTACAAAATCTTCCTCTTTGATTTCGATGGTTAACTCATAATATCTATCTTGCATTTGCAACCCCAAATGCCTCTTCTAAATCAAGTGTACCTTCATAAAAAGCCTTGCCTACGATAGTACCATCAATCCCTGCTTCTATAAGTGCATTGATATCGCTCATATCTTTTAGCCCACCACTTGCGATGGTCTCTACGCCACTTGCCTCTTGAATTGCTTTGGTAAACTCTATATTAACCCCTGTCATCATCCCATCTCTACCAACATCAGTACATATTATAGCCTCAACCCCTGCATTGGCAAACTCTTTGGCAAGGTCAGTAGCTTTCATATCAGAGACTTCACCCCAACCCTCAACAGCTACCATTCCATCAATGGCATCAATCCCTACAACTATAGGGTATTTACTAGCCATCTCTTTTACAAACT
>CAZEUB010000029.1:0-6703 GCA_964515605.1 uncultured Sulfurovum sp. | reverse complement strand
AGTGATTCAAAAATTGCTAATTGATCCAACTGCTCCCACGGATAGTCACTCTGCCCTACCTGTCCACGAGTGGAAACATCTGCATAGAAAAAGGTTGCTTTAGAGGGTCTATCGAGTGCAAATTTTTCCTAGTACCATCTTCTCTATCAGTTCCCATTTCCCATACCCACTATCGGCATTGATATGTCCTGCGTTTTTGATAACAGTGTAGTTTGCTCCAATCGCCTCTGCCATTTCTTTGGCTTCGTCAAGCTCTATCCATGGGTCGTTGTCTGAGACGATAAGCTCTATCTGTTTGGCATGGCAGTTTTGGGGTATTTCACAAGGAAAAAAGGTTTTTATGGTCGCTTCGGTGGTCTGTAGGCTTGGAGGTGAGACCATAAAGAGTCGCTCTACCTCTATCCTCTCCTCTTGAGATAACCAAAACCATAATGTATTGGCTAGAGAGTGGCATACCACAGTGGTGGGTTTGAACTCTTTGAGGATTTTTTTGACCTGTTTTATCCATCTGTTTTTGCTAGGGAAGTGGCAGTTATCTAAAAGAGGGAAAGAGACTGTACCGTAGTTTTTGGCTATCTCCAAAGCCAGTTCGCTTTGCCAATGAGGATAGTCAGAACCACCCCAACCATGTAGAATGAGAACTCTATCGGACATACTCTCTAACCTCCCTATCTATCTCTATAATCTCTTGAATATCTGTCGCTCTAATATCATCAAATTTTCTGTAGGCATCCAAAACCATCTTGCCCATTCCAAAGAAGTCACACGCATCTTTTTCAAACTTCTTAATAGCCTCTTCATTGGCAGCATTAACTACCACACCTAGGTGAGGATTCTCTAAAATGTGCTCTTTTATCTCCCAAATAGGGTAACGCTCATTTGTAATAGGCAAAAACTCTAAAGCCCCAGTCTCTAGCAGATTTACAGGGGGCAAAATCTCCTCTTCTACCTTTTCTCTTAGTGCAAAAGCGATAGGAAGCTTCATATCAACCCCTGCAAAGTGAGCAGTGGTTGAGCCATCTTTGAACTCTGCTAGAGCGTGAATGATGGACTTTTTCTCTATAACGGCATCGATATTACTCGTACCAAAGAGCCATTTTGCCTCTAAAAGTTCAAAGAGTTTGTTGGTCATGGTGGCAGAGTCTATGGTGATTTTATTGC
The DNA here is from genome assembly GCA_964515605.1 of uncultured Sulfurovum sp. Lineage (GTDB taxonomy): Bacteria > Campylobacterota > Campylobacteria > Campylobacterales > Sulfurovaceae > UBA1140. The sequence goes on along the minus strand of CAZEUB010000029.1, from coordinate 5,542 downwards.
CCATTGACCAGTTGGGGTGTTTGAGTGCTTGGCTAAAGGTGGCTCTTTGCATATCTTTTATGTTCCAATCTCTAAAGGCTCCACCACTAGCTGTAACATAGAGCTTAGAGAAGGGTCGCTCTCCCATAAGATACCACAATCCAAAGTGTTCGCTATCGATAGGAACTATTTTGCTCATATCGATAAACTCACCTGCAACGACTAGTGACTCTTTGTTGGCAAGGGCTACTTTGCGTCCTAGTTCTATGGCTTTGAGTGTGGGGGCTAGACCAGCATAACCTACGAGAGCATTAACCACAGTTTGGCTAGTGGTCTGTTCGAGAAGTTCTAATATACCTGCATTGCCACAAAAAACATGAGCATGATTGACTTTGACTCTGTCCCTCTCGTTGGCAATAGCGACATATTTGGGGTTAAACTTGGCTATCTGCTGGTTAAGTAGTTCAATATTGCGACCGGCAACCAGTGCCTCTATAGGTAGGTTATAGCGTTTTGCAATCAGTAGGGTATTCACTCCTATAGAGCCTGTAGAGCCTAAAAGTACGATGCTTTTCATAACTTACAATGCTCTGAGTGCAATAAGCATAATAATAGCACCAAACAGATAGCCATCCACACGATCAAGCACCCCACCATGACCAGGAAGAAGTGTGCCACTATCTTTGACTCCTGCTTCACGTTTGAGATAACTCTCAAAGAGATCCCCAAAGACCGAAGCTATTGCGGTAAGTGCAGAGATAAAAGTCGCCATAAAAAAAGTATCAAGATCTCTTGAATAGGCAAATGAGGCTCCTGCAAGGGTGGCTAAGAGAATCCCCCCGATAACCCCTTCGAGTGTCTTGTTGGGAGAGGTGGGTGAGAATTTGGTCTTACCAATGCTCTTGCCTACCAAAAAAGCCCCAACATCAGTAAAGACCACCACTATCAAGAGCCATATAATCCAACGCATACCATACTCACCATAGAGCATAAACATAAAGAGAAAACCTACAGTAGGGTAGAGAAAAGGGAGAATGAGCTTTTTCTTCTCATGCTCTTGGGTATAGGCAAGTTTGGCACCAAAGAAGATTGCCAATAGGAAAAAGAGATCATCAGGATTGGGGTAGATATATGCCAAAAGCCAAACAATAATCGCATAGAGATAAGGAGATCGCTGTTTGACCTCAAAGAGTTTAACCGCTTCATTAAATCCAACAATATAAAAAGCACCCAAATAGACCCACATGAGAAGGCGATTATCGATGTATCCTACGCTTAAGGTTACCACAAGTAGTGCAATACCTGTTAACCAACGCTCTTTGTGTTCTGTAAATATTTTCATGGGGTTATCCTTTTGGTTCATTATATAGATTATAACAAATTTTTGATTTTTTTGAGATAATTGAGATTTGAAATAGCGAGAAGAGGGGTAGAATATTATCTCTCTACAGGGTTATATTCTCCAAAAACTCTATCTCCTCACCACGAACCAAGATCAAATCTATCGAAAAGAGCATATCGATATTTTTGACTTTCATATAGTATTGTGCGGTGTTGACAACTTTACGAAGTTTAGAAGGAGTGAAGTTGTAGATAGGATCAAAATCGGCTTGAGCAGACTTAACCTCAATAAAGTGCAAGATCCCCTCATAGGTTGCAATAATATCTACTTCGCCTAATTTATGGGCATAGTAGTTACGCTCCACAACATGAAAGCCCTCTGCTTCAAGAAAAGAGATGGCGATGTTCTCATTCTGATGCCCCACAAGGGTATTAAGCTCATGCCTCATATCAAATCCTTTTTTCCAATGATACAGAAAAAGAGGAAAAAATATCAAAAATATGTCAAATTGACATATTTTTATTTGAAATTACCAAATACCAATGGGGCTTTGAGATCGAGTCCCTTGACTGCCTTCATCACAGCTTGAAGATCATCAATCTTCTTCCCACTGACACGAACCTCATCTCCTTGGATTGAGGGGGTGACTTTGAGCTTAAGTGCCTTGATCGCTTTGACAATCTCCTTGGCTTCACTCTTCTCAATGGTATCAACTATCTTATAGATAATCTTGGTGTTTCCTCCACTTATCCCTTCGGTTTTGATCTCTTCGAGTGATTTTCCTGCGATACCTCTTTTGATTAGTTTGGAGATTACAATATCCTTAAGGGCATCAATCTTCTGCTCACTAGAGCTACTCAGACTCAATATCTTCGCCTTCTCATTAAGCTCAATCTTCGCAACAACTCCTTTGAAATCAAATCGGGTTGCTACCTCCTTTTGTGCCATAATAATAGCGTTTTTCATCTCCATCATATCTAGCTTTGCACTAATATCAAAATAGTGATCTTTTGCCATAAACTGCTCCTAATTTTTTTGCTATTTTATCATAATTGCCAATCAATTGGTCGTTTGCCTCGACTAATCAAAAAATCATTGGTACGAGAAAAGGGTCGACTCCCAAAAAAACCACGATAAGCAGAGAGAGGTGAAGGGTGAGGAGATTTGATAATCATCTGCCGTTGGGTATCAATAGTGGCTCCTTTCTTCTGAGCATAACTCCCCCACAAGATAAAAACCACATCCTGACACTCACGGTTGATAACCTCTATCACCTTATCGGTAAATTGTTCCCACCCTTTTCCTTGATGTGCATTGGATCGTCCAGCTTCAACAGTCAAAACAGCATTAAGAAGCAACACCCCCTGCTCTGCCCATGGTTGCAAATATCCTGTATGGCTATTGTCAATACCTAGATCCTCATAGAGTTCTCTGTTGATATTGAGCAGTGACTTGGGCAGGGGCGTAACCTCTGGCATCACAGAGAAACAGAGTCCATGAGCATGACCAATAGTGGGATAGGGATCTTGACCAAGGATAACTACCTTGACCTGATCCAAAGGGGTAGAGTTAAGTGCATTAAACCAAAGAGAGGCTCTAGGAAGAATAACCTTTCCTGCTCCTCTCTCTTGGAGAAGAAAGGCTTTGAGCTCTTGCATATAGGGCTTATCAAACTCCTCCAAAAGCACCGTTTTCCATGTAGGATGAAGTTGTATGGTACTGGGCATAAGATGACCTTTTTTGCTCAGGACTTTAACATATTTTCATAGGGTGTGTCAAGAGAGTATTAGATAGGCTACTCAACCCTCTGCTCTAGTCGTTTTAAAATTAATCTCCTCTTAAAGATCTCATCTCTAAGCGTAATTACTGATTGACAATCCTCTTTGGCTAGGCGTACATACATAGTAGCTTGAATGAGATCCCCTTTTTTAAGATCAATATCATAGTGTAGGGTTTTACTCTTATGGGCATCAAGATTAGTTGATTCTCCACTATAAGCAGTAGCAGGGATAATAACTCTCTCTCCTGATTTGTCTTTGAACCGATACTCAAAATAGACTTTACTATCCTCACTAGGATGATTTTTGTAATTTCTCCAAATGGTTTTACCATCCCGAAGAACTTTGAGTTCGAGATACTTTACCCGTGCAGGTTGAATAATAAGTGGATGTCCCATCTTGTTGGTAAGTTTGATATCTACTCCTCCATTGGTCGTTGTGATATTGATATCTACTCCTGTGGCTCTAAATACGCTATCATGAATACCTAGAAATTTATGACTAGCATGTCTCCCTCTAGCTCTTTTGTCCATCTTCTCTGCCCCTCCTGCAATCTCAGGCATATGACACTCAATACACTTAATGCTATCTTGATGCTCTTCCATGGCTCGAAAAATTGTTACATTTTGATCATTGAGCTTATGAGAGTGACACCCCATACAGACTTTTTGTCCATAGATAGGATTTTTGCTAGAGCTATGCTTATCACTCTCGTCAGGATGATCCAATCGCCCATAGAGGGTAGGTTTGAAGTTTTTAGCTTGACGGGCTTTGGTATTAATATTAAACTTGTGAGACTTTTTTACATAGGCGATAGTGTGACAAAAGTAGCAAGAGATTGCATCTGTATGGGTTTTGTTGTTCTTATCTGGTCGGGCTTTGCCATCAATAAGATCTTGAAGATTATCTGCCATAGGCATGTGACATACAGCACAACTATATTTTTGAGTGTCGACATGATCAGCTATCTCTCTATGGAGTTCATCAGTGAAGTAGCCTTTGGCATGGGCTGAACTCTGATACTCCTCATATATCTTCTCATGACACTCATTACAAGCATGATTATCCATATATTTATCTTTTGCCAAAAGAGAGAGGAAACCCAATAGAACCAAAAAGAGAATAGACTTCATGAAAACTCCTACAATAACCATTAGCTGAACCCATCAACAAAGAAGAGGTATCCTATAAAAGTATATTTAAAGGAGAGATGGGTTCAGGTAATTACTAGAGTCTCCCCCCCCTCAAAGGAGAGAGATAAGAGGTTTTATTATGCTCCAGGAACGTGTTGTCTATGCTCTACAGAGTATGTAAATGTAGGAGTTGTTAAGTTCTCAATATACTTAATAAACTTACCTGTTTTAGACTCATAGATACCAATTCTACCAGTTGTCCACTCAGAGATCATTGTCCACTCACCATGGTTAGCAGGTTCTGCGTGAAGAAGTCTTGGTTGTACTGGCTCTTTAACTGCTGGACCAATCTTATCTGGCATTGGAAGAAGAGTCTCTTTAGATACTTTTGAAGCTACTTCATTGACAGGAACTTTCTCATGTTGTGTTGCATCCCACTCTTGAAGTACTTTTTTAGTTTTAGCATCAATAAGTTGACCTTTTGTTTTACCAACTTTGATAATTCTATCAGTCTCAAGTGTATCTTTGTTAATCAAGTGAACTTCATTATAGAACTCAGGTTTACCAAGTACACAGTCAGACCAGATATATGGTGTATGGTGAGAAGTACCTACAAATAGTCCACCACCACTTGTTTTAACATGTTTTACAACTTTCCAATTAGAATCCCAAATTACAACATCACCAAAGTTCATACTCTGTGTAGCGTGAAGCTGTTTCTTTTGACCTTTAGAGTACCAAGATGAACCTTGACCTGGGTGTGGCTTAGATTTTTTACCTGTATGCACTTTTGCTGCAAGATTTTTCTCTTTGAAGTCAACAATACCAACAACATCACTTCCTTGAGAAGCAATCATAAAGTATCTACCAAAATCTTCACCCTCATCTTCGTTTAGGAACGCATCATGAAGAATTTTACCAATATTTGGAATATCTCCAACGATTGGGAAGTCTGGCTTAGAGTAGTCGATAATATATGTATGTCCACCATCTTTAAGTGCCATTGCAAAGTATGGTCCATAAGGTGTATCTGCTAGTGAAGCAACACGGCTAGGTCCAATTTGACCATCAGGATCAATTACTCTACTTGTATCAAACGCTTTTAGTGGCTCTAGAGTATGTGCATCACAAAGCACCGCACCACCTGGGTTATAGTTACCTGCAATTACATATTTACCATCTGGAGAAACTGCTAGTCCTCTTGACTCTTGTCCAACTTGAACAGAAGCTAGTGCTGGTTGTCCTGGTGCTCCAATATCAAACATAGTTAGTTTACCTGAACGAGAGATAGAGTAAGCATATCTTGGATT
>CAZEUB010000028.1:0-64525 GCA_964515605.1 uncultured Sulfurovum sp. | reverse complement strand
CTCCGTTTTTACTTTTCTTAGTGGTGGCTTTAGAGGGAGGGTCACACCTAGCTCCATTTCGAACCTAGCAGTTAAGCCTCCCATCGCCGATAATACTTATCCTCTCTGGATTGGGAATGTAGGTCGCTGCCGCTTTGATTTCTCTCTTTTCTTATTAGGCTTTTCCATTTTTTTATCTCTTTTTTTATTTATTGTTGAATATTTTGATTAATAAGCTAAAGCTACATAGTAAATAGATATAATGGCTTTTAGATGAAAGATGAGTGTGAGAAATATATTTTTTCTCTATTTGGATTCGACTTCATTTGAAAATTAATTTTTTGAGAAGTGATATATTTACAAAAGGTACGACAATGGCAGAATTAGTTAATGGAACTGTGAAATGGTTTAACGATGAAAAAGGTTATGGGTTTATTGAGCAAGAAAATGGAGGGGCTGATGTATTTGTACATTTTAGACAAGTAAACAACCCAAGTGGAGGTAGAGTCTCTCTTGCAGATGGTCAAGCGGTAACATTTGAAATCGGTGAAGGTCAAAAAGGTCCACAAGCTGAAAATGTAACAGCGGTATAACTGCTATTTACAGAGGGTAGTTTTTAGACTACCTCTCTATCTTCTAAATTTATAAAATAATCTAACAATTACACAATTCATACATCTTATTTATAACATATTTGGTTATAATATTGCCAAAAAAATTAAGAATAATTTATGCAACGATTTGAAACCTATCTTCAAGAAAATTTACCAAGGGTAGAGAGTTTCCACCCTCACTATAATAGCGCTATCTCAGCGATGCTATTAGCAGGCGGTAAACGTTTTAGACCAATGCTACTCTTATCGGTAGTAGAAGCCTATGAACCTTTGCTTTTTGAGAGTGCATTGGCTCCTGCATTGGCTCTGGAGTTTTTACATACCTACTCACTGATACATGATGATTTACCTGCTATGGATAATGCTCCTCTGCGTCGTGGGTTTGAGACACTACATATAACTTATAATGAAGCAACAGCTATCTTAGCAGGTGATGCACTCAATACTGAAGCATTTTATCATATAGCCAAAGCACCATTAAGAGATGATGTCAAAATAAAACTAGTTGAGGTTTTGGCACGTGATGGTGGCACTTATGGGATGGTACTTGGACAATCGATTGATCTTTATTTTGAGAATGAACCTTTAACTCTTGAGCAGGTTAAGATATTGCACAAAAATAAAACAGCCAAACTTATAGCAGCTTCTCTTTTGATGGGGGCTATTATCGTAGGTCTTGAGAAGCGAAAACAAGATGAACTATATGATTTTGGTATCGACTTGGGATTACTTTTTCAGATTCAAGATGATATCATAGATGAGACGCAGAGTGATGAAGAGGCTGGCAAGCCAACAGGTAATGATGGAGAGAAAAACTCTTTTATAAATTTAATAGGGTTAGAGCAGAGCATTCAAGAGGCAGAGGCATTAGCAAATAGTTTAGAGGAGAAGTTTGGCTCATTTGACGAAGAGCTAAAAAAAGCATTAACCCCAATTATGAATAAGTATCTTTATAGACACAGATAAGATTCGATAAAACAGAGCTTATATTTAATATAGGTTCGATTTTATCGAACAGTGATAGAGTTTAGAGTACAACTAAAAGGAATTTAAATGGCAATGACAGAAGAGAATATTATGCGTAAAAAGATGGCAAATACGGTTAGATTTTTAGCAGCAGATATGGTACAATCAGCAAACTCAGGACACCCTGGAGCACCAATGGGTCTTGCAGATATTGCAGTGGTTTTGAGTGAACATCTACAGCATAACCCCAAAAATCCAAAATGGTTAAATCGTGACCGTTTGGTATTTTCTGGTGGACATGCCTCTTCCCTTATCTACTCACTTTTGCACCTTTGGGGTTATGAGTTATCTTTGGAGGATCTAAAAAACTTTAGACAACTTGACTCCAAAACTCCTGGACATCCTGAGTATGGTCATACTGATGGTGTGGAGATTACTACAGGTCCTTTGGGGCAAGGAGTTGCTAATGCAGTAGGTTTTGCGATGGCTGCAAAATATACAGGAGAGCAGGTAAACTCTGAGACATGTCAGCTAATAGATCACAAAGTCTACTGTCTATGTGGTGATGGAGATCTGCAGGAGGGTATCTCCTATGAGGCGTGTGCATTGGCTGGACATTTAGGTTTAGATAATTTGGTACTTATCTATGATAGTAATGAGATTACTATTGAGGGCGATACAAGCATTGCATGGTCTGAAGATGTTGAGGGGAGATTTGTCGCACAGGGTTGGGATGTCAAAAAAATAAATGGACACTGTTATGATGAGATAGATAAGGCTCTTGGCGAGGTCAAAAGTGCAAAAAAACCAACCATTATTATTGCCAATACAATTATTGGTAAAGGGGCAATGGAGCTAGAGGGATCATCTGCTACACATGGCTCACCACTAGGAGAGACTCTTATTGCTGAAGCAAAAGCAAAAGAGGGATTTCCTGCTGAAGCATTTCATATACCAGAAGATGTATTGGTACGATTTAGATGTGCTGTTGAGAAGGGTGATATGTTAGAGAAGCAGTGGATTCATCTGCATAAACAAGCACCACTTATAGAGCAAAATGAAGCAATGAATAGAGTGCTTAACCCTGATTTTTCAGCTATTGAGTTTCCTGATTTTAGTCAAAGTGGCTCTATGGCAACAAGAGATTCAAATGGTCAGATTTTAAATGCTATTGCCAAAGCTATTCCATCATTTGTAGGTGGTTCTGCCGACTTGGCTCCATCGAACAAAACAGAGCTTAAAGGTATGGGAGATTTCCCAAAAGGCAGAAACATACATTTTGGAATTAGAGAACATGCTATGGCTGCGATTACCAATGCGATGGCTCTTTATGGTACGGTTATCCCTTTTAATGCAACTTTCTTTGTATTCTCTGATTACTTAAAGCCAAGTGCAAGAATTGCTGCGTTGACCAATATCAAAAACTTCTTTATCTGGACACATGATAGCATAGGAGTAGGGGAAGATGGACCAACTCATGAGCCAATAGAGCATATAAGCCAATTTAGAGCGTTACCAAACTTTTATGTTTGGAGACCTGCGGATGCTACAGAAAATGTCGAAGCATGGAGAGCAGCTCTTAGCATTGATGCACCTCATGGTTTTGTTCTCTCTCGTCAAAAGCTAAAAACCCTCAAACCAAAAAGAGATTTTGGGGAGGTAGCCAATGGTGCTTATATTGTAAAAGCCAGAAAAGATGCAAACTTTACGCTGATGGCAAGTGGTTCAGAGCTTATGTTGGCACTTCAAGCTGCTTGTCATTTAGAGGTTTTGGGCATTAGAGCCAATGTTGTCTCTGTTCCTTGTCTGGATCTATTTAATGAGCAAGATAGAGAGTATAGAGAAAAAGTAGTAGATCCAACTACCAAGGTATTAGCAATAGAAGCAGCAACCGCAACAGAGTACTACCGATATGCAGATGATGTATTAGGAATGGAAAGTTTCGGTGCTTCTGCTCCTGCTGATCTGCTTTTCGAGAAGTTTGGATTTACTATTGAAAACGTTATGAGGCGTGCTTGTTCATTGATGGATGTTGAGTACAAAAAAGTAGATTTGGGTAGATGTTAATTTTCGTTAACAGTTGATTTACCTTTTTTTAATATAATCTTAAAGATTAAAAAAACCACAAAAGGATATAAATGATTAAAAGTAGTATAAAGATAGCAGTAACTTCTCTTCTCTTGATGAGTGTGGCTTCTGCTGGAACAGATTTTGGTACCGTTAATGGTGAAGTAATTAGTGAAGATGAGATTAGTCAAACTTTAGGTCAACAAGGTATTGAGTTTGCAACACTCAATAAAGAGATGCAAAAACGTGTACTAGATATGGTTGTTGATCGTAAACTCCTCTCTCAACATGCCGCAAAAAACAAAATAGAAGAGAGCAAAGATTTCAAAGAGAAACTAGAGCTAATAAAAAAAGAGTTGGTTCTCAACCTATGGATGGAGAGAGAGGCAAAAAGGATAGAATCCTCTATTAGTGATGCAGATATCAAAGCTGACTATGAAAAAAACAAAGATATGTATAAAATACCTGCACAACTCAAAGCTAGACATATCTTGGTCAAAACAGAAGATGATGCCAAAAAAATTATCAAAAGCTTAGAGGCTGCAAAAGATACCAAAGCAGAGTTTATCAAATTAGCAAAAGAGAAATCAACTGGACCTTCAGGTAAAAATGGTGGGGATTTGGGATGGTTTGCATTAGATAGAATGGTTCCGGAATTTAGTTTAGCAGCGGACAAACTAAAAAATGGTGAATATACTAAAGAGCCTGTCAAGACGCAATTTGGATATCATATTATCTATCTTGAGGATAGAAAACCAGAGGGGATTAAAACTTTGGATGAAGTTAAGGAGCAGATCAAAGCCAAGATTAATCGAGAAAAGTTTAATACGTTTATGGATGAGACCGTTCAAAAACTCAAAAAAGATGCAAAAATAAATCTAAAAACATTTTAATTTATAAAATAGCTTAATGCATTTAAATAACTCTGGTTGTTAACCTTTACTCCTTTATAAGCGATATCAAAAGCGGTTCCATGATCTACGGAGCTTCTTATGATAGGAAGGTTTAGTGAGATATTTATCCCCTCATCAAAATAGAGTGCCTTTAGAGGGGATAATCCTTGATCATGATACATTGCGACAAAATAACGATATTTTTTTCGGTTATTAGGCGTAAATGCCACATCAGGTACCAATGGAGAGCTATAGACCTCTTTGCCAATTACTTGATGAGCCATCGCTCTTGCTTTGATAATAGACTGCTCCTCATCTCCTAATACCCCACTATCTCCTGCATGAGGGTTGAGTCCAAGTAGCCCAATAGACTCTTCATCTTCTAATTGACTACCAATATTGTTATAAAAATCGATTAAAAAGGAGGAGAGCTTTTTGGTATTGGCGACCTCCAAAGCAACTTGATGGAGTGGGATATGCTCTGTATAGAGTGCCACATACATCTTGGGAACGCCCAACATCATAATTGCAGGGGCAAAGAAAAAATCTCTTAGTGCCTCTGTATGCCCCTTATATTTAACCCCTGCAAGCTCCCATGCTTTTTTGTGAATAGGGAGTGTCATCATGCCATCTACTTCTAAATCTTTTGAGAGTTCAACAGCTTTTAGAAAAGAGGCATAACTATAGACTCCACTCTCTTTTGTTATGCAAGAGGGGGTAATTGTAAAAGGTTTTGCAATTTTGTTAACATGTTCAAAATCAGAGGGAATAGGAAGATTTAACAACTCTGATGCCTCTTCTAGCATTGATCTATCGATACAATAGAGTGGCTTCACTATCTTCTTGATCTCTTCATGATTCTCCAAGGCAAGTTGAATACCTACCCCATTAAGATCGCCTATGCTAATGGCTATTTTTTTCATAGATACTCCTAATGGTTATAAGGGGAATGGATCATATTATAGCATACATTTCTCTTTAAAAAAATGAAAAATAGTTACACTTTTTAAACTTAGATTAATATAATCCTCTTTGTTAGTAAAATCTAACCATTTATAGTTATAATCAACTTATGAAAGCAATTATAAATGCCAAAATTATTAATAGTGGTAAGATTATCAACGGTTACAATCTTCTTTTTTCCAAGAGGATCATTGCCTTAACTCAACAGTTACCTATCTGGGCAGAGGTTATTGATGCAAAAGGAGCCTATTTGAGTGCAGGTTTTATTGATATTCATATTCATGGCTCCGCAGGAGCTGATGTGATGGATGCTAATGAAGATGCCCTGAAGAGAATCTCCAAGAGTATTTTGCAAACAGGAACAACTGCCTATCTAGCAACAACCATGACCATGTCCTCTAGTAGTATTATTGAAGCACTAAAGTCTATCAAGAACTATCGCTCTAGTGTAGGAGCAAAGCTTTTGGGGGTTCATCTTGAAGGTCCATTTATCAACCCAAGCAAACATGGTGCTCAAAATCCATCACATATCCAACTCCCCAATCTCAAACCAATTCAGCCCTATATGGATATTATCAAAATGATCACACTTGCTCCTGAGATAGAGAATGCTCAAGCCTTTATCGCTCATCTTAAAACCAACTACCCAAATATTCTGCTTAGTATTGGTCATAGCAATGCCACGTTTGAAGAGACCCAACAGAGTATCGATTGGGGTATTTCACATGCAACACATCTCTTCAATGCGATGAACCCTCTGCACCATCGTAAGCCAGGCGTAGTAGGAGCTATTTTGGCTAATGATAAAGTGAGTTGTGATCTGATTGCCGATATGATTCACGTTCATCCTGCCTTTTTTAATCTGATCTATAAGCTCAAAAGAGATCAACTTATTCTCATTACAGATGCAATGCGGGCAGGTTGTTTAGCGTGTGGAGAGTATGATATTGGCGGACAAAAAGCGATTGTCAAAAATGGTGAGGCAAGGCTTCTTGATGGCACATTGGCAGGAAGTGTTCTTCGGATTAATGATGCACTCAAAAATTTCTATCAACATACCGATATCACTCTACCTGAGTTGATCAGCATGGTCACCTCAACCCCTGCCAAAAAATTGGGACTCAAAATGGGAGAGATCAAAGAGGACTACCCTGCTGATCTGGTACTATTTGATCAGAGTTTTAATATTTTAAAAACTTTTGTTGATGGAAAAATCTCCTATACTAATCAATTTTTCGATACTCATAAAGAGTAGTGCTCTTCTCTACATAAGGTTCTCCACCTGTGTAATTGGTTGTCATTGTTTTTTCTATTTTTGTAGGATAATCTCCATCATAAGTTATTTTGTAATCAGTAGTCGTTGTTGCCTTTGATTCTATCTCTCCATAGTTGATGGTTGTCTCTTCATGAACTATATTATTGACTCCAGCATACCAATAGAAACTCTCTCCAAAAAGCATTTTGAAATCATAAGGTGTCTCTTTGTCATCATATCTTTTAGTAGTTGTTGTCTCTCCCTGAGCAGACTTAATGACCATCTTAATAGGATTTCTATCTGCGTAACTTAAATTGAGTGTAGATTGAGATGACTGACCTTCATAATAAGATTCAACCACTATCTCTTTTGGGGTGTTGTTGTCCCATTTGGTTACATACATTTTTGTAGAGAGATTATTGTTTTGATAACTATCAACCTCTGTGATTCTCTCTCCTTCATAGATATAGACAGAACGGCTTGTCTCAGATGTTTGATCGTTATTTGTGGCTGTACATTGATCTCCTATAAATTTATTTTGACTATTATAGCTATAGGTACAAGTCTCTGTTGAGATAATTTCATTATTATAATAATCTTCTTCAATATAACCTGTAACACGGTTACTGTTATCAAATTGATAGGTAGTAATACTATCTAACTTTCCATTATCATAATCTGTCTCTTTAACAAGAACCCTATCTCTCTTTTTCGTTGTAGCTGGTTGATTATTGCTCTCTTCTTTTTTTTGTTCTGCGACAATTTGATCTGCCTCCTCCTCTGTAATAAGCAACTCTCTTGATAAGGGGTTTAAGATATTATCTATACAGCTCTGATTACCATTACAGGCATTCATCCGTGTAGGAAGAGTATCTCTAATCCCATTAGCAAGTAACTCCTCTGCCATCTCTTTGATATTGCCATCATTGATCTGTTTGGGAGACAATCTTCTCTCTCCTAATGTATTGACATTGGTAGCTAGATCTTCCAATAAGAGAGTATAAAATTGATCAACATTACTCATAGCTCTTGCCGCTTCAACATCTGACTTATTTAATTGTTTTGCATCAATCATAGATTGAAGTACAGAGAGCTCTTTTTTATCAATCTCTGTATTATTATAATCAAAGCTGGTACCATCTACTGAACTATCAAAACTAAGCCCAAATTGACCATTACTACCAGAATAGGTAACTCTTTGAGAATCCTCTAAAATAAGCAAAATAGGATTATCTGGATTATAGTTATCTAAAAAATAGGTATCATCAGAAAGTCTTTCTAGTTTTGCTAAAATACCATCTAACGTCTCATTTTTATTAATCGTAATTTTGGTCTGAAGCTCTCCTGCTGAACAGAGATTGTCTCTGTTACTATCTTGACAGATAGTCACAACCATCTGTTGTGGAATTCCTACAAGTTTTAAGATTCGTTGTAGTACCTCTTTTGCCTTTTCACTATCACTACCACAACCAATAATCCCTAAAGAGAAAATAGTTCCTAGTATTAAAAAATTCTTTTTCATGATACACCTTTCATTAGAGTTTGATTAACATTATATCATAAATAATCTAACATTATAATCTATTATTTAATTTAAAATTATAAATATAATATATTTCCAAATTTAAATATTTTTCAAGAACCTCAAGGAGAAAGAGTCGCTTTATAAGATGGAGAACTTGTGTTAAATGTAGATTTTAGATAAAATACTCACAAAATTTAAAAGTAAGGTAATTATCAAAATGAAAGTAGTCGTAATCCAAGGTCCAAACCTCAATATGTTAGGACACCGAGAGCAGAATATCTATGGACCCATGAAGCTAGAAGATATCCATGCACAAATGGAAGCATTTGCAGGACAAAATGGTATTGAAGTAGAGTTTTTTCAAAGCAATTTAGAGGGTGAAATTGTTGATAGAATCCAAGAGTGTATGGGAGAAGCCAATGGAATTATCATCAATCCTGCTGCCTACACCCACACCTCTATAGCCATTCGTGATGCTATTGCTGCGGTACAGATTCCAACCGTAGAGGTACACCTCTCTAATATCTATCAGCGTGAAGAGTTTAGACACAAATCACTAACTGCTCCTGTCTGTGCAGGTCAGATCTCTGGATTTGGACCATTCTCTTATCACATGGCAATGATTGCCATTACTCAAATTATGAACGAAGTAAGAGCCATGAGTGAAGCACACCAAGCACAACAGGCAAAAGAGTCGCTTCAAGCGAAATAACCTCTCTTCTAAACAAGGCGAAAGCCTTGTCCTCTTTACAGCTCCTTTATACCATTTTTTATGTACAATTGTTATAAAATATTCTAAGGCGATAGAGATATGAACTATATTCTACAAGATGAAAATGCCATATATTATGAGTGTGGTTATAGCAGTGATAATGCACTTTATCTAAAATTAGGAAGTGAGGCTTTTTTTATTACTGATGGGCGATATAAGCTTGAAGCACAAGCCTTTGTCAAAGAGGCTACTGTTTTGATTGAACAAGATATTTACCAAAAAGCCAATGAACTGCTCAAAAAATCAAAAATCAAAAAACTCAAATATGATCCCAAAGAGTGGAGTATCTATCACTATGAACAACTTAGCAAAGATCTGCTTCTTAGATTCAAACCTCTACCTGATCTCTCCCATAAAAAACGAATAATCAAGAGTGATGATGAGCTAAAAAAACTCAAAATTGCAGCCAAACTAGGTGCCAAAGCATTTGATAATTTTGCTCAAATTATTAAGGATCATGGATTTAAAAACAGTGAGTATGTTTTAACCCATATGGCAAAGACAGCTCTCTCACAATATGGTAAATATGCACTCTCCTTTGATCCTATTGTCGCCATCAATGCCAATGCGGCTAAACCCCACGCCACCCCAACATCCACACAGTTAACCAAAAAAGATCTCCTTTTGGTTGATGCCGGATTAAAATACAATCGCTACTGCTCTGATCGTACACGAACCGTCTCTACACGTAAAGATTTTGATTTTGGTACAGAGCAACGATTCAAAAAAAAGAGAATCCAAAAAGCCTACGATACAGTACTCAAAGCCCATGATCATGCTATCTCAAAAGCCAGATCAGGGATGAAAGCCAAAGAGATTGATGCCCTAGCACGTGACATTATCGACAAGGCAGGTTTTGGAAAATACTTTGTCCACTCTACAGGACATGGTGTGGGGCTAGATATTCATGAGATGCCCTATATCACTTCTAAATCAGAAACCATTATCGAAGATGGGATGGTCTATACTATAGAGCCAGGGATCTATATCCCTGATGAGTTTGGTATTCGGATTGAGGATATGGTAGCGATGGTAGGAGGAGAGGCGATGATACTTTAAAAAGGTAACTCCTCATTGACCCTATAGCTCTCTCCCAAATTTTGATAATACTCAATTACACGTGGATCAACCCTAATCATGCGTTGGAGATAGTTTTGAAGGTTACCATGGTTGAACTCTAGTTTGAGATTGTTGGGGTTGATGGCACGAGAGATAGCAACATAAAATTGACTTGGAGCGAAGATATTATCTACATTACAGATGAGGTTGTCAATACTCATCCCTTGGCTCTTGTGGATAGTAATAGCATAGGCAAGTTTGAGGGGAAATTGAGAGAGGGTAGCTAGGGAGGTGTTTTTGATCTTTCCCTGCTCATCGCTCTTTATCTCCAAGAGATCAAAATCATGTGGTTCTACTCGCACAAAGGTATCCTCTTTTTCGATAATGATATACTCCTCTTCGATCTTGTGGACAATGCCTCGCTCTCCATTGGCATATTTGCCCCATTTGTTGATGGTAAAAAGCACAGGTACCCCTACTTTGAGAATAAGCTCCTCCTCTACGGGAAGAAGCTTTTTCCAATTATTAAGTCGTCTAGGATCGATTTTTGTTTGATGTTCTGTTATGTTGGCATAGAGATGATGCTCTTGGGCATTGATTGCTTGGAGTTTTTGGTTGTTCATCTGATCAACCTCCATATTGCGACCAAAGAGATAGGTAGGATTGGGATCTTGGATGGCGTGATTGGAGAGTTTTGTCATGTAGTTGATCACCTCAGAATCGCACTCTCCTACCCGTATCTTGTGAAGAATATGTGTAAAGGCTACATCACTAGTTCGTCTCATTTGGGTTAGTTCTATGACCATAAGATTGAAGCTCTGCCAAGCATCACTCTCAAATGCATAGAGCCGATTGCCAAAGAGATGTTGGTTTTGATTAGTTGATTTTCGTACAGGAGGAAGTTGAAAAAAGTCTCCCACCAAGAGAAGTTTGCCATGATACTCTAGTGAGTGGAGGCGATAGGCGACCATCTCCATCATATCTGCTGAGACCATAGAGATCTCATCGATTACAATAAGATCGGTTGCTTTTAGTATCTTTTTAAGCTCCTTTAGACGGCTTTTGTTGCGTCGATCATTGTTATCAAGCTCTTCAAAGTTACTAGCGATCCCAAAGGCAAAAAAGCTATGAATGGTAAAGCCTCCTATGTTTACCGCACTCACCCCAGTTGAGCCTAGGGCAACCACCTCTCTGTTGCTTTGGGTACGATAGTGGTGGATAATCTCATTGGTAGTATGGCTTTTACCTACCCCTGCACCCCCTGTTAGGAATATATTATGCTCTTTTAAGTGTTGTAGTACGAGTTTGGTATCGCTCACAATTGAACCCTGTTTTTTTGATACTATTATATCTAAACTAATGGGAGAAGATAGAGAGTATCAAAACTTAATTAAAGAGAAAAGATATTACAATAAAATTAAGAAAATATCAAGATGTGTAGATAGGAAGATCAGATAAAAGCAAAATTTCAAACTTTTTTCCACCACTATGGGTATTTAGAGATAGAGCAAGCGATGGAGTTGTTTGCTGTATTTGGGGGGATAGAAAAGGCTGTGGAGCTAGATCTCTTTGATGATCTTCTCTCAATTATTCGTTTTAATTTTGTGGATAAGTATGAGGAGTTCTCCTCTCTTGTCTCTCCCTCTTATCTCCTTGAAAATCCCTATCGATCCATACTTATTGCCATTGCAAGAGGGGATGGTAGACTCTCAAATATCTTCCGAAATGCCCATATTGGAGAGAGTTTGGGTGTGCCTCTTATTGATGAGTTGATGGAGCTTGGGGTAGTAGAGATCGAAAAATCCAGAGAGGAACCTCTCAAGCAGTATCCCAATCAGAAACTAGAAAAATCTTTACGCTCCTATAAAATAGAGTCAAAAGTGCGTTTTCAACTCCCTTTTTATCGCTTTTGGTTTGGTTTTGTTGCTCCTTATAGGGCTGATCTTGAGGCAAAGAGATCTCAGCGTTTTTTTGAAAATTTTGAGAGGCACTTCTCTCGTTTAAACAGTTTGATATTTGAGCAACTCTCCAATGATCTACTTAATCAACACTACAACAATAGACTACTCTCTATGGGAAGCTATTGGGACAAAAATAGCGAATTTGATATCTTAGCCAAAACAGCCTCAGGAGAGGTGATTGTAGGAGAGTGCAAATACAAAAATAGACGTATCTGCAAAAGTGAACTCTCCAAACTCAAACAGAAAGCTAAGATCTCCAATCTCAAAGCAGATACTTTTGCTCTTTTCTCTAAAAGTGGTTTCTCCAATGAGCTTAAAAATAGTGAGAATAAAGATCTATTGCTTTTTGAGCTAAAAGATTTTTATCGTCTGCTATAGGCTAAGAAAAAATCAGTTGATATCAAGGGGGTATCTATTGGGCTTTTTTGGCTCGAGAGATATTTCTTAGATGCTCCTTGTAGGTTCGTGAGAAATCATGAGTCCCACTTCTATTTTTCATAAAGTAAAGATAATCACTCTTGATAGGAGAGATAGCCGCATTGATCGCATCAAGGGAGACAGAGCAGATAGGGTAGGGTGGAAGTCCTGTATTAAGATAGGTATTAAAACCACTGGTATCTTTTTTGATTCTCTCTGGTGTGACTTTAATATGAGAGTATTTGCCATAGTTAAGTGTTCCATCCATCTGTAGGGGCATACCAAGCTTGAGTCGGTTATAGATAACCGAAGCGATAATGGGCATCTCCTCTCTATTTGCTGCCTCTTTTTGAATAATTGAGGCGACGATAAGATAAGGTAACCACGATTTTGGGGTATAGTAGCCAAGTTTTTGGATTGAGAGTTTTTTATATTTTATTTCACTTTGTTTAACTAAGAACTTGATGAGATTCTCCTCCTTGATCCCTTTTGGTAGATGATAGGTATCAGGAAGGATACCTGCCTCTTGATAGTGGCTATAGTGGCTATAGTTACCGTCAAGTTTCTGAAAATCGAGTTGATGTTTTTTGGCAATATCTGATAAAAATATTGGACGCGTCTCTCCTGGAATCAAAGTTATTATCTCAATGGCCTCCGAGGCAGAGGTGAGTCTATTTAGAAAATCAATTCGATTGATTTTTCCTTTGCCAATATCCAATGTACCACTTTTGGGTTGTCCTATTGCAACCAAGAGATAGGTATCAATGGTTGAGAGTTTATAGCCTTGTTGTTGAAGAGATCTGATTATATTGGTGACAGAGCCTTTGGGTAGGGTAATGGTTTTTTGATGAACATCTAATGGTATGGTGATATAAAAAGCCAGTGAGAGAGTGACAATGATAATGGTATTTGTCAGCAAACTAAGAGCTTTGTGTAATAAATGTGAGTTTTTCATGATTAATTATTATACCTAAAAATATTATAAAAGTATGCTAAGATAATATTTATGAAACAATTTTTTTTGATATTGGCACTATTTCTTTTGGTTGGCTGTGCTCAAAAAACTCCTGTAACATGGGAAAAAAGAGTTCTTCATTCTCAGGTTAAAGACCTTAACTTGACCTATGATGAGTATGGGAAGGAGCATAATCAAAGTATGCTATTTTTGCATGGATTTGGAGAGAGCCGTTACACTTGGCGATTTTTGATTCCTGAACTCTCTTGCTATTATCATCTCTATGTGGTTGATCTTAAGGGGTTTGGGGAGTCTCCAAAACCTGAAGATTCGGACTACTCTGTCTATGATCAGGCAAAATTGATTGAGGCATTTATTCGCAAACATCATTTGCAAAATTTGACGCTAGTAGGACGATCTTTTGGTGGAGGGGTAGCACTGGTTTTGGCACTAATGCAAGAGAAAAAGGAGATGCCCTCTTTGATTAATAAGATGATACTTATTAATAGTATGTCTTATAAACAGCGACTCCCTTCGATGATGCGTATTTTGACAATTCCTCTTATTGGTTATTTGGGTATTCACCTTTTGGATGAAGAGGAGATTGCTAAGGAGGCGTATCTTTATGCCTTCTCTAATGACAAATTGATTCCTCCAAAGAGTGTGGAGTACTCAGCAAAGATGATGAGGCTTCCCATGGCAAAATATGCCTATTTGGAGACGGTTAACTCTATTATTCCTGAGGATATTGTCATGGTTCAAAAAGAGTATCGAAAAATTACAACTCCTACTTTGATTCTTTGGGGCAAGGATGATGTCTCTATTCGTCTCTCTATGGCATATCGTCTGCATAGAGATCTTATTAATAGTCAACTCAAAATTTTTAAAGGAGTAGGACACATGCCTCAAGAGGAGGTACCCCAAAAAGTACTCAAAGAGATTAAAAGATTCATGAGAGAGTAGTCGATAGAAATCTCTCTTCTAAGGTTGAAGCAGGAATAGGTCTACTACAGAGGTAGCCTTGATAACAGACATTTTGATTGATCTCAAAAATTTTCTTTTTTTGCTCCTCTGTCTCTATCCCTTCGATAATGATTTTGTAGTTAAACTGTTGTCCAATAGCAATAATACTCTTGACCAACTCTTGATCATCTTGATTGGTAAGGATGTCTGTAATAAAAATGCGATCGATTTTAAGCACCTTAAAAGAGAGTTTTTTGAGATAAGAGAGAGAGGAGTAACCTGTTCCAAAATCATCAATACTGCACTCTACTCCTCTCCCTCGTAGATCTTTGATAATTTTTTGGGTTTTAGAAAAGCTATCAATTAGTGTTGTCTCTGTAACCTCTAGTTTTATCAAAGAGGGATTGACACGATATTTCAAAATACACGATTCGATATGCTCTGAGAAGTTAACCTCATGAAGCTGTCGTGCATTGATATTGATCGCAACATATTCAAAATTGAGTTTATCCTTTTGTTTCCAGAGAGAGAGCTGTCTGCATACCTCATTGGCTACCCACCAACCCAATTTGTTAATAAGCCCAGACTCTGTTGCCATAGGGATAAAGCGATCAGGCATGATTAATCCTTTGGTTGGATGTTGCCACCGAATGAGAGCCTCAATCGCAACCAAGGAGTCATCATGAATATTAACAATAGGTTGATAGTGAAGTACCAACTCATTGTCTGTGAGCGCATGATTGAGATCTTGTTGTAGTGAGGTAAGCTCTTGTTGCTCCAAATCTAGCCGTTTATCATAGAAGTTGATATTATCTCTACCCTCTCGTTTGGTTTGATACATTGCCATATCGGCTTGGCGGAGGATATTGTCAATATCATCTGTTTTTGGTTCAATGATGACAATCCCAATACTGGTGGTCATATAGAGGTTAAGGTTATTGATCTCAAAAACAGGGATAAAAAGATCTTTGATACGATTGGCAATCTCTTTGGCTCTCTCTTTGGCTTTTTGTGCATCTTTTGAGACAAATGGGAGTGTTAATACAAACTCATCTCCTCCTAATCTAGCAAGATTGCTCTTCTCTATTTTGAGTGATTTGAAACGTTGTGAGACCTCAAGTAGAAGATTATCCCCAATAGTATGACCAAAGGTATCATTGATCTGTTTAAAGTGGTTCAGATCCATATATAATAGAATAGAGTAGTGATCTTGATTTTTTGGATTTTGTATCAAGTTTATCATAAATTTCTTATAAAAACGTCGATTTGGTAGCTTGGTAAGAGAGTCATGGAGAGAGATAAAATTGATCTTCTCATAGGCTTGATGTTCTACGGTTTTATCCTCAATAATACCAATCCCTCCTGTAATATTATTCTGCTCATCACGTAGAGCTGAGCAGGTAAGTTCAACCCAAATATTCTGTTCTTTGAATGAAAAGTCATAAGAGCCGACACTTTTTTGAACATGATCACTCTTGAGTACCTCTCTCATCATATCCACGGCTTTTTTGTCTTTGAGTTCATTGAGATTAAAGCCCAAAAGATCCTTGTCCAAACCAAAAATATTATAAAAAAGTTGGTTATATCGAATAATTTTAAGCTCGGTATCATAATAGAAGATACCAATAGGAGCCTGCTCTAAAAGAGAGTTTAACTTTTTCTCTTTCTCTGTCAAGCTCTTTTTGGCTTTTTCAAAAAGCTCTTTGGTTGTGATTTTATCATAGTAAAGTTGATTGGTATGAAGATTAGAGATAATAAGAAGAATATAAAAAACAGTAATCAAAAGGCTCAATATCAAAGCATTGGGAATGGTAGAGAAGAGGATAATCACAGAGAGTGGCAAAAGAAGAATTGAGATAAAAGGAAAAGCGATACGAATATCAGCTAAAAAACCTGCTACGCCACCAGCCAAACCAATAAGAAATAGGATCATAAAGAGTTGGTAATTATAGCTTAGATCATGAAAGCTAAGGAGAGGAAGAGTCGCCCAAAACATTGCATGAAGTATTGCTTTTAGACGAAATCTATTGTACCATTTATCACTCTCATTGGTATCATAATGACTCTGTTTGACTCTCTTATATTGAAGGTAGTCAAAAACTCTAGTAATATTAAGTATATTAATGAGAATAAACCAACTAATGAGTAGCGTTTTATTTGAGACTTGATCTAAAAAAATATACAAAAAAAGGCTTGAGAGTATTAATAAGGAGAGCGAAGTCTTTGGGGTGAAAAAATAGAGCTTTTGTGTTAAAAGATATTTTATTTTTGGTGAAAGAATTTTTTTTGATAAGTATTCTAGCTTTTTCATAACCTCTATTATATAGTAATATTTATTAATTATAAATAACATAAACAGTTAAAAAGTAAGTAATAAATATTGTGCTAATTCTTATTATATCCCATCTCTAAACAAAACTTGCTAAAATTATAAATTGTTAATAAAAAGAATAGATAACTCTAAAGGATAGATAATTATGAAAGTCTTATTGATAAAAGATGTAAAAAGTTTAGGAAAAAAAGGCGAAATCAAAGAGGTAAAAGATGGTTATGGTCAGAACTTTTTGATTGGAAAGGGGATGGCAAAATTGGCAACTCCTGATGTGGTTGCTCAGTGGAAAGCAGAACAGGAACGTATAGAGCAAGAGCTAAAAGAGAGACTAGCGCGTCTCAACAAAGAGCAAAAAGAGTTAGCAAAGAGAAATATAATTATCAAGAAGAAGCTAGCTCCTGCAGGGATTCAAGGCTCTGTAGGCAAAGATGATATCGCTAAAGCAATCAAAGAGCAGATGAATATAGAGATTGATAAAAAAACAGTAGCACTTAAAAAAGCACTCAAAACGGTTGGAGAGCATAAGGTTGATATCAAGTTGGGGCATGGGATTCATGCAACAGTAACGGTAGAAGTGGTAGGAGAAGAGTAGGGTGTTTCACGCAACAACAATATTGGCATACAAAGGCGAAAAAAATGCCGTCATTGGTGGTGATGGTCAGGTGAGTTTTGGTCATACCATACTCAAAGGCAATGCCACAAAAATTCGCTCACTCTACAAAGGGGAGATCCTAGCAGGTTTTGCAGGTAGTACTGCGGATGCTTTTAATCTCTTTGATATGTTTGAGAATATTCTTAATGAGAAAAAAGGAGATCTTCTTAAATCTGTGATAGAGTTCTCTAAAATGTGGCGAAAAGATAAGCATCTTAGACAGCTTGAAGCGATGATGTTGGTACTCAATAGAGATCATATCTTTATTTTGACTGGAACTGGAGATGTGGTTGAGCCTGAAGATGGCAAGATCGCCTCTATTGGTAGTGGTGGTAATTATGCTATCTCCGCTGCACGGGCTTTGGATAAACATGCAAATCTCTCTGCTAAAGATTTAGTAGAAGAGAGTCTTAAGATCGCAGGTGAACTCTGTATCTATACCAACACAAATATCAAACTATTGGAGCTTTAATTGAGTAACGTTATTCCAACAAACTTAACCCCAAAAGAGATAGTCTCTTTTTTAGATAAATATGTTATCGGTCAACAAAATGCCAAAAAGACCATCGCAGTAGCACTGCGTAATCGTTATCGACGACTACAATTAGATGAGGAGTTACAACGTGATGTAATGCCTAAGAATATTCTCATGATAGGGAGTACAGGTGTAGGTAAAACAGAGATAGCACGTCGTCTCTCTACCATGATGCGTCTGCCATTTGTTAAAGTTGAAGCGAGTAAATTTACAGAGGTTGGCTTTGTGGGACGAGATGTGGAGTCAATGATTCGTGATCTAGCAGCAAATGCTTTAAATCTTGTAAGAGAAGAGCAGAATGATCTTAACAAAGAGAAGATTGAAGCCTATATCGAAAATAAAATTATCGAAAAGCTACTTCCTCCCCTTCCTGCTGGTGCGAGTGAACAGAAACAGGCAGATTATGATCTTTCGTTTGCTAAGATGCAAAAACGATTTGAGCAAGGTGAGCTTGATCATCTCAAAATAGAGGTGGATATGCCTGCACCTACTATCGATGTGATGAGTGGAGGAAATGTTCCTCCTGAGATGGCAAATGTCCAAGAGTCTATTATCAAAGTCATTGGTGGACTTAATAAAAAAGGGAAGAAAAAAGAGGTAACCGTCAAACAGGCAAAAACAATTCTTGCCCAAGAGGCGAGTGAGGAGCTATTTGATGAGGAGAAACTCAAAGATCTAGCGATTAAGAAGATTGAAGAGGGGGGTATTATCTTTATTGATGAGATTGATAAGATTGCTGTTCCTGCCAACTCTAGCTCACGTCAAGATCCTAGCAAAGAGGGAGTACAACGGGATCTTTTGCCTATTGTTGAAGGATCCAATGTCCAGACACGAATTGGTATGGTCAAGACCGATCATATTCTCTTTATTGCTGCGGGGGCGTTTCATCTAAGCAAACCTAGTGATCTAATCCCTGAACTCCAAGGGCGTTTCCCTTTGCGTGTTGAGCTAGATAGCTTGGATGAGGAGGCACTTTATCGTATTTTGACAGAACCAAAAAATTCACTGATCAAGCAGTATATCGCACTGCTTGGAGTGGAGCAGGTGGAGTTGATATTTGAAGAGGAGGCTTTACAAGCCATAGCCAAATACTCTGCCACTGCCAATGAGAAGACTGAAGATATTGGAGCGAGACGACTTCATACCATTATGGAAAGAATTATTGAAGATATCTCTTTTGATGCAGATAGTTATGCAGGTCAGAAGGTAATAGTAGACAGAGCTTTGATTGAAGAGAAATTGGATAAACTCGTTGACAATGAAGATACCACACGTTATATACTGTAGTGGATTAGATAGATAATGGACAAAATATAATTAAGAAGGATTCTATATGAAAAAAGTCTATGCAAAGCATTTCCTTCTCTCCCTACTTTTAACAACAGGGTGTAGTATGATAGAGAAAAATTCTAATAATTTTTCTCAGCTTTTTACCAAAGATGATATCTACCATATCAGTTTGATTAATACGCACAAAGCACAACTTATCGCCTCATTGGAGACCAAAGCTTTATTGACAGCTACCTATTTGAATCCTGTCTATACTCATGAAAACTGTAAAAACTTCTGTATGGATGTTAGTGGAGGGGAGTATTTTTTTGTGGGGGTTTTTATTAGTAATAGTAAGAGCCACCGTTTTGATCAAAAAGGGTATTCACTTACCCTTAATGGGATGAAGCCATTAGAGGTCAAAGAGCTAGACAAAGATGATCCCTTACGCTACGAGATGCCCATGGTAGATAACTGGAGTACCTACTATAAAGTAAAGTTTCCTAAAATTGATAAGGAGGAGTTTGCCCTTATATTTGAGAATGATCGATTTGGTAAGGATGAACTCTACTTCTCTAAAAATGCTCAAGAGCCTTTTTAGTGGGGATAAGAGAGATACTATATGGGTGCTTCTACCTTAGCAATAATCTCATTGGCAATAAAATTGGCATGTCTTAAGAAGAAGAAATGATCCCCCTCTAATGGATAGAGGTGGCTATCTTTGATTAGGGTATGAATCTTCTCTCCTGTATAGAGTGGTGTTGCGGTATCCTCTTTGCCCCAGAAGAGTAGAGCAGTTTTGTTATATCCTGCAAATTGGACTTCAAAATCTTCATCAACCACATTTTTGAAAGTCTCATACATCTCATGACTCATCCCTTTGGCATCAGGGGCGACAAAGAGTTCACGAATCTTAGCAAATCCCAAGGGTTTTAATAGTTTAAAGGTGGCTATCTTTACCTTTACTGACCATGGTTTGACCGTCTTAATCCCCGCAGAAGAGAGCAATACAAGATAGTCAGGATTTAAGAAGGTAGCAACCTTGCCTCCAAAGGAGTGTCCCATAATAATAGTAGGGCTCAAGCCTATAGCTTTGATAAAGAGTTTGACAATAAAGGCATAATCCTCAGTGGTTAAGATCATATCATTGCTACTTCTTCCAAAACCAGGAAGATCAAGATAGGTTTGACGATAATTTTTAAACTCTTTACCAAATGCCTGTTTCATAATCTCCTTATTACTACCCCAACCATGAAGAATCAATATCCCTCTCTTCGCGTTAGGATTAAGCATCTCGTAACTTAGTTTAAATGATCTTTTTTTGTAAATAATCTCTTTTATTGCCATAGCTCTACTTTATTTGAAATTCCACAATTTTAGCACAATTTTGATTATTCTATCGCCTTTGCACAGACAAAAGCGGTAGAAAATGCCCACTGAAGGTTATATCCACCCAACTCACCTGTCACATCCAAAACCTCACCTAGGAAATAGAGATTTTCCGCCTTTTTGCTCATCATTGAACTGGCATCTATCTCCTCTGTACTCACTCCTCCTTTGGTAACCTCCGCTTTGGCGTAACCAAAAGTACCCGCAGGAGCAAATGTATAGTTTTTGAGCAAGGAGAGCCTCTCCCACTCACTGTTGGAGAGTTGATTTGCCATACGATCCTCTATAGAGAGATGTGCCAAAAAAGCTCTACTCAAACGGCTTGGTAGACCTAAGATATTAGAGATCTTCTTTTTGGATTGATGCAGTGATTTGAGATTGAGATGAGGCAAAAAATCTATTGTTATCTTTCCTCTCTCCCAATAAAGTGAGGCATCCAAGACAGCAGGTCCCGTGATTCCTTTGTGTGCAAAGAGCAGTGAACCGCGACATACTTTCTCTCCAATGGTAATGGTAACTTCTGTTGAGATACCTGAGAGTTGTTTGAAAAAAAACTCTTCAGGCTGTAGGGTTAAGCCTACCAATCCAGCACGAAGAGGCACAATGGTATGACCAAAAGATTGAGCGATCTCATAGCCAATAGGCGTTGCTCCTAACTTAGGGAAACTTATCCCACCTGTTGCCACCACAACATAACGAGATTGCCAAACTCCTTTTGAGGTATGGACTTCAAAAAACTCTTCTTGTTTTATAACTCTCTTAACATGGGTATTGAGCTTTATAGAGGAAGAAGAGATCTCATTGGCAAAGAGATCTACTATCTCAGAAGCAGAGTTTTGACAAAAATATTGGTCATTTTTTCTAACTTCAGGGAAAACCCCACGATCTTGCAGCCATTGCAAGAGCCTATATTGATCAAAACGCTTAATAATATGACGCACAAAACGTTGATCTCCAAGATAGTTTTTGGGTTTAATCAAGCCATTAGTCACATTGCACTTCCCACCACCTGAGATTAATAGTTTACTACCGATCTTAGGGTTATGATCCAATATTAAATATGATTTTTTATCCAATAACGATCCCAAAAAAAGCCCACTCGCCCCGGCGCCAATAATTATAATTTCCACTCTATTTTTCATAACAAGGATTATACCCACCTATTACTTTCAAAGAGAAAGTGATTTATGTGTTCACAATTAATAATTTTTTAAATTAAATAATTATATTTTTAAATAAAAATAAATATCTATTAATATTTCATTAATCTAAATTCAGATATCATTCCACACTATAAAGAATAAAAAAGGATTTTTATAATGTTCAAAACAGCAACCATGCTTTCGATTACCGTGGCTCTCTTGACTACAGGGTGTACTCAAATAAACTCTTTAACTGATACTGATAGTAATATCAAACCAAAATCTGAAACAAAAAAAGCAACTTCAAAAGCAATCCATAAAACAGATAACGATGGATCATTCACTCTACCTAATGCTAAATCAGGAATGTGCTACGGAAAAGTTATTATTCCTGCTCAATACAAAACCGTTACCGAAAAAATTATGGCAACACCAAAAAGCGAAAAGCTTACCGTTATCCCTGCTCAATATAAAAGAGTCAAAGAGAAGATCATAGATACACCTGCTAGTACCAAGATTGTTACAGTCCCTGCTACTTACAAAACAGTAACCAAAACCATCACTGTCTCTCCTGCCTATACAGAGTGGAGAGTGGGTATCAACCCTGATGCTAGAGTTGCTTCGAAAGCACTTCTTGCTTCGGCACAAGCTGGTGGAATTGATCTTAACAAAGCAGAAGTGGGTAGCTGTTATTATGAATTTTATGTAGCACCACAATACAAAACAACTACGGAAAAGGTATTAGAGAGAGCAGCAACTACTCAAATTATCTCTAAACCAGCAACATTTAAAACAGGAAGCAAAAAGGTTCTTGTAACACCTGAGACAACCAAAATTGTAACCGTACCTGCCGAGTATAAAACCGTAACAGAAAAAATCAAAGTAGCCCCTGCCAAAAAAGTTTGGAAAGAGACAAAGTGTGAGGATAAAGATTGTACAATCGAGGAGATGATGTGTTTGGTTGATATTCCTGCTCAGTATAAAACTGTTACAAAACAAGTTCTCGTAAAACCTGAAACAACCAAAACCATCAAAATTCCAGCAGTATACAAAACTGTTCCTGTTAATGAATTAGTAACTCCTGCTTCTAGCAAAAAAGTGACTATTCCTGCCGTTTACAAAAATGTAACCAAAACAGAAAAAGTCTCTGATGCAAAATATGTTTGGTCTAACTCCTTAGCGGAGAAACCAGGAATGGAGAGAACCAGCTCAGTTATTTGTAAAGTTGCTGTCCCAGCAGTTACCAAGACCATTACTAAAAATGTAATTGCCACTCCTGCAACTACCAAGACAATTACTATCCCTGCAACCTATAAAACGGTAGAGGTTACTAAACTTATCAAGCCTGAAACTACTCAAAAAACTGTTATTCCTGCAACTTATAAAACAGTTAGTAAGCAAGTTAAGGTCTCTGATCAATCTGTTAAATGGATGCCTGTGCTTTGTAAATCAAGTATGACTGTTGAGACCATCTCTAAAATCCAAAGAGCCTTAACCAAAGCAGGATTTAATACACCAGTTACAGGTAGACTTGATGAGGCTACCAAAAAATCTGTAGAGGCTTACCAAAAGAAAAATGGTCTTATCGTCTCAGGACTCTCTATGGATACACTCAAAGATTTGGGTATATTCTAATCATCTCTTATAACACCCCAAGGGGTGTTTATTCCATTGGAGTAGTCTTATCTCTAATCATCAATACTTCTCCAAAGGGTATTTCACTCTCTTCACTCATAACCCATAGAGTATCTATCATTGGTATATAATCAGGGAAACTCCCCTTACCATCGGTAAAATAGATTAAAAATTTAATCTCCTCATTGGATTGCTTTAGATACTCAAAAACAGGACGAAAATCTGTTCCCCCTCCCCCTTTGAAAATAGGTTCTAGTCGCTCCAATGGTCTTAATCTCTGTATATTTTGGATCTTGGCATCACACTCAATAAGTTCAATAATATAGTGTGGAAAAATCTGCATAATCTCATAAAGTTCTGCTAAAAAGAGGCGTAATACTCTATCATCTATTGAGGCAGAGGTATCAATTGCTACAGCAATATTCAACTCCTCTCCATAAATAGAGGGTAGAGCGATCCCTCGATAGAGATGCTTTTTGTTTGCAGGGAAGATCCGATAGTCACTCTTGGCATGGGTATTGACATAACGATAGAGTTCATCTCTCCATGAGATCTGTGCAATCTCAACTCCCTCTACAAAACGCTCAATCCCTTTGGGTAATGTCTTTTGCTTTGCCATCTTGATACCAAGCTCTCTTATCATCATCTCATACCCCTCTTGGCTCAATAACTCCTGAGGTATCTTCTTATGATCTATCTCTCTGCTCTTTTGCGTATCTGATTCTAACTCCTCTCTACTCAAATTTGACTCCTCTAACAGTATTGCGTAGATCTGCTCTGCATAGAGATGCTCAAATCGTGAACTATAATTAGAGAGAGGAGGAAGTGTAAAACCATTCTCTATTAGGAGACCATTAATCGCATAGTCACTTGCCAAACTCCAAATTGAGCCAACCTTTCCAACACCTCTCTCTGTATGAAAAAGGGCTTGGTGCATTGCCATATTAGCAAGTATGGTCATCACCTCCTCTAAACTTAGAGCTTCGAGATACGCTTCATTGTACTCCATGAGATCTCCCAAAGGACGAACCGATGCGATATTATTATTTTTCTCTATCCCCAGTGTGGTAACGAGTGTTCCAAAATAGGGACTCTCTAGCATGAGTTTGCTTTTGGCTTGAGTTAATTTGGTTGTGTGGGATATGTTATCTCTCATACTATTTTCTCTCCCTTTGGCTTATTGTGATATCTACCATGATAGAGGAGCTATACCAGTAGATAAGCAAAAGATTCAACCCACTCCTCCCACACTTTGGATCTCTCAACATTGAGTCCATTTTGTTGCATATCCTTAACCAACATCACAGAAAACTCCTTGGGAAGAGTAAGTGAGAAGCGAAGTGCATGATCAATCTGATCAGGATCTCCTTGGCGTAACTGTGCAACAATACCTGCTATCAAAGCAAAAAGGACTTGAGAGTCATGTATTACCTCCACACTCTCTCCCGCTAGAAGTTCTTGGATATTGGGTAATCGATCCATTACTCTTCTAAATGCTAGAAAGGCTGTAGCACTCTCACTCCCTACAGCTCCTGAAATTGTATCCATCAAAAGCAGGGGATCTACTCTCGATTTTAGGATACGATCGACATACTCCCATGATCGAGGGGTAGGAAAAGATTTTTGGTTTTTAGAGGGATCAAAATCAAAAAGTCGACTAGGATCATGATGCAAAAATGCGATTAGTGAGCTATCAATATTTTCTTGATATGCCCATATCTTCCAATCCTCAAAATTTACCTCCATATCCAGATGTACAAAACGGTTTGCCAAAGGGGGTGGCATACGATAGGTTACACCTCGATCACTCTCATTATTTCCTGCGGCGATAATGCTCCACCCCTTGGGGAGTTGATAATCCCCTACTCTACGATCCAATATTAACTGATAGGCAGATGCCTGTACTGAAGGGGGTGCAGTATTAATCTCATCAAGAAACAAAATCCCTTTGGAGTGAGAGTCACTAGGAAGAAAATTTGGACTTGCCCATAGGGCTTGATGGTTGATCTGATCAAAAAAGGGGATACCCTTGAGATCTGTAGGATCAAGTAGCGAGAGACGAAGATCTATAAAATCCAATCCCTCTTTAATAGCAATCTGTTTAACAATAGAAGATTTACCAATCCCTGGACTCCCCCAAATAAATGTCGGAATTTGACTTGCTATCAAACTGCTTAATGTCTCACCTATCGCTTTAGCCCTCATCTCTACTCCTAAATTTCATTTATCTTATAGCTACTTTAATATATACACTGAAAAGGCTTAATTAATAATAAACATAGATGATCTTTGGTATTATAGAGGAGATAAAGGAGGGGATATCTTATGTTTAAAAAGCATCAGCTATACACTATTTTGCTCTCTCTTCCTCTCCTATTTGTTGCTTGTAATAATCCTGTAGAGGATGGGGAGGTTAAGTTAATGATACCCACCAAAGAGGAGATCTATTTTGGTGCTTTTCCTGATTTTGGTGGTTCAGAAGATCAGGTAAGTGTTGCCAAAATCAAGGATTTTGAGCATCTTATTGAGAAGAAAATCACATGGGCATACTTCTCTCAGAATTGGTTTAATGGTATTAGCTACCCCAAAGAGGCGATTCATGCTATTGACCAAGCAGGGGCGATTCCTTTTGTGCGTCTTATGCCTCGAAGCACTCAAGAGCAGTCTATTAAAGAGGAGCAGTTTTCACTTCAAAAGATTATCGATGGTCAATTTGATTCAGCCTTAAGAGTATGGGCAAGAGAGGCAAAGGAGGATCAAATTCCTCTTTTGATAGATTTTGCGGTTGAACCCAATGGAGATTGGTTTGGTTGGAGTGGGGCATTGAATGGTGCAGAGACCAAAGATGGCTATGGAGATCCCAACTATTATGATGGTGCAGAGCGGTATCGTGATGCCTATCGGCATATTATTGATATCTTCAATGAAGAGGATGTGCGACATGTGACATGGTTTTTTCATGCAGATATTCACTCTTTTCCTAATCTGCCATGGAATAAGCCCAAGCTCTATTACCCAGGGGATGCTTATATTGATTGGATTGGGGTGAGTCTTTATGGGGCATTAAATCCTAAAGAGGAGTGGCAAATGTTTGATGAGATACTCGAAGAGGGGTATGAAGATATCTTGGATATCTCTTCACAAAAGCCCATAGCTCTTTTGGAGTTTGGGGTGACAGATCATCATCCTATGGGGAGTAAGGCGTTATGGCTAGAGGGTGCTTTTGAGACAATCTTATCAGGAGAGTACATTGATTTTAAGGCGATCTCCTATTGGCATGAGCGTTGGGAAGAGGAGGATGGAAGTGTTGCTACAATTCGTCTGGACTCCTCTTTGGAGAGCGAGATGATGTTTAAGGAGTATATTCAAAATCCCCGATTTCTCTCTCAAGGATATTTTAGTGAATAGAGTAGTGATATTGATAGGATTATGTTTGCAGTTATTAGACGCCATGCCTCCAAAATTTTTACATATTGAAAAGGTTATTCCCTCAATCGTTTTGGAGATACGCTATTATGGAGAGAATAACTTTATCGGTAAGCCAATTGATGGCTATCTTGCACCTACTGCAATATTGACCCAAGAGGCAACAATGGCACTCAAGAGAGTTCAATCATCACTGAAACCTTTTGGATTGGGATTGAAGGTTTTTGATGCCTATCGACCACAAAAGGCAGTGGATCATTTTGTTAGGTGGGGAAGAGATCTCAATGATACCAAGATGAAAGAGTATTACTATCCCAATGTTGCTAAGAGGGATCTTTTTAAGGAGGGTTATATCGCCAAAAAATCAGGGCATAGCCGAGGAAGCACGGTGGATTTAACCCTTATTGATCTACGCACACACCAAGAGCTAGATATGGGAAGCTCTTTTGATCTATTTGATAAGCGGTCATGGGTTCAAAGTTTGGAGATTACCCCTCAACAGCGTGCTAATCGTATGCTACTGCATACCATTATGCTACAGCATGGTTTCAAATCTCTCAAAGAGGAGTGGTGGCATTTTACTTTGCGTAATGAACCCTATAAGAGAGCGTATTTTAATTTTGATCTAGTCAAATAAAATATATAAATTTCAAATATCATTTTATTAATGTGTTGGAAAACACACCCTACTAGTAATCCCCCCCAACTTAAACTTTAAAAGTCTCATTTGTACGGCAATATTGAGAGAGGAAACAGTCTTCGCATTCAGGTTTGAGTGCTTTGCACCGATAACGCCCAAAGAGTACCATCGCTTGATGGAGTAGATGTAGATCGGTTTTGAACTTTTTGCTAAGTGTTGCTTCTGTCTGTGTGGCGGTTTTGTCGTCACTTAAACCTAATCGATGTGCAACCCGAAAGACATGGGTATCGACTGCCATAAGATTGGCTCCTGTATACTCAATCATGACAACATTTGCAGTCTTCTGTCCTACTCCTGCAAGTTTGATTAGCTCCTTGGGGGATAGGGGGATCTCTCCTTGGTAGTTCTCTACAACAGATTGTGCCATTTTTATTAAGTTTTTGGCTTTGTTGTTATAAAAAGAGCAACTCTTGATAATCATCTTGATCTCTTCGATATTGGCATTGGCTAAGCTCATAGGATCAGGATAGTTAGCAAAGAGTGCGGGGGTGATAATATTCACCCGTCTATCGGTACATTGTGCAGAGAGCATGACTGAGACAAGTAACTCATAGAGGTTGGTATAGTTTAGTTCTGTCTCTGAGTGGGGGTAGTGTTCTAAGAGAAGTGCTTTGATCGATTCGATCTCTTTTTTGGTTGCTTTTTTTACTTTTTTCATAGGTGTATGGTATAGAGCGTTACTTAAACTAAGATAAAATTGTTTACCAATCATTTATCATTTTAAGATATAATGGTTAAAATATGTTTTTTTAGAAAATTTACTTTTATAATAAGGAATGGCTCTAGTATGAATATTATATTTAAGATTTTGTTGATATCTCTCCTCTCTACACTTACGCTTATCTCCTCTGAAATCGTTGCACAAGTCAATGGTAAAAAGATTACTCGAAATGATATTGATACCTTTATCGCCAAAAGTATCCCTGGTGCGAGATACTCCTCTATGAGTTTTAAACAGAAACGAAAAGTAGTTGATCAGTTGGTGGATCGCGCACTCTATATTGAAGTTGCCAAGCAAGAGGGAATCGAGAATGATATCGCTTATAAAACGGCATTGATTAAGGTTCAAGAGAATCTTATGTTGGATATCTGGATGAAAAAACGACTAGATGCAATCCTGATAGATGAGCGTGAGATTCGTGACTATTACCAAAAGCATACTCATAAATTTTATCAAGAGGCAGCAGCTTCTGCTCGACATATCTTGGTCTCAACAGAGAGCGAAGCAAAAGAGATTATCAAAGAGTTGCAACGAAGTCGCAATCTCAAAGAGCGGTTTATTCAACTAGCACATGAACGCTCTACTGGTCCTAGTAGTAAAAATGGTGGGGACTTGGGGTGGTTTAGCCAAGATCAAATGGTGCCTGAGTTCTCCAATGCCGCATTGGCATTAAATATAGGTGAGATTACCACAACCCCTGTCAAGACACATTTTGGTTACCATATTATCTATCTTACCGATAAACGACCATCAGGGAAAATCCCTTATGAGAAGGTCAAAGAGAGCATCGCCACCTCTCTTAAGTTAGAAAAATTTAAACAAAGTCTGAAAATTTTAAGTCAAAATCTGAGACAATCTGCAAAAATTACAATAAAATAAAATCAAAAATTAAAGGTTAAAAAATATGGCTCAAAAAGTATTGGATCTTCTTCCGAGTGGTGTATTAAGTGGTGATGAGGTGCAACGGCTATTTGCTATTGCCAAAGCAGAAGGGTTTGCAATTCCCGCAGTAAATGTGGTAGGAAGCTCCTCAATTAATGCCACACTTGAGGCGGCGGCAAAGGTAAATTCTCCTGTTATTATTCAGTTCTCCAATGGTGGAGGTGATTTCTATGCAGGTAAGGGGTTAAGTAGTGAAGAGCGTGCAGTATTAGGAACTATCTCAGGAGCCAAGCATGTGCATACTCTAGCCAAAGCCTATGGGGTTCCTGTTTTGTTACATACAGATCATGCGGCACGAAAGCTTCTTCCATGGATTGATGCTCTTTTAGAGGAGAGCGAGAAGCATTTTGAGGCGTATGGCAAAGCTCTCTTCTCCTCTCATATGATTGATCTCTCAGAGGAGCCTATTGAGGAGAATATTGCAACTTGCAAGAGCTATTTGGAGCGTATGAGTAGGTTGGGTATTACATTAGAGATTGAGCTAGGCGTTACAGGAGGAGAAGAGGATGGTGTAGACAACACTGATGTCGATAATACGCTACTCTATACACAACCCGAAGAGGTAGCCTATGCCTATGAGGAGCTAAAAAAGGTATCTGACATGTTTACCATTGCTGCCTCTTTTGGTAATGTTCATGGGGTTTATAAGCCTGGTAATGTGGTACTTACCCCAACTATTTTGGACAACTCCCAAAAGTATATTCAAGAGAAGCACAACACCTCAGAGAGACCAGTTGATTTTGTCTTTCATGGTGGTTCAGGATCTACACTAGAGGAGATTCGAGAGGCGATTGAGTATGGGGTAGTCAAGATGAATATCGATACCGATACCCAGTGGGCATTCTGGGATGGGGTACGAGGGTATGTTGGACAGTATCATGCCTATCTTCAAGGACAAATTGGGAACCCCGAAGGAGAAGAGAAGCCCAACAAAAAGTATTATGATCCAAGAAAGTGGCTCAGAGAGGGAGAGAAGGGGATGGTTAAACGGTTAGAACAGGCCTATAGTGACCTAAACTGCTTGGATAGAAATTAATAAACGGCTATAATTCCTTCAAAAAACTAGGAACAATATGGAACAGCGTGTAAGGGTACTAATAGATTGTACAGATGCCAAGGGGTTGGTCTACAAGATCTCAAAAGTCTTTTATGATCGAGAGCTTAATATTGAAAATAACCGAGAGTTTGTAGACAAAGAGCAAAAGAGATTCTTTATGCGTACGGTTGTAACAGGTGCTTTTGATATAGCGGAGCTAAAAGAGGCACTCTATGAGGTGATCCCCGCAGATGCTAATTTGCAAGTCATTGCTCCAAAACGCAAAAAAATTGTCATTCTTGCAACCAAGGAGTCTCACGCTTTGGGGGATATCTTGGTGCGTCATGAGGCAGGAGAGTTGGATGCTGATATTGAGGCTGTTATTGCTAATCATAACACACTAGAGCCACTCGTACGTCGTTTTGATATCCCTTTCTTTCATATCTCAGCAGAGGGGATGAGTCGAGAGGAGCATGAGCGCTTGATGATGGATCTTATCGATCAGCATCGCTTCGATCTGATTGTTTTGGCAAAATATATGCGTATCTTAACCCCTACGTTTGTCTCGCACTACGCTCAGCAGATTATCAATATTCACCACTCTTTTCTTCCCGCCTTCATCGGGGCAAATCCCTACAAACAAGCATACGAGCGAGGAGTTAAGATTATTGGAGCAACGGCTCATTTTGTGACCAATGATCTTGATGAGGGACCTATTATTGCACAAGATGTTATTCCTGTCAACCATCGTTTTGAGTGGCGGGATATGCAAAGAGCAGGACGAGATGTAGAGAAGATTGTTCTCTCTCGTGCCTTAAGCTTGGTGCTTAATGATCGGGTATTTGTGTATGGGAATAAGACGATAATTTTTTAGCGATATTCTCACTCAACATAGATCTCTATCCCTTTACTGTTTGCTCTAAACTCAGGTGCGTAGAGACTCTCTATCGTAGCAATACCTCCATCGAATTGACCCTTGTGTGTCACAAAAAGAGAGTACTCAAAGAGATATGTCCCACGAGCAAGATGATCAAAAAAGAAGTAGGTAGCACTCTCCTTGATGTTTTCATAGTATCCTACACCATCTTGCCATCGATATTGGCTCAAGGTATGAAGTGGTTCAAGAGCAGAGGCTCTATTATCTTTGAGCATGAGATACTCCATATCACGATCAAGTTGAAGGGTAATGCGAACTCTGATCTTATCCCCTACATGTAGGGGTGCTTTTTTGAGAGCGATTAGTTGCTCTTTGTTTTTTCTCTTTTGGATTAGATAGAGATCTCTGTTGATCTTTAATGGGGTGTTACTAGAGGAGGTTAGCTCTTTGGGTGAGGCAAAGTATTGGTAGTAGATCCCTCCCCAAGCTGCATTTGAATTGGGGTTTTTGATTGTGATAGAGGAGAGGTTGCTCTCTAACTTATCAAAAGTGGCTTGAAAATAGCCACTTCCTCTCTTGGCTAAGGCTTTGGCTCTCTCTATGATGGGTTGATACTCTGTAGCGTGGTCAAAGTGAATATCTACCATACGATTCTCTTTGAACCACTCTCCTTTTGAGAGAAGTGAATAGATGGCTGATGTGGTGGCTTTGGTGGTTGACCAATGGTTGACTTGTCTCTTCTTGAGTAACCACTTTTTAAGATTTTGAATATAGCGTTTGTCATTGGTAAGTTGCTCAAAAAGCTCAATCATCATGGCATGGGTCTCAATGGGCATCTGATTCCACCTAAAACCATGAGGGTATTTAAAGTGATATCCCTGCTCCTCATTTTTAATGGTACGCTCCTTGAGTGAGGCGACGATCTCTTTTGCCTTTTTGGATCGGTTTTTCTCTTGGAGGGTTAGGGCGATTAACGCTTGTTCATAGAGAGGTTGATCTATCCAGTAGTTCTCTATTTGTGAGAGGTAGTAGCGATAGGCTTTGAGGGTATTGGGCTTCATCTTTTGGGGATAGAGGCTTCGTGTATAGAGGTAGTGAATGATGAGGCTATTGAGATGGTTCTTTTTGTATTTGGTATCTTTTTTGGCGACTTGTTTTGCTAGATTGTTGTAGGTTGCTACTATCTTATTATCGATATAGTTAATCGCCTTTTGTAGGCTAGGGGTTTTACGTTGATCGATACCGAGTTTGCTAAGTTTACCAAAGCCCTCAACGATATATTGGGTGATATACCAATCGCTCTCTCCCCCCACAAACCATGACCAGCCCCCATCACTATTTTGGTTCTGTGCTAACTGCTCAAGGCTCTTCTGCTCCTCGTTTGCTAATCTCTCTAAATCAAAAAGCACCCCTAGATGTTGCTGTTGCTCCTCTTCGTTTTTGGCATCAAGTACCCAAGGGGTTTGTGAGAGTAGGATAGATTTGAGCTGTTGATTTTGAAGGAGTGGGCTTTTTAGCTCTTTTTTCTCTCTCCACTGCTCAAAGATATTCTTGATGGTGGGTGATTGGTTGGCAACTTTTTTGGCAAGGGCATTGGCGAAATATCGACTAAATAGTTGTTCATTGGAGGCGTGAGGGTACTCCATGAGATAGGGGAGTGAACGCAGAGCATACCATGCAGGATTACTGCTAAACTCAAGAGTAAGCCTATGGCTCTTTTGGGTGGTGTTGTTATGCTCCTTGATTAGATCCAGAGCAAAGGTTCGCTCCTCTTTGCCATTGACCCATAGCGGTTTGCTTTGGGTGATGAGTTGTCGATTAGAGAGTACGGGGATGATTGTCTGCTCTGCATCGGTATGTTTGGTACTCTTGGCAATGAAGGTATGTTTTATAGCAGGTAGATTTGTGCTATTGGGGATCTTGATGGTAAAGGCAACTACTCCTGAGCTATTTTTGTTGATCTTGAACTTTTTGGACAAGTTTTGATCGGGAAAGAGTGGTTGATTGGTAAGGGGGTTCTCTAATCGTAGCTCACAGACCCCATGGATATCCTCTTGACGCATATTGACAATCTTCTCACGTAGGGTAATGGTATCTCCCTCTTTGAAAAATCGAGGAAGATTGGTTGTTACCATCAACTCTTTTTGGGTCACAAAGCTTTTTTGGCTCTGTGCGGTTTTGAGATCTTTGCTATGTGCAAAGCCCAAAAAGTGCCAACGACTCAATGCCCCATTGGTTTTGAAGTTGATAACAATCTCTCCCTTCTCATTAGTTCGTAGGTGTGGATCAAAAAAGATACTCTCTTGGAGATTTTTTCTAATTGTAAGAGAGGGTGGTTGCTCTTTTATCGCTCTCTTTTTGGGAGGATTGATTGGGCTAGGTAGAGCCTCTATGGGGGACTCTGCAAGTGCCACATCACTATAATAACGCATAGGAGAATCGCTATAGAGGGTTAATCCAAACCAGTTGAGTCGATAAAAGGTACGCTCAACGATATTCTCCTGTGAATCATACCCATAATATTGCTGTTTGGTAATCTCATCAAAATTATCTGTCATCCAATGATAGCGGTGGTTATGGTGGTGTGTGGGAAAGAGAGGTGGTATATCAAAATTGTGAGGGAGTAGGGCATCTAATGAGGCATCATAGATGGTTGCGACCATCTCAGCAGGGATCTTCTCATTGGACTCTCCTGAGATTTTGATACGCCACTGCTCCTCCTCATTGGGTTTGAGTCTGTCTCTAAAACTGATATACTCAATCTTCAAATGATCTCTCCACGGAACATGAATAACCCCTGATTGTGTATGGTTTCGATTATCCTTAATGAAATTGATATGATAAAGGAGATCTCCTCGATCCTCTTTGGTGATGGGGATAGATATTTTGGTGAAATACTCAAAATCAACCCAATGCTCTTGAATAATTTCTGCGTCTCGATAGATGGTGAGGTAGGCATGACTATTAGGAGTAGTGCTTTTGAGTGTCAAGATGGCAGTTGAACCTACGGTGTATGAACTCTTATCTAGTTTTTGCCAGAGGTGCGTAGGGTAGGGGGTGTATTGGCTCTCAGCATCATAGACAATAATCTTTTTGCTCTTCTCTACCTTGGTTCCATAGCGATCTTTGGTTTTTAGCGTTATAAGATAAGATCCCTGCTCTAGCCCCTCAAGGAGTAACTCTTTGCTCTTTTGGGTATCAAAATTAAGCGTGTAGATTTTGATTCTCTCTTCTTGGCTCTCCTGATAGGCATAGTGTTTAAATAGCTCTTCAAATTCTGCTCTGTTATAGCTAGGTTGATCGACTCTTGGCCAGTAGCGTTTTCGGTAGAGGGTATGGGGATGTTTGAACTTCTCAACAACAATCTTCCCTTTAAGTGGGACAAAAGAGCCATCTAAGTTGTGTGTCTCAATGGTAAGTTTTTTTGCCTCATTGATGTTTAGAAGCTCCTCTATCACAAGATTGGCCTCTATGCCAACAGATCCCAAGGTAAGCTCATAGGTATTGGAGTGTCTCTCTCCTGTTGTATCTGTGATATCTACAGCAATTTTGTAAGTGAAACTAGCCCTCTCCTCTTTAGGGATAGTATCATCGATAAGTGCTTCAAAATTGATCTTGAACTCCCCTCTCTCATTACTCTTTAGCTCTCCAGAGGCAATTTGTCTATCTTGGGCTTGGGGAAGTGGTAGCCACCAGCGGTGCCAAGGGAAGTGGGCAGTTCGGTAGATGGTGTAGTCTACCTTGGCATTATCGATACCATTTCCTGCATAGGATTTGACCTCTCCTTTAATGGTGATATGGTCTCCTAGGCGATACTCCTTGTTGGGTTTCTTGAAGTTTATCTCAAATTTTGGGCGTTTATACTCCTCTATATAGACCCCTTTGCTCCCCTCAATCCCCTCCTCAGCAACAAGACGCATCTCTCCTAATAGTCTATTTTTGGGAAGAGCAAAAGAGCCATTGAACGTACCAAACTCATTGGTTTTGAAGCTCTTAGTTGCAACCCTCTCGCCATTGGGATCCAAAAGAGAGACTTTGATGGTTTGATGGGTCAAAATTTTTGGTCTTGATGAGGGGTAGTGTTTGACTGCCAACCCTTTAAAATATAGAGTTTGAGAGGGGCGATAGATGGCTCTATCGGTAAATAGATAGAGATGTTTGTGTGCCGAGATGACTCTCTCTTGTCTGCTTTGATTGGTATAGAGATCATGTCCACTACTCAAAAAATCATTATTATAATAGAACTCAACATAGTAAGAGGGGGGGAGTTTGGGTTTTTCTATAATACCTTGAGCGTTGCTCTTTTGTTTCTGGATGAGGCTTCTTTGATACTCTCTGCTCTGGTTATTGTATTGAGATCGGTAAAAACGTGCTTCAACACCATTGAGAGGCTCTCCTGTTGCTCGATTTACCACAAGCAGTTGATTGTCTCTGTTAAAGTAGGCGAGATTGGAGATGGTAGTGATGCTATCAATGGTATTTTGAGTAGTGTTATCATCCTTTGCAAGACGAAAGAGATAGATCCCTAGAGGATAGCTACCCAAAGAGAGTTCTGTTGTATGCTCCTTATAATCCTCTCTCTTTGGCAAAGAGAGCTTGAGATGTTTGAAGCTTTTGAGTGTTTGGATATACTCCTTTTGTTGATCTCCATAGAGAGATTGGATCTTACGATACTCTTGAGAAGAGAGTCTAATGACATGTAGCGTAAGTTGTGAGATATTTTTGTAACCAATTTTGCTTAGTATATTCTCATTGGGTAGATTGACCTGCTCTATAGAGAGGCTAATAGACTGCTCCTCTATGCGATTTTTGATCGCTTGTGATTTTGAAGAGAGGTAACTATCTTGGCTTTTTACTCCTCGATTGGCATAGCGAAGAGATTTTTTTAATGCTCCCTTCTCAAAGTAGTATTTTGCTAGATAGTAGAGTGCTTCACTGTTGGGATATTGTGAATCGAGAGACTTTAAGGCATCAAGATAGTAGCTATCCTTTTTCTCTCCCACAAAGTTATGATAGACAAACTTTAGGCGTTCAAAGTTGATATGTAGTAGGGCTTTTTGATCTTTTCTTTTTTGATGAAATTTTAGCAGATCTTGATAGATCAAGAGCGATTGGTATTTAGGATCACGCTTCTCTTTGCTCTTGAAGTGGTGTTTGATAAAGCTTTTGATACTACCAAATGCCTCCTTTTCTCGGATAGAGAAGAGAGGAAGAGGGGTTGTTAGCGAGTTGCGTTCATTGCTAAGGTATCTCAATGCGCGAAATGCCAAAAAATCGTACAGTGTTGGGCGAAGATCTTGGCTATTTTGTGCAGGAAGAAGGATGGCTTGGTAGTTGGTAATGGGGATGGTTTTTGCCTCCTTCTTTAATGAGTTCAAATAGAGTTGAGATGATTTTTGAAGCAGTTGTTGGAGATCCCATGTGCGAATATCCAAAGAGCTATTATCCTCTAGGTGTGATCTCTGTGCTATCTTGTATCTATTCTTCTCTATATAGTTGCTATAGAGTTCTGCTAGAATAGAGGTTAGGATGAGTCGGATACTCTCTTTTTTGGTCTCTTTTAGCTCTTTTTCTATATCTTGAATAATAACAAGATCCTCATCTTCTTGAAGAGAGAATCGATACTTCTCTTGGTAGAGCAAGGCTTTGATCAGGGTAGCTTCATCCCCTCTTTTTTTGGCTTTTTTATAGATGGTTTGCACCTCTGTCAAAGCACTTTTGATTAGTCCCTTTTTTTCAAAATTTTCTACATTTTCCCATAAATTTTTCTGATTTTGAGCAGAGAGTAAGAGGCTCAAAAGTAGTAGTATAGAGAGTATTTTTCTCATCAATAGAATCCTTAGAACGATATTAAACATTATATATCAAAAAGATGAATAGATTGTAAATATTTACAATTTATCTGTTACTATTTATCTCAGTCTATTTTGAATTGTAACTTGTGGTATAACTCCTTATAAAAATAGTCATAAAAATCGTTAAAATTTAAACCATGAAGAATAAAAAAACAGTAATTACTTATGGTACGTATGACATGCTACATGTGGGACATATGAATCTGCTCAAACGGGCAAAAGATTTGGGTGACTATCTCATTGTAGGAGTCACAGATGAGAACTATGACCGTTCACGAGGGAAGCTTAATGTATCACAGAGTACAAAGAAGAGAGTCAAGGCGATAGAGGAGTTGGATTTTGTAGATAAAGTAATTATTGAGACACATAAAAATCAAAAAGCAGAAGATATGGTAAAGTATGATGTGG
This sequence comes from uncultured Sulfurovum sp., assembly GCA_964515605.1. Taxonomy (GTDB): domain Bacteria; phylum Campylobacterota; class Campylobacteria; order Campylobacterales; family Sulfurovaceae; genus UBA1140. The sequence goes on along the minus strand of CAZEUB010000028.1, from coordinate 27,217 downwards.
ATATCTTTGCCATTGGGGATGATTGGGTAGGTGCATTTGATTATCTCAATGAGTATACCCATGTAGAGTATCTTCCTCGTACAGAGGGGATATCTAGTACCAAACTACGAAAAGAGAACTTTGATACTATCAAAATGGGCATTGTAGGATTGGGTCGAGATACACAAGCTTTTGTTGATGAGTCTCAGTTTGTCACTAATATTCAGCTCAATCGTATCTATGCAGATGATTTTTTGGCAGTTAAGGCATTTACCAAAGATAATGAGATTATTCGATATGGGCATGATAATTATGATGAGTTCTTAGATGCTCCTATTGATGCAGTCTATATCGATACCGCATTGGAGCAACACTATATGTTTATCAAAAAAGCACTCCTCTCAGGCAAACATGTGCTTTGTGAAAACCCCTTGGCACTTAATAAGCGTGAGTTAAAAGAGTTGCTCTCTTTAGCCAAAAAGGAGAAAAGAGTATTACTCTCTGCGGTCAAAACAGCTTTTTTACCTGCCTTTAATCAACTCTTAAAAGAGCTAAAAACAGGAGTCATTGGGGAGATCAAAGGGGTTCGTGCTTCACGAACATCGCTCTATAAAGAGAAAGAGTACTCTGATAAATTTATCTATCAAGGAGCAACCAATATCCTCTCTAGCTACCCCTCCTTATTGGTCAATAAAGTATTGGGAAAGAGTAAAAAAATAACATTTTTTGACCAGATAGATTCCCAAAATGGTTATGATATTAATAATTTGATTGTTACTGAACATAAAAATGGCACTTATGGGGTCTCTCATGTTGCGATTGGTAGCAAATCAGAAGGGGATGCGGTTATCTCTGGAACCAAAGGGTATATTTATATTCCTGCCCCTTGGTGGTTAACCAAAACATTTGAGGTACGATTTGAGGATGTGCATAAGAGCATGCGATTTAACTATGAGTTTGAGGGGTGTGGATTGCGATATATGATTGCTGAGTTTGCTTCGGTAATTCAACGAGGTAAACGCAAATCAAAGATGTTGACTCCCTCGGATATGGTGAGCATTAATCGGGTTTTATTGGAGTACAATGAGAGTAAAAAAGATAAAAAAGAGGAGAAGTAGTTTATGATCTATGAGGATTATTATATCTTTACGCCAGGTCCTGTAAAGATGAGTGAAGAGATATTAGCAGTGGGGGCAAAACAGACTCCCTACTTTAGAAATGCTGAGTTTTCTCAAGTGACAAAGGCTTGTGAAGAGGGGTTATTGGAGATGGTCAATGCCCCCAAGGGATCTCGTGTGATCTTCTTGACTGCCTCAGGAACAGCAGGAATGGAGTCGGTGGTGATGAATCTTTTGAATGCTGAAGATAACGCCTTAGTAGTTAATGGTGGTGGTTTTGGTGGACGTTTTGTCAAGATATGCCAAACGTATGATATCCCTCATTATAATTTTATGGTCAAAGAGACCAATCTTCATGATATTGATCTACTCGCACCCAAAGAGCCATTTAGTGCGTTGATTGTCAATGCACATGAGACCAGCGTAGGACACCTCTATGATCTTGATGCTATGGGTGCGTATGCCAAAAAAAATGATCAGTTTTTTATTGTGGATGCGATTAGTATGTTGGTGACAGATCCTATTGATATGTCTGCACAAAATATTGACGTGATTATCGCTAGTTCTCAAAAAGGCTTAGCACTTCCTCCAGGGTTGAGTATGATTATCTTAGCTCCTCGTGCATTGCAACGAGTGAGGGAGGTTAGATCTCTCTATTTTAATTTCAAAGATTATCTAATCAATGGTGAACGTGGTCAGACCCCCTATACTCCTGCGGTGACAATTATGCTTCAACTTCAAGCACGGCTAGAGCAGATTAGACGACGAGGAGGAGTAGAGCAGAGTATTAGACGTGCTAGGGATATTGCGGAGTATTTCCGAGCCAATATACAAGCTCTTCCTCTAAAAAACTATACCCCCTATATGCCCAACGCAATGACAACCCTCACCCCTACTGATGGTAAGTCGGCAATGGATATTGTTCGTGATTTAGAGGAGCAATATAATATAATGGTTTGCCCCAATGGAGGAGCAGAGCGAGATATTATCTTTCGTGTCTCTCACATGGGAGAGATGACCCGAGCCTATACAGATGTTTTGATCGATGCACTGTATGATTATTATGAGATGAATTGAGCATAGGATGTTGCGTATTGATCCTAAAACCTTACGTCAAGCACAAGAGATTATGCTAGAGATGCTTGTGGCATTTGATAAGATATGCACCCAGCACAACCTACAATATTGGCTAGACTCAGGTACCCTTCTAGGGGCTATTCGTCATGGTGGGTTTATCCCTTGGGATGATGATATTGATATCTCTATGCCCCTAGAGGATTATGAGCGATTTCTTGAGATTGCCCCAGAGAGATTACCCAAGAGTATCTTTTTGCAGACCAGAGAGCGTGATTCTCAATTTCCTTTTGATTATGCAAAACTTCGATCTCAAAAGGCAACAATTATAGAGTTTCATGAGAAGGATAGAGAGATAGGTTATCATCAAGGAGTATTTATAGATATCTTTCCTATGCTAACCCTACCCAATAGCTCTTTTTATGAGAAGTTTTATGATGGTATGTTTACGTTGTTGCGTTCTCTCTCTGCAGTGAGTCTACATACCCCTAATGGGCAGGATCAACCTGATATCCGAAGAGATCTACAAGAGAGTTTGAGACGGTTGCATCAAGGGTGGGATACCCCTAATACCAAAGTAATTTATGGGGGTGAGATGCCTGATGAGGCGGTATGGTTTGATATTGATAAGGTATTTCCTCTAAAAAAAATCTCTTTTGAAGGGGTTATGTTTTTTGCTCCAAATGATCCCGATTACTATCTAAGCAGACTCTATAGTTTTGACTATAGAGAACTTCCCCCCAAGGAGAGAAGATTAACTCATGCTGAGGCGATCTTCATAAACAAATAATCACACTTTGGCTATAATTCCAAAAATTCTTTTAAGGGCTAAGATGAGAGCATTAATAAGCGTAAGTGATAAGCATGGAGTGGTAGCATTTGCACAGGGTTTAGAGAAGATGGGTTGGGAGATTATCTCAACAGGTGGAACCTATAAAAAACTGAGTGAATCAGGAGTTAAGGTGATTGAGATCGATGAGATAACCAAATTTCCTGAGTGTTTTGAGGGGCGAGTGAAGACCCTTAATCCTTATGTTCATGGGGGGATTTTGCATAAGCGTGGTGATGAAGCCCATGTTGCACAAGCCCAAGAGCTTGGAGTAGAGGGGATTGATCTTGTCTGTGTGAATCTCTACCCCTTCAAAGAGACCATTGAGCGAACTGAAGATTTTGATGAGATTATTGAGAATATTGATATTGGTGGTCCCACCATGGTACGAAGTGCTGCCAAGAACTTCAATGATGTGTTGATAGTAACGGATATTAATGATTATGCTCCTGTTTTAGAGGCTTTAGAGAGTGGGGCAGATACACTGGAGTTTAGACGAGATTTGATGATCAAAGCCTTTGAGCATACCGCTGGGTATGATGCGATGATCGCCAACTATATGAATGGTCGTTTCAACAGAGGTTTTGGTGCATATCAATTCATCACAGGTAAAAAGGTATTTCAGACCCGCTATGGTGAAAACCCACATCAAGATGGGGCACTATATGAGTTTGATAGACACTTTAGCAATAACTTCAAACAGATTAAAGGAGAGGCATCATTTAATAATATCAATGATGTAAATGGTGCATTAAAAATCGCCTCTAGCTTTGGGGATGCCAATGCCGTTTGTATTGTCAAGCATGGTAACCCTTGTGGATTTGCGATCAAAGAGACGCTTATGGAGTCTTATGTTGAGGCCCTTAAGTGCGATCCTGTCTCTGCATTTGGTGGGGTGGTTGCGGTCAATGGTATTGTCACCAAAGAGATGGCATTGAAGATGAATGAGATCTTCTTAGAGGTGATTATGGCAGCAGATTTTGAACCTGAAGCGATAGAGGTTTTTGAGAAGAAAAAGCGTCTTAAGCTCTTTGCACAAGGGGGGAGAAAATTGGTCATGAGCAAAGATAGCCATGATTTTAAGCATGTTGATGGTGGATTTGTTTATCAAAACTCAGACTGTATCTGCGATAATGAGGTGCATAATGCAGAGAAAAAATCAGACAAAACTGCCTCAGAGCAGGAGATGAAAGATCTTGAGATTGCGTGGAAAGTAGCAGGACTTACCAAATCTAATTGTGTGGTCTATGTCAAAGACTCTGCTATGGTCGCTGTAGGAATGGGGATGACCTCTCGTGTAGATGCGGCAGAGTGTGCATTGAAAAAGGCAAAAGAGATGGGATTGGATGTGCGTGGTGCTGCAATGGCATCAGAGGCGTTTTTCCCCTTTAGAGACTCTATAGATGCCGCTGCTAAGGCAGGGGTCAAAGCGATTATTGAGCCAGGTGGTTCTATTCGTGATGATGAGGTTATTGCTGCGGCTAATGAGCATGGTATCTCTCTTTACTTTACGACAGTTAGGCACTTCCTTCATTAAGATAAAGAGCCTAATGTTAGGCTCTTTGATACCCTATAAACCCTCTGCAACAAATTATTCACAATTAGATGCTATGATGCCTAAAAAACAACTATAAGGATAGACCATAATGAAAAAATTACTATTTGGACTACTGCTTTTAGCCTCAACTCTTTTTGCGGAGGTGACAAATGTGGAAGTTACGCCTGAGTTTATTCAGAATACCAAATTAAAAATTATAGATATACGAACCAGAGGGGAGTGGATAGAGACAGGTATTGTTCAAGGGGCTTATCTTTTAACTTTTTTTGATGAGAGAGGAAACTATGATATAGAAGGTTTTTTGGATAAGCTCAATCGTATTGTCAAGAGAGATGAACAGTTTGCCCTAATTTGTCGTACAGGAAGTCGTACAGGTATGATCTCAAATTTTTTAGGAGAGAAGCTAGGTTATCATGTTGTAAATCTTCGAGGAGGAATGATGAAACTCTTCAAGGAGGGTTTTGAGCCAGAAGCCTATTCTCCGCAAAAAAAATAGATCAAGAGTAGATTTAAAAAGAACTTTTTTGAAAAGCCTATAGAGAAAAACTGCTCTCATCTCTTGAGGTCATCAACCCTTAAATCACCTCTTGTTGTATTTAGTTCTTTAAAAAATAAGAGTTATCACATCTTTTACAATCTGATTTTATCATGGAACTTTCGCTATACTTTGATCCCAATAAAGTAATAGTAAAAAGGATAGATTATGATACTAATAGCAGGGCCATGTGTACTAGAGAGTCGAGATAATGTGATGCGAATTGCAGAGTCTTTGATGCCTTATCATGAGGATTGTACCAAAGATTTCTATTTCAAAGCCAGTTTTGATAAAGCCAATCGAACATCACTAGACTCTTTTCGTGGACCTGGGTTAGAGGCGGGATTGCAACTGCTTCAAGAGGTCAAAGAGCAGTTTGGCTATAAGCTACTAACAGATGTGCATGACCATACTCAGCCTCAAGCAGTAGCTGAGGTGGTGGATGTGTTGCAGATTCCTGCTTTTTTGTCTCGTCAGACAGATCTCCTGGTAGCTTGTGCCAAAACCGATGCGATCGTCAATATCAAAAAGGGACAATTCCTTGCTCCTCAAGCGATGGAACACTCTGTCAAGAAGGTACTCAAAACCCGTGGATTTGAGGGAGAGGCTAGTTATGAGAATGCTCAAAAGTACAATGTTTGGTTAACAGAGCGTGGCTCTAGTTTTGGGTATGGAAACTTAGTAGTAGATATGCGTGGACTTAAACAGATGAGGGCATTTGCTCCTGTGATTTTTGATGCGACACACTCCGTACAACAACCCGCTTCAGGTGGTGCTACCTCTGGTGGTGATAGTGCATTGGTTCCCTATCTTAGTCGTGCAGCTGCTGCTGTAGGGGTGGATGGATTCTTCTTTGAGACCCATTTTGACCCCTCTATTGCCCTTAGTGATGGACCAAACATGATTGAGCTTAAAAAATTGGCAGATTTAATGGTACAGATTGATGCAATTAACGCTATTGTTGAGTAGTTCTAAATAGAATCTGTTATAATTCAAAAAATATAAATTTTAAGGTAGTTTTAGATGAAGATAGTAGAGGGTAATTTAACCGTAGATAAGAGCAAAAAAGTAGCGATTATTAATGCAAGATTTAACCATTTTATTACAGATAGATTGGTCGAGGGAGCCAAAGATGTCTATGCTAGACATGGTGGCAATCCTGAAGATTTGGATCTTATTTTGGTGCCAGGAGCCTTTGAGATACCTTTTGCTTTGGATAGAGCATTTGCTTCCAAAAAGTATGATGCCATCTGTTGTTTGGGTGCGGTGATTCGTGGGGCAACACCTCATTTTGATTATGTCTCAGCAGAGGCGACCAAAGGGGTTGCCTCTATGACACTAAAACATGGCAAACCTGCTACATTTGGAATTTTGACCGTTGATAGTATTGAACAGGCTATTGAGAGAGCAGGAACCAAAGCAGGAAACAAAGGTGGTGAAGCGATGGCTGGGCTTATTGAGTTGATGAATCTCTATACAGTGTTAGAGAGATAGAATATGGCAACAAGACACCAAGCAAGAACAGCAGTGGTAGGACTGCTCTATGCTTATGATTTGGGCAATGATGGCATTGCTAAATTCTCTGATGAGATTCTCGAAGAGGATAAAATTCGTAACAAACAAAGAGAGTTCTCAAAATCTCTTTTTCAAGGAACCATTGATAACTTAGAGCATATTGATAGTGAGATCAAACGGCATCTCAAAGATTGGGACTATAACTCTATTGGCAAGGTAGAGAAATCGATTATGCGTCTAGCAGGTTATGAGATTTTGATTATGGGTACCAATAAACGTATTATTATCAATGAAGCAATTGAGTTGGCAAAAGCCTTAGCCGATGATAAAGCACCACGTTTTATCAATGCTGTGCTTGATGCTTTGGGGCGAGAGAGTGATGCCAAAATTGAGCAACCAAAAGAGAGAGAACTCCCCAAAGAGAAACCAGAGTAGATAGGCGTTAGCCTACTGATATAATAAGGATAGAGATGAGTGCTTTGAAGAGTAGACGAATGACCATAGATGAAGCTGTTGAGCTTATCGAGAAAGCTGATCTTAAAACTTTGGGGAGGATGGCGTATGCCAAAAAGCAGGAGCTTCACCCCAAAAAAGTGACTACTTTTGTGGTAGATCGTAATATCAACTATACCAATATCTGTTGGGTTGATTGTAAGTTCTGTGCCTTCTATACCCATGAGAAAAAAGAGGATGCCTATATCCTTTCGTTTGATGAGATTGATAAGAAGATCGATGAGCTAATTGCTATTGGAGGGACGCAGATACTCTTCCAAGGGGGCGTACACCCCAAGCTAGAGATTGAGTGGTATGAGGATCTAGTAGAGCATATCCACAACAAATACCCTACAGTCACCATTCATGGATTCTCAGCAATAGAGATCGACTATATTGCACAGCGTTCCAAACTCTCTATCTCCGAGATCTTAGCACGGCTTCAGGCTAAAGGGCTTAGCTCTATTCCTGGTGCAGGAGCAGAGATACTCTCTGATAGGGTTCGGGATATTATTGCTCCCAAAAAGCTAGGTACGCAGAGGTGGTTAGAGGTGCATCGAGAGGCACATAGACTTGGTATGAGATCAACCGCTACCATGATGTATGGAACAGTAGAGACAACGCGAGAGATTGTGGAGCATTGGGAGCATATACGGTCACTTCAGGATGAGACAGGAGGATTTAGAGCCTTTATTATGTGGTCATATCAGAGTGATAATACCGCATTGAAACGGGAGTTACCCACCCTTAGCAAAACCACATCCAATCAATATTTGCGGTATCTTGCCGTAGCGAGGCTCTTTTTGGATAATGTGCCAAATATTCAAAGTTCATGGGTAACACAGGGAAGCTATATCGGTCAGATGGCACTGCTCTTTGGGGCGAATGATTTAGGCTCAACCATGATGGAGGAGAATGTGGTCTCAGCCGCAGGAGCTGCCAACTCGATGAATCAAGCAGAGATGATTGAACTGATCCGAGATGTGGGAGAGAATCCTGCCAAGCGAAATACCGCTTATAAAATTTTGGAGCGATTTTAAATGATACAAAAAATATTACTTTTACTACTATTAATACAAGGAATTTTAATGAGTGCAACACTGCGTCAACTGGATATCAATAACACCAAAGTACCTTTGATCTTTGAGGAGAATAGCAACCTGCCTATTGTCTCTATGCAGTTGATCTTTCAAAACTCAGGTTCATTGAGTGATGCCAAGGATGGATTGGCAAAGCTTAGTGCCAAACTACTCAATGAGGGATCCAAAGAGGATGGGAGTGTAGGATTTGCTACCAAGCTAGAGAATCGAGCGATCTCACTATCGGCTCATGCAGGAGCAGAGACCTTTGTCATTGAGCTGAGTTCACTAAAGAGCGAGTTTGCCTATGGGTTGAGTCTGCTTGAGAAGCTATTGCAAGATCCCAACTATACACAAAAGAGCTTAGAGCATATCAAGACCCAAACGATTGGAACGCTCAAACGTAAAGAGAGTGATTTTGACTATATCTCCTCTTTGCAGTTAAAGGGGATGCTCTTTGCCAATACCCCTTTGGCGAAGCCCTCTTTGGGGACAATTGAGAGTGTAGAGGCGATAACTTTAGAGGATATTAAGAGACATATCTCAACCCACCTTGGGTTAGAGAGTGCCATTGTGGTGATGGGGGGAGATCTCAAAGAGGAAGAGGCAACTAAGATGGTGCGAAAGGTCTTAGAGCTTCTTCCTCATGTGCATCCTAAGGTTATTGAGACGATGAAACCTTTGGCATCTGCACAGACCAAAGAGCGTATTGTCAAGAGTCAACAGGCCTATATCTATTTTGGTGCGCCGTTGGATATCGCTTATGATAGTTCAGAACGATATATTGCAAAAGTTGCCTCTTTTATCTTGGGAAGCTCAGGATTTGGATCAAGATTAATGGAGGAGATTCGGGTCAAGAGAGGGTTGGCATACTCAGCATATAGTCGCTTCAATATCAACAAAACTCATAGCTACTTCTCAGGTTATCTACAGACCAAAGTAGAGAGTGGCAAAGAGGCACTCAATGGTGTCAAAGAGGTTGTCGATCTCTTTCTTGAAAAAGGCGTAACGCAAGAGGAGCTTACCGCTGCTCAGCAGTTTTTGATAGGTTCTGAACCTTTGAGAAATGAGACCCTCTCATCTCGGCTTAATCGTGCTTTTCATGAGTATTATACCCATCGACCATTGGGGGCAACATCCAAAGATCTCGAAAAGATCAAGGCACTAACCCTAAAAGAGTTAAATGCCTTTATTCAAAAGCATCAAGAGATCAAAAATCTCTCTTTTTCTGTCGTAACAGGTCAGAAGTAGGCTGTCGGCACTCTGAGATCAGGTGTTGAATGTTTCACTTCACTGCGTTACGCAAAACATTCAACACCAGACCCCGATTTCTTATTTAAAAGTTAAACCAAAACGGTAGGTTTTCCAAAGTAGTACCCCTGAGAGTAGTCAATACCTAGTTCGCAGATACGGTGATAGATAGACTCATTCTCTACAAACTCCGCGATGGTTTGGATCTTTTGCTTTTTGGCAAAGTCAACAATACTGCTTACGATATCTAGTGAGAGTTGATTGACCTCGATATTCTTAATCAGGCTTCCATCTATTTTGATAAAGTCAGGTTGATACTCTAATATACGCTTGAAGTTGGAGTATCCTGTCCCAAAGTCATCAATGGCAATCTTGACATCATAGGCTTTGACCTGCGTGATAAATTTTTTGATTGTCTCAAAATCAACAATATCCTCATCCTCGACAAGCTCTAAGATAATACGTTTAGCACTCTCTTTATGCTCTCTTAGAAGAGCAAAAAAGATCTCTCTTGTCTCAGTACGCTCAATATCTAGTGCAGAGAGATTGATGGAGATGTTAAGTTTTGTCTCCTCTAAAGCACGAAATGAGTTCTCTAAGACAATAGAGGTAATCTGTGCATAGTAGCGACTCTTTTTGGAGGTCTCCAAAAAGAAGTAGGGGGAGAGAATCTTCTTTTCGCTATTGATGAGTCTTACTAGTGACTCATATTTCTCAACCTTTTTGGTTTTGTTGTTGACAATGGGCTGAAAATAGGAGATAATATTAAAAGATTCAATCGCCTCTTGAACCATCTTGAGTGTCTCTATCTTTTTGAGGGATTCCTGTTTTTGGATACCAAAAGAGTTCTTCTCTACTATAAAGTTCTCTTTGGATTGTTGTAACTTCTGTAGACCAATTTTGGCATTCTCAAAAGCATCTTGACCATAAGAGAGGCTCATAACAATAGAGAGGTTGTAGTTGATAGGCGATATGGTTATTTTGCTTTTATTAATCTCCTCTTGAAACTCTTGAAGTTGCTCTATCATCTCAGGAATATCTTTGATACACTGCTCCATATCTTGCACAAAAATAAACTCTCCATGATCGAGTAGATAAATTTTGGAGAACTTAAAGGAGCCAATCTGTCGCGTAAAAAGCTCTGTGGCAAAATCTTGTTGTAGTGACCTGTTTGCTTTTTTGTCTAAAATAGTCTCGATGTAGCTAAAATCCTCTAATTTCATAAGTACCACGAAAGGCTTTTCGGCTAATGCTAGAAAATCAAAAAGTTGCTCTTTGGGGTGAATAATATTGGTAATGAGGCTTCGATGGGCGATATACTCCTCTATATTGCCATCTTTATCAAGGATAGGACGTACGGTACTATCTACATAGTAGAGTTCTCCTCCTTTGGCTCTATTTTTGATGATACCTCTCCATGTTTTTTTCTGATCTCGGATGGTATGCCACAACTCCCTGAAGGTCTCTTTGGGGACATCTTTGGCTCGAACAATATTGTGGTTTTTCCCAACAAGCTCCTCTTTGGTATAGCCTGAGACTTGACAGAACTTCTCATTGACATAGGTGATAATCCCTTGGAGGTTGGTCTTTGAGATAATGGCACTGCGATCAACAATGGCTTGATACTGCTCAAGGAGACGAAGTTCTTTTTGTTGCTCACGCTCCTTATAGATCTTCTCTTTGCCTTTGTTAATTAGTGTTTTAAGATATTCATGGTTGAGTGGTTTGATTAGATATCCATCAATCCCTAAGCCAATGGATCTCTGAAGATGCTCTGGATCTATCTGTGATGAGGTTATGATAATAGGGATAGAGCTGTTTTGTTTTCTTATCTCTTGGATTATCTCAACTCCATTAATCGTGGGTATCTCCAAGTCAGTAATAATAAAGTGAATATTATATCTTTGAAATTTATCAAGAGCATCCTCTGCATTCTCTGCGAGAATTACTATTTGAAAAAACTCTTTTAGGATGCTATAGGTTGAAGCACTCACTTTTGGATCATTTTCAATATAGAGTAGGGTGATATCATTTTGTAAATTTTTCATAGCTCTGTTCATTTCATAAAAAGTATAGGTTTAAATAAATTTGATAATTATATCTTATAAATGTGAGTTATTGATGACCTTTTATTAAAAAACTATATTTTTTGTAAAATTTAAAATATGACAATTTGACCCTTTTTTTTAACTCTTGAAAATTTTTTTGTATAATGGGGAAGATAAAAGGAGTATGGATGCAAGAGGCAAAAGCCCTATTTGAAAAACTTAAAATTGTTTCTCTGCTAGATTTGGCACTGATCGTTCCTACAAGTTATAACAATACTATGCTAAGTACGCATATAGAGATAGGCAAGATTCAGACTTTTGAAGCGATTGTTGAGGAGGTTGTCTCCACTAATGGAAAATTGCGTATTCGTTTTAGATTGCCTCGATTTGCTACCTCTATTGGTGCGATATTTTTTCATGTGAGTGCCTATCATCGCAAGATATTTGTCGTGGGAAGTAGACACCATATACAAGGGCGTGTGGAGGAGTATCGAGGGATGCTTCAGATCTCTCAGCCCAAATCCCTAAAGCGTATTGGTCAAATTATTCCAAAATATAGCACCCCACTCAAAGAGCGTAGCATGCGAGCGTTGATTGAGTATTATGTGGTGAGATCCAATCTCTATAGAGAGGGGTTGGCAGATCGAGAGGTAGATCTGTTGATGAGACTACACTACCCTACAGATATTGGGCAGACAGAGAATATCGATCGGGATGCATTGAAGTTTATCGAGGCGTTTAATCACATGAAAAAGCTCAAAGGCAAACGAGAGGAGTTTCCTGCTTTGGCATCACTAGATGGTTCGTTGCATGAGTTTGTTGGGCATCTCCCTTTTCGATTGACCCCTGAGCAGAGACAGGTTATTGAGGAGATACAGAGCGATCTTCGAGATCAAAAGAGGGCAACAAAACGGATGATCGTAGGAGATGTAGGATCAGGAAAAACCATGATAATTTTGGCCTCTGCTGTGATGGCATATCCTCACAAGAGCATACTGATGGCACCCACTTCACTCTTGGCAATGCAGATCTATGAGGAGGCATCTCAACATCTTCCCAAAGAGCTAAAGATCGCACTTGTAATGCAAAGTAGAGAGGAGGGGGAGTATCAATCGGCAGATTTTATTATCGGGACACATGCACTGCTCTATAAAGAGGATCTACCTCAAGCTCCTCTGGTCATGGTCGATGAACAGCACCGTTTTGGTACCAAACAGCGTGCAATGCTAGAGAGTATGATGTCCAACCAAGAGAGAAAACCTCACTTTTTGCAGTTCTCAGCTACGCCAATTCCACGAACTCAAGCGATGATGGAGTCGGAGTTGATCGATGTAAGTCTTATCACCTCTACCCCTTTTGAGAAGGATGTGACAACCCATATTATTGGTAGGGAGGATTTTTCAAAGCTTTTAGATCATATCCAAGAGGAGATAGCCCTATCGCATCAAGTGCTTATTATCTATCCGTTGGTTGAGGAGAGCAGTGAGATCCCTTATCAATCTCTCGAAGAGGGGCGTGAGTTTTGGGAGAGACGGTTTGAGAATGTCTATGTCACACATGGCAAAGACAAAAGAAAAGAGGAGGTCTTGATGCAATTTCGTAAGGAGGGAGATATCTTGTTAGCTACTACCGTAGTGGAGGTGGGTATCTCTCTGCCTCGATTGACGCTTATTGTGATTGTTGGAGCAGAGCGTTTGGGGTTGGCAACCCTGCATCAGTTGCGTGGTAGGGTAGGAAGAGTAGGGTTGAAGAGCTACTGCTATCTCTTTACCAATCACAAAAAAAATGAACGTCTCAGTGCCTTTGGTCAAACCATGAGTGGATTTGATATAGCCAAATTGGATCTCAAATTTAGAAACTCAGGCGATATCTTGGATGGTACGGTTCAAAGCGGTATGCAGTTTAAATGGCTAGACCTAGCCGAAGATGAGGAGATAGTCTTGGCAGCTAAAGAGCGGCTAAGGAGGGGAGAGTCAGTTTGATGCCGTAGCTATTTTCGCTCTGAATGAGTTTGTGTTCAAGTTTGCCTCTAAGGCGATAGATCAGTGTGCGTATGGTAGAGTTGCTTACCCCTTTAGCTCCCCAAATCTCCTCCTCTATCTGATAGTAGCTAACGGGATTATTTTTGGCATAGATAAGCAGTTTAAGCAGTGCTAACTCTTTTTTCCCTAGATGAATAAAGAGATTGTTATAAAAGAGCTTCTCCTCTTCTGGGTCAAAGTAGTATCCCTCTCCCAAGGCAATTGTATTGGGGGCTTGTAGTGATGGTTGTGTTGTGCTGATCTTTTGCGTGGCAAGAAGTAGAAGTGCTTTGAGTTCATCATCATTGTGTGGTTTGATGAGGTAGCCAAGGGGGTTGGTCTTGATGGCTCGATGAATGGTTGCCTCATCGGTATAGGCAGTGAGATAGATAATGGGGGTATCTGTTTGTAGCTCTTGGTAGAGGGTTATCCCATCAATGGTCTCATTGAGATTGATATCCATCAAAATCAGATCAAACCTCTTCTCCTTTAGGTATTTTTGGCTCATCTTGATATTGGTTGCATACGCAACATTTTGATAGCCAAAACTCTTAATCGTACTGCTTAACTCTAATGCGACCAAACTCTCATTCTCGATAATTAAAATATTGATATCTCTCATAATATTATTGTAACCAACTTTTGGTTATAGATCCCATGATATAATGTTTTTGACACCATTTTTGGTGTCGATTTGTAGGGTTGCAAAGAGCTGTTTTTCTACAAGTGTTTGCACAATAAGTAATCCCAAGGAGTTTGGATCATGCCTTGAGGGGCTATACCCTTTGCCATTATCTTCAATCTCAAAGTAGATGGTTGTGTTTTTTTGATAAAGCGAGATGGTGATAACCCCTTTTGTTTTAAATGCGTATTTGAAACTATTGGTAACCAATTCGTTGAGAATAAGACCACAATAGAGAAGTCTCTCTAGGTCGATATTTTGTTGGATATTATAGATAATTTGCACCTCTTGAGTGAATCCTTGTTGAATATCTTGGATGATATTTCTAAAGTAGGTCTTTGTCTCAACAGGGTGCTTCTTGTCGATATTGAGAATCTCATAGAGATGAGCAATGGCATTGATTCGATCTTGGATACTTATAAGCGCTGATTTGAGAGTAGGTGTGGAGGATTGTAGGATCTGTAGTTTGATGAGTGAGAGAATCATCTGAAAGTTATTTTTGACCCGATGGTTAAGTTCTCGGTAGAGTATCTCCTCTTTTTGGAGTGATGCTTTGAGTTTTTGGGTTTTACTCTCTACTAATTTTTGGAGCCGTTTTTGCTCTTGATGTTGAAGAAGATAGAGTTGCTCATTGAGAATTTTGATACGATGAGCCAAAGCAATAGAGAAGAGAAAAATCTCTAAAAGATAGGCAAAACTATTAAGGTACTTAACCGATTCATTGATCTGAACGATCCCTAATGTCTGAAGATTGGTAAGTAGCAGTGCCATAATGACAATGCTCCACCCCATAAGATAGAACTTTGCCTCTTTAACCCCATGAAGGAGTGCGTAAATAGCAACAAAAATAATCAATCCGCCAATAGGAAAAAAGAGAAGTGTAATATTGATATCAAAGAGAAGATTATTACTGCTAAGTAGAGAGATCAGTGGCACAAGATAGAGTGTGCTTTGAAGCAGTTTGTCTAATTTTTTGAACCGTTTGGTCTGTAGAAATTCTCGGGTAAAAAGGACAATACTCACCACCAAAAAGGCACTAGCAAGTATCATATATTGGCTTAAGAGGATGGTTGCTGAGGAGGAGAGAAGATAGCGTTGCAAAAGACCTGAGTAGATTGCTTCATTGAGAACAATAGCAAGGAGGTAGATAATATAGTAGAGATAGGCACGATCCTTGGTAAAAAAATAGATAAAGAGGTTATAGATCAAAAGGGTAAGAAGGATGGTAAAAAAGATAATGCTCATCACTCTATATTGGTTCTCTTTTTCTATAAAATCTTGGATACTCCAGAGTCTTAGTTGTGCAATGGTAGTGGATGTTGTTGAGTGGGCTTTGATGTAGAAGAGTCGCTCCTCTTTGGGATTGAGGGTGATCTCAAAAGTAGGGTTGATGCCCAAACGATTGGCAGATATGTGCCAACTCCCTTCAACAAAGGTTTGGTTGCGATCAAAGAGATATATCTCTTGGGTGAGTGGATGAGCATACTCCAAGATCTTTTTGAGTTGGTGGTTGGTACTGTTGGTTAGTTTGAACTTGATCCACAAACTATGATGAGGTGCAAACCCAATAGAGCGTATGGCGTGATGGTTGGGGATAAATCTTTTTTGCTCTATCTCTTTTAGAGAGAGTTGATGGTCTGGAGTGATATAGATTGATGAGTGATCTTTGAGAAGATCGATATTAGAGCTGTTTTGATCGATAATAATGGCTTCTAAACTTAGAGGTAATAGTAGAAGTAGATAGTAGAAGAGTTGTTGCCATTTCATCCAGTAATAATAACACAAAAAAACTAAAAATGTGACATTATATGTGACATAAGTAGGTTACAATTTGTAATCATCTAATAAGGAGTAATATCATGAAAAAAGTAAAAAAAATAATTTTGATGATTATCGTTGTGTTATTGAGTGCCTGTGGTGGTGGAGGTGGTGGAGACTCCTCCTCTTCTTCAAATAGTACAAACTCAGGAGATGGATCAGCATCGATTCCTATCTCTGAGGAGTTTGTTGATGTTGGTTCATTTGGTTCAGATAGCATCAAAAATATCCATAGAAATCCAATGATGGTTAAGATTAAGATGTTAACGATTAAATCGATTGAGATCTCACGCATTGGAGATGCCAAGGCAAAGTATGAACTAGAGAGAAGTTCAGATAAAGAGAGTGCCTATGGGGCATTAGATTTTGTGGGAAGTAGTGATGCCGATTTGAGCAACAAAGATAATCCCATTACCCTAGAGAATGGTCGATTTTATCATATTGATACCACTTTTGATATTGATGGAGTCTACCCTGATGGGGTCAATTTCGAGGTGGTTTTGGTCGAAGATAGTGAAGAGAAGGATGATAATGTCACCTCCTATACGCTTTTCAATAAAACCATTGAGCTTGAGGAGGATGGAGAGCAACACTTTGGAGTAGATGTTTTGATACCATATTTTATCGATATCAAACGCCATCTTTTGGTGGTACATCTCGTAGATGAGGGGTTAGAGAAGAGGGTTCATTCAGATGACAACATTACATCTATCCCTCAGATGGGAGCAACTTATGTCGATATTGATTATGATATGAATCGAGAGAGTGTTCAACTCTTGGAGATAAACTCTAGCAAATATATCGACATTCCAACAAAGATGAAGTTTCAATCCCAACATGCCCAAGAGAAGAGTGGGGATGCTTCACTGCTCTTTTCTAATCTAGGCAAGTATCAAAAAGGGGTAACCATCTCTGCTACATTGGAGTTTGAGGGTGGAGAGAGTGTGGATCTTTATCTATTAAACTCTACGACAGGGCGTATCAAAAAAGAGGTTCACTACACCATCCCCTCTAAATATACTGATGAGAAGAGTGAACAGCAGGATAAAGCCTCAAATATGCTTCCCGTCTCACAACAACATCCTAATTACCGTTTTCTTGTGGATGTGCATTTTACACAAGGTATTGAGGAGAATTTTGGAGATAAACGCTACAGTATTGATTTGACCTACTATCTTCCTCAAGAGAAGTACCAAGATCTATTAGCGCTTGCTCCTGATCTCTCCAAAGATATCAATACCGATGGGGTTAAGGGAGAGGTGAAGTGGCATGTGAAGATTGATGATGCAGAACTACCCACTATTATAGTACCCACTTTGGGTTCTAAGTTTGCATCTACTACTGTATCCTTGATGGATACCAATTTAACCTTTCACACCTCTTCTATCGTAGATCAACTACTAACCATCGATGCTGCACTCTATATTGATGATCAACGCGCCTATCTCTTTGGCAAAGATAAATATGCCCGAGTGGATATGAGCAAAAAAAAGATCATTGGTGACTGGAAGCCTATTAATGAGAGATGGAAAGGAGTCATGGATAGAATAGATAAGATTGATGCAGTTTATAGCAAAGATGGCAATATCGTTTACTTTATAAGAGGAGAGCAGAGGGTTGCTTATAATGAGACATTAGATAAAGTTGTAGAGGTGTTCAATATTACAGAGATGCCATTTGTAAAAGAACGGATGCCTTTTCATAAGATAGATGCTACATTTTATGATAAGGAGGAGGGTGTACTCTATATGATTAGCAATAAGCAGTATGTTGCCATAAAATATGCTGAACCTATGGAGCGTTTAGTGATTGATCATCGTAATGTTTATAGATTTCAAGTAGAGGGTCCCACTTCTATTCAAGAGAAGTGGGGAGATCTCTCTATCTCAGGAGCGATGGGATTGCCTAATCAGATGGTACTCTTTTGGGATATTTTGGGGCGTTCAAATATGCGTGTTAACCGTCCTGATATCTTTCAAACCCAAAAAAAACAGAGCGATGAGGGCAAAGGAGATAATAGTATCGCTTCACTAAAAATCCATGGTGATATGGGTGTGTGGAGTCGTTGGTATGTTCCTGGAGCGTATGCCTATGCTTCGAGTGATTTGAGCTTTTACCTCTTTGGGCATCAATTCTCTTTGGTCTCGGCTGATGCCAAAATGGCGGCTAGTACCCAAGCAGCACATCCACAACTCCGAGATATGTTTAAGGATAATTTGGATGAGTTGACAAAGATTACCTATCAGTATGGTGCTAATCTATCACTTTATGTACTTGGGAGTAAGATTGTAGATAAAGGAGAGATACATGAGGGGCATCTCTCTGCTGATAAAATTATGTCCAAACAACAAGAGATAGAAAAAACAGAGATTGCTGCGTATAATAGAGAGTGGAATGAGAAGATTACACTCTTTAATGTCCATTTCCCTGTGGGTCCTGTTGTGGTACAGGTTACAGGTGGTGTTGATGGGGGTGTAGGGTTGAACTTCCATCTGGATGAAGAGGATGAGAATGGTGTGGGGGTAGCTCTAGGATCCTCTATCTATCTGAGCAGTAGCTTTGCAGATGGAGAACATATCACTTCAGATAATGAGAATGATGGACTAAGTATCTTCTTTACAGGGGGGATTGATGAAGCTGTTGTTCATGCAGGGATTCGAGGAGATGTTCGCTTAATCATGGCAGCACTCAATGGAGAGTTGGACTCTGGATTTGTTTATAATGAGAATAATCTTGATTTTAATCTTAATGCTGATGTCAATTTTGAATTGCGATTGATTCAAGCTGCTGTCTCTCTCTATGCAGGGACACGAACCCGTGTTGAGTGGTGTTCATCATGGGGAATCCCTTATCCCTGTGGTTTGGGTTGGGATGATTTCACCTATGAACTCTATCATACCCCTTGGCTCTATAATCGTAAGTGGGAACTGCTCAATGAGCATCTTCCAATTGCCTCAATTCCACTCCATATCTAAGGGGGTGTGATGAAAAAGATACTATTAATCTTGGCTCTTATGGCAACCGTTGTGGTTGCTAGGGAGCATTATCAAGCTTATAAATTTGATGATACCCATCATGTCAAGACACAACTAAAAGAGCGTCTAACCTCTCAAAATATTGAGATTAATGCAACGCTACATGTGCGTTATCTGGAGCAAAACAGGACAAATTATGCTCTCTTTTGGTTGGAGAATGGGCAGAGAGATAACTCTTCGGTTAAGATAGACTCTATCTATTCTCCTTTTGTGGTGAGCTATGAGCCTGATGGATTTATTATCAAAAATATTCAAACAGCCACCAAAGATAGAGAGGTTCAAGATAAGTTAATAGGTATTGTTGAGTTGTTGCAGTTCTCACCCTCCAAAGAGGGTATCTATCACCTTCCCAATGCACTAGGAGAGTTAGAGGTAAATGGCTCAAAGCACAAAGCAGACTATGAGATGAGATACCTTGCACAATATACCAAAAAGAGAAGACGAGAGGATATTCACTACCATGAGAGTTATGGTATTATCTTCCCTGATAATAATGGCTCTATATGGAGAGAGATTACTGCCCAAGAGCATATCACATTTACCCAAAAAGCAATGGGAGTAACCATTCATGATAGACGAGCATTTCATCTGCAACCCTCTTTGAATTATCTTCCAAAATCGCACTGGTTTTTTGACCTCTCTCTTAATCCTAAGGAGTGGCATTTTGCTCAAAATCATAAAACTATTCTTTCTCTCTCTCTTGCCCAAAAACTCTTTGATAGCAAGATGGCAACTCTCAAAGCGTTGCTCAATCAAGGTCAATCGATTGAGTTATGGGTGAGAGAAAATTTGGATTTTTTGAGTCATCTTAGTGAGCTATTGGGGGGAGGAAAAGTATTGGATAACCAAGTAAGCAAGAGTCTCTTTGCAGAGTTGGGCTATATTGACAATCAACAATCTGTAGCCATTCTCTCTGAGGTAGCACTCAATGAAGAGATTCCTAACAAAGAGAGGTTTCGTAGTCTTATGGGATTAAAAAACAGCTCTGCACCTATCAGTGATGAGAGTTTAGATAAGATACTCTCAATGGGTCTATCAGATGAGGGGGGCGAGATAGGAGAGATGATGGGCATGTTGATAGGCTCTTTGGCATATCAGCGAGTCGATAGGGTTCCCCAACAGTATAATAAGATCAATGATACCCTCCTCAATGCCCTCTCGGATAGAGAGAACAAAACAACCGTCCTAGGGGCTATTGGCAATATGCGTCAAAGTGCCTCTCCTGAGATAATCCAAGGGGTAGAGGAGGTCATAACCTCTACCAACAGTGCCAGAGAGCGACGCATGGGAGCAGAGGCACTGCTACAGATTGAGCAGACCAATCTACCTCTTGAAAAGGTAGAGAAGATGATAAATCAAGAGAGCAATTCAGAGGTAGCAGAGGCGTTGATTCGTACCACTGCTATTACCAAAGATAGTGCTACAAATAGAGATGAGCAGTATCGATTTTTGACCACCATTGCCAAAGAGCAGGGGCGTATAAAATCCAATCGAGTAGCAGCCCTAGAGACATTGCGTCAGTCAGGATATGGCAAAACAGCAGAACAAAAAAAAGAGATTCGTCAGATGATGCTAAAAGAGAGAGATAGTGACGCACAGAAGATTCTAAGAGAGATATATAGGAGGTAAAAAAACAGAGGAGTTAACTCCTCTGTGGTGGTGATTAATAGAGACCAAATTTCCCATCGGCTCTTTTGTACATAACTCTCATGAGTCCATCATGATCATTAAAGACAATGAATTGTCGTTTTTTCTCAGCTTTGAGTGCTTCAATCGCTTCATCAAAATCGAGTGGTTTATGAAGTTCCAAATCCATAGGAACCAACTCAACCTCTTCGGTATCAAGATCAAGTACTGCCTCTGCCTCCTTGCCTAGGTCTTTAAAAGACATAATTTTATGATCTTTGATCTTGTCTGCGTGTCGTCTAAGTGCCTTCTCTGCACGGCTAAAGGCACTGTCAGCAGCAGCATAGATATCTTTGTCTTTTTGGGTAATAACGATGGTGTTTTTGTCTTTGAGGTTAATTACCAACTCTAGTGTTACTCCCTCTTTGTTTCTGTTGTCACCTGAGATGATAGTGTTGGTTGAAATAATATTTAAGTTATATTTATTGAGTCCATCAATGCTCTCTGAGATATGATTTTTGATAGAGTCTGATAGGTCAATATGTCTTCCCACTATATTTTTACTCATGATAAATCCTTTTATTTGTATTGTACTTATCCCACAGGAGGCAATAATATTTAACCTCTTGTGTTGTGTAAGTTTATTATTATACCACCTATAAGTAAATAGAAGATTAATAAAAAACCTTAATCTAAAAATAAGAATAAGATTTAAAGCTTCTGTAGCGTTCTCCTGTGAAAAGTGATACGCCTATTGGCAGGATCATCAAAATCCTTGTATCGCACATAGACATCGATAATAACAGAGATGGTATTATTAAAAGAGGATGTATGATCATCTGCCCATGACTCAATGGTAGTGTTACATCCTGCTAAGAGAGTATCATTACCAATATAGCGTAAATTGGTAGTAATGGTATAGAGGTTTGCAGGATCTCCAAATGTAGCGTTGATTCTCTCCAAGCATGAGGGGGGAGTTGTGTCACGTTTATAGTGCATGGCATAGAGGATCGCTTGTTCTGTGTAGGATCGTGCCAAGAGAGATGCTTGCTCTTTTTGATACTGTATGGTGGTCTCTTTGATGGTTCGGCTACTGATATTCATAATCAGTGCGGTTACAGTTGCCATAATCACAATAGTGATAATCGCTGTCATCATAGAAAAAGCCTTTTTGTTTTTTTGGTTAATCATCGTATTACCACCTTCTCTTTACAGGTACTGACATTATAATCTCCCAAAAGCTCTGTGGCACAGAGTTTAATCTGTATTACCCCACCATTTTCGGTAAATTTAAAGACGCTAACATTGGTCATCAGTGTATGAGGGGTTCCATCATCGATATAGTTCTCTCCATTCCAAGGTTGGTAATTGGCATAGAGCTTTAGATCAAAAAGCCCATTGGCATTAGGCTCTGGTGCAAGAGCATAGGCGCTCCACGCTAGTTTATAACGCTCTGTGATATATTTGGCTTCTCCTGTTCGGACAAAAGAGAGGCTGGTATTGCTATCACTCCATACAGGATAGATACATTGAGTGCTACTAGTTGAATCCTGAGGGATCAACCCCATACAGATAGGAGAGTAGGGGTTACTAGCAGTATAGTAGCCATTTTTTTGGGAGAAGATGACCGCTGCTGGGTTGTTTTGTGTCAAATCCACCTTCTTGTCAGATAGATTAGATAGGATGGTTGATGCATTGGCAAGTGAGGAGCCTGGTGTGACAAATCGATCTATTGTGGCACTCTCATAGTTGGCAACACCACTCCAGCTTGGATTGGCACTAGCCGCAAAGCCATCATTGTCAAACCCAATCCACTCAATAGTAGTAAAGGTGGTTCCCGCAGCGGGAATATCCTCTAGTTTAAGCCAATCTACCCCCTCTGTTGCCCAATTTAATGTACCTTTGTTGGTCAAGAATTTACTGTGAGCTTTGGAGATGGTGGTTCCTTGGATTCGGTAGGCGAGTCGATTGACAATCTGATTGGCGACCAGTTCGGTTTTGGTGCTGACCTTATAGATGGCATTTTGGGTAATATAGTTCTCATAGACCTGCACAATAATTTGTGAGGAGATAGAGGCGACAATTCCCAATATAACTAAGACAAAGACCACCTCTATGAGTGAAAAAGCTCTTTTTTGATATGGATTGATCATTAGAATTGCCTTCCGTGAACAACATAAGTTCCCAAATTACATGAAAAAGCATGCAAGGTAATGCTCTTATTGAGTTCTGGTATATCATTGTCACTGGTTAGATTAACCACAATACGTTTGATATTGCTTTGGGCAGGGGCAGGAGCAGTGAAGATTGTATTGCCTGCATCTACTATACTTCCTGCAAATCCAGCTGTTCCATTTGGGCGATCATCCGCAAACCAAACACGGGTAGCAATACTGATATTTTGATCGACATAATCCCCCTCTCCTGCGGTGGTTGCTTCTGCATTAAAGAGTGCCAATTTTATTGGTGGGATATTGTCAAAATCATCAATATCATCAAGTGTTGAGATATCGTTGGCACTCTCATTGAGATCAAGTCCAATAGGTGAAGGGGGGAGTAGGGTTGCCCCAATCATCTGGGTTCTTGTTGCTACATTCCCTTGTACCCCACTAAAGTCAAAAGGGGTAGTATAAGTGGGAGTAACACTTATGACAGGAGCGACCCCTGCTGTGTTGTTGGCATCTCCCTCATCCCAATGTTTGCTTAGTAAGATATTGGTATGAGCAGCTGCAGCAGCGATAGATTCTTGCTGTAGGGCGACATAGCCACTCTTGATGGTCTGTTGAATCAGTGTGGGTGCTGACATCAGAACAATACCGATAATCACTAGAGCAAATATTAGCTCTATCATGGCAACTCCTCGTCTCATTATCTCTCCTTCTCTCATTACCAATCTATCTTTTGTGTTGGTGTGGTATTTGATTTTAGTTGTATTATTTTACCAGTCTTCCCAACACCTGAGATGGTTGCAGGTGATTTTGAGAAAGTATTTTGCCAAAATGGTATACCATTTCTAGCTGGATCTTCATGATACTTAAGCCACTCATCTACATCAACTGTTACAGTGGTTGTAATCTTGTTGGCACTGCCATTATAGCTGGTCTCTATGGTGTCGATTCTTCCCATGCTTTGATTGAAGTTTGGCAATGCTCCTGCTGTAGGAGTAACGGTAGCTTTTTGGGATATAAAGCTTATGACCCCGCCATCGGTATCGCTATTATGGAAGCGTGCTGTGTACCACCCCTCTTGGGTGATTTGGCTATTAAGCCCATTACCTCCGATCATCTCTTGACACCATGTTCGGTTAAGGTCACAGAAGATTGAAACAGTGAGTGGTGTGGAGCAATGGTTATCATAGGTTGTAGGATAGTTCTCCATATCTGAAGCGATTTTGCTAAAGTAGAATCGCTTAGTATCATTGATAAGACCTGAATTGTCTGCTTTACTAGGTATCTTCTCTTCTCCTTGGCACTTGGCTTTTGAGTTGGGTGAACTAGCATTAAACTCATTGTATGTTAAGCGAATTGGGTTGGTTGGTTCACTAAGGCTTTTTTCGATATTGTATAGCACATCGATACTACTGTTTCCTTCGTTGCTAGAGAGGAACTTCTCTTTGCTTACCACAATTGGGGTATCAAGATGTGCAACTGTCACTTGGTTAATATCAAGAGCATTTCCATTATAACTAACCACCCGCTTAAAGTTGAGTCCACTCCCTCTGGTTGTGTTGAGATCACGATAAGTTTTGGCATTTTGTACCTGATCAGAGGTGATATTGTAATCTAATACAATGCTAATATCCTCTGCAAAACAACCATCTGTATAGTTGGTAAGTTGTGTGCCTAGCATCCCTTGAGCGATGATGTCGCTTGTGATCTCTATTCCCATTCTTAACGTCTTGTTGAGATCACTCATATAGATATAGTCTTGTCCATTGTTGGGTCGATTCTGAATGGCTATATTGGTAAGATTAAACTCATAGGCTTTGAAATCGATATCGATATCACGATACTTTGTGTTAAGATTAGAGACAATATTACATCCTGATTTGCTATCTCCATTGGCAGATATCTCTCCACTATTTGGGATACATCCTGCTAGTTTTGGCTGTTTTTTGTTTTGGTCAACAAATGTCCAGTTAATATCCTCTACATGTAAAGCGTATCGCCCAACATTATCATGTGAAAGTGTTGCATTAACCAACTCACCATTCATAAAATTGTAGTTAGTTATCTTTGAATCATTTGTATCCGCACAGTGTGTTGTACCAGTACCATCAAAAATAAGGGTTACATTTAGCTCTTTGGAACTTAGTGTTTTATACTCCTCTATCACATCTTCACTCTTAAACCCTACTGCTTTTGCCTTAAGAGTATATCTATAGCCTGATGCTAAGTTTATGGCACTATTATTATCATTTTTCATATATAGCTTACTCTTAAACTTATCACTATCGCGTATCTCAATACGATAACTCTTAGGTCTTATGGCAAAATTATCAGAGCCAAATGTGAACTCTGTGGCATTATGCTCTTTTGTCGTATTGTAATCAACTCTGTTATCATATTGACCATAAATAATTGAGTTATTCTCATCTACAAGATAAGAGACCTCAAACTGTGCATCTCTTGTGGCTATTGGAATCTCTAGGTCAGTACTATTAATAACATTAAATCTGCTACCTTTATCTTTTGCATACTTATAGTACTCATAGAGAACATTATCTGATTTACTGCTGTTCCTATCATATAGTTTAACTTTAAGTGTCATATCCTGAATCGATTGTGGCTTATCATTTTTATCATACGCAACAATAGTATAATCAAAATCTCTATCTACAATTTGAGTATACAAAGACTCCTTTTGTGCTTGTGTTTTGTTGTCTACCTTGTCACTATTGGTTCTTTCGATATTAAATCTAAGTATATCATCATCTTTGATGGTTCCTGTACCAATACTTTTTGTGATATTAATAAATTTAGGGGAGTATAGCTCCACAAAGAAGTTCTCATCCCCCTCTTTTTTTGTATCACCTACTACCTGAACAGTGATATTTAGCTCATTAGTTGTTGGGAGAATAGGGACTATATGGTTTATATTAAAGACTCCCCCATTAACCTTTACTTCTGCTTTATAGTCACTATCTTTTAGAGTAGCTGTACCATCTTTTATTCTAAAATAGAAGCCCATTCCTGCTACCATACCCATAGGATTTTTGCCTCTTTCAACCATCACCCTAAAGGTAAAGTCTGTTAGACCCTCATCCCCCTCCTCTTTTGTCACATCATTAATATAGATACCTGGAGGTTCAGTGATATTGGCATCAGGACACCCCGTACCATCATTGTAGAAGGTCAATGCCTTAGT
Source organism: uncultured Sulfurovum sp. (assembly GCA_964515605.1). Classification (GTDB taxonomy): domain Bacteria; phylum Campylobacterota; class Campylobacteria; order Campylobacterales; family Sulfurovaceae; genus UBA1140. Next base: position 1,190 of record CAZEUB010000028.1, on the reverse strand, counting down.
TGAACCCAATTTAAACATATCGCCAGTTGAGGTATCAACTTTGTAGTATCCATCACTGTTTGACATCATATAAAGAGTATCGTTTGAGCCAGAGAAGACCAAAGAGATATATGAGGGCAAAGTATCATGTGATTCACCAAGAACACTCATAATCCCTGCTGATGCGGGAGATGATGTGATATTTATCTTGACAATCTTATCATTTTTAAATGATGAACCTGAATGCTTCACAAGCATCGCGTACATATAATCACCACTACTATCTACCGCCATATCCCAAAACATTACAGGCTCATTTTTGCCTCTCATACTATATCTAAGATTGATCTGATTAACAACTTTTAGCTGTTTAATATCAATACGATACATAATAGAGCTAGGTTCACCATTACCACTCACATAGAAATAGCCATCTCTACCAAACTCTCCTGCATAGAGTTGTGTCTCTGGCAGACCACTAACAATACCTAAAGGTTTGACAACACCATTTTTATCAATCTTTATTAGGGTATTTTTATCTAGTGCATATATAAAATTATCCTCTGTATTATAACCCATAGCATTATATTTATTGGTATATCCACTACCTATAGCCTCATACTCATATGGGTCTTTTTGACGATTGATAGTGTGTAGCCATGTACTTCCACCATCACTAGAGCTTGTTCCATTTTCGCTTCTATTAGATAAAAAGAGTGTATCAGTACAGCTAAATGGCTCCATTGGCTCTTGACAGACAACAGGTTCTCTGGTTGTTCCATCCCAGTTTTTACCAATATGCTCATTGTTATAAATCTCTTTTATCTCATCAGCTGTAATAACTCCATTATAGAGCTTTACCTCATCAATATACATATTTGACATATAATATTTTCCACCAATATGAAGTTCGCTATTTGGTGCTTTTAAATCTTTTGAGTATTTTTTTGAAGCCACTAAACTCTTATCAAGATATATTTTATACTCTCTATTTTCATAAGTAACTACTAGATGATGCCACTGTTTATCTTTTAATCCAACCTCTGTTTTATAAAAACTTGCACTAGAGCCGTTATCAAATGTTGTATAGAGTCCTAATTTATCATGCCCATAATTATAGTTATACTTAATTCTAAAAACTCCATTGGTTGCATTATTACTAGCTCCTTTATGAAGTAGAGTCTGCCAACCATTAACATTTTTGTGTACTT
>CAZEUB010000027.1:0-33645 GCA_964515605.1 uncultured Sulfurovum sp. | reverse complement strand
CTCACCTGTCTCTCCCCACTCTCTAGCAATAGAGATAATGGTTTTGCTATCAATTCCTGTGAAAATCTCTTGCCATGCAGGAGTATAGGCAGAACTCTTATCTGTATAGTCTGTTGGATAGTCACCACTTAATCCTCTTGGGACACCATAGTGAGCCATCTGAACATCAAAAATAGTAGCTACGGCTATCTTTTCACCATTAGCAGTTGTGATATACTTAACTGGCACACCTCTTTTGGCTTTGACATCAAGACCAAACTCTTCAAATGTCGCCTCTATCACATCATCAGCATTATCAATAAGTGTTAAGATTGGGTCATAAGGCTTGTCATCAATAGAATTTTCAAGTTTGGTATTCCATTTTCCAGTCTCCTGTTTGTCCCATCTGTGACCAACTGTCCCTTTTGGTACGACAAACTCTCCACTATCTTTGTCAATTTGGATAAATTTCCACTCACCATTCTCTATATCTTTGTAGGCTTCAAGCTCACCTGCTCTTAGAAGTCGTCCTGATTTATACTCATCTCCATCTTTTTCAATTTTGACAAGGAATGGCATATCAGAGTATTTTTTGATATAGTCGATAAAATATGGAACCTCTCTATCTACATAGAACTCTTTGAGAAGTACATGGTTAATAGCAGACCAAAATGCCCCATCACTACCTGCATGAAGAGGAACCCACTGGTCAGCAAACTTACTCACCATACTAAAGTCAGGCGCACATACAATAGTCTTTGTACCATTGTGTCTAGCCTCTGCAAAGAAGTGAGCATCTGGAGTTCTTGTCATATTTAGGTTCGCACCCATATCTATAATCATCTTGGCATTATACCAATCAGCAGACTCTCCACAGTCGGTCTGTTCACCCCAAACTTCAGGGAATGCAGGTGGCAAATCACAATACCAGTCATAGAAACTAAGATTTACCCCACCAAAGAGTTGTAAAAATCTAGCACCTGCTGAGTAGCTCAACATTGACATAGCAGGAATAGGAGAGAAACCTACTACTCTATCAGGTCCATGTTTTTTAGCTGTATAGATATTGGCAACAGAAGCTATCTCTAACGCCTCTTCCCAACTTGCTCTCCTAAATCCACCCTTTCCTCTAGCCTCTTGGTAGCCTTTTCTAGCATCCTTATCAGCTTGAAGAGCAGTCCAAGCCTTCATTGGGTCTCCACCATTCTCTTTTTTCTTGGCTCTATAGGCATCTAGTAAAGCACCACGAATTAGTGGATATTTGATTCTAATAGGGCTATAGAGATACCATGAAAAAGAGATACCTCTTTGACACCCTCTAGGCTCATACGGAGGAAGCTTATCATCAAGCAGAGGATAATCAAGCTGTTGAGTCTCCCACACCACAATACCATCTTTGACAGCCACTTGCCACGAGCAACTCCCTGTACAGTTAACCCCATGTGTACTTCTTACGATTTTGTCATGTTGAAATCGATTACGATAAAACTCTTCCCATTTTCTACTCTTTGGGTCTACAATATCTTGTATCCAACTCATTTATGACCTCCATGTTGATTTTAATTGTCTATCAAACATATCTTGATTGACGGATCTGTTTTTGACTCTCTTTTTGCCAAGAATAATTAATCCTGCAAAGATAACTACTGCTCCAATTAGACCAAAAATCCAAAAGATTGCTGATATATTTCCCTTTTTTGATTGCGGATTTACCTCTTTAAAAAAAGCCACCAAAGCCTCTCCCTCAGCTTTGGTAATCTCATGACCACGATAAGCCTGTGTCATTAATGGTGATGGCATGGCATCAGAGGAGGTAATCATCATGGCAACAGTAGGTGCCATTGCTTCTCCTCCATACATGGTTAAGTCTTTTGCCAAAGAGCCTCCTGCTATAACTTTGGGACTATTGACATTGTGACAAGCGATACAGGCAACACCACCATTTTCAAACGATTTTGTCCCCTCAAATAGAGCCGCACCACTATCTGCACTTTTGCCAAAAGAGGCAATGGATAGTAGGAGGCTCAAGACTATTCCTCGACTAATATTCATTGGGTTTTCTCCTATTTTTAAATTGAGATTGTGAATTTTAACATTTTTTTGTTGTAAATGAGACAAAAGATGATAAAAAATATTTATAAATATTATAATATAAAGTGTAAAATAAAGAAGTTTTTAAATAGAGTGAATTGGGTAGAGACCCAATTCTGATTAAGCGTCTCTTCTATTTCTTAGATATAGAGTTTTGACATATCGATATTGCCTTATAAGCGTGTTTGTAATTACATTAAGAGATGAGCGTAGTACTCCTTGTGTTTTGTTAATATGTGCATACTCTTTATGCTCCTCTTTAACATATAAAAACCAATAGATTCCACCAACAAGTACTGCACCACTAAAGATATTGCCCAAAGTAACAGGAATTAGATTGCCAAATACAAATGATGACATATTAAGCGTAGAGAGATCCCATGTAGGGTGATGAGCCATTACAGCAGAGGCTACGGTAGGATCAAGACTAGCAGTAATTCCAGCAGGGATAATAAACATATTGGCAACACAGTGTTCAAATCCACTAGCAATAAATGCCATTACAGGAAACCAAGCAGCAGCTATTTTACTGATGGTATCCTTGGCAGAGACAACCATAACCACAGCCAAACAGACAAGCCAGTTGCATCCAACACCTCTAATAAATGCTTCACTAAACGTTAAATGGGTCTTTTTGTAGGCAAGTGCGACAGCATTAGCCCCAACCTCACCTCCATGACCTCCCCAGAGATGACTGTTGTACATCATCCAAAGCAGAAACATCGCCCCTATAAAGTTACCAATATAGACCCAAGTCCAGTTAGATAGTACCTGTTTTGTATTTAGATTACCATTGAGCCATCCCATAGAGAGTAGAGTATTACCAGTAAAGAGATCTGAACCTGCTACCAAGACCAAGACCAAAGCGATTCCAAAAACGCTTCCTCCGATAAAGCTAGTAAACCCTGCTCCAAAGTGTGCTACCATATCATGCGTAACCATATTCATTAATTGTGCTGCAAATGCGATATAGGCTCCTGCTAAAAAACCAGAGACCAAAATTTTGCTTTTTGGCATTTTGGCTTTGTATTCACCAATACCGATAAAGGCATTGGCAGTCTCTGCAGGAGTAAGAAAGTTTTGTGCCATTGTTGTATTCTCCTTTTGATAAATTAATATTTTAAAATATAAAGACTAATTTAAAAACAATAATTGTTTTTCTTTGTTCTTAAATATAGAAAAATATTACAAGAATTATTTTATAGGATTTTAAATTAATAGTTCCTTTTTGTAACAAAAAATAGCTATTATTATTTTCTATAAAATGTTACTCTTTGTGTTTTTCATTAGTTCAAAAAAATTATATATTACTTAACTTGAAACAAAATAGAGCAAAATATGTGTATCTTAGTATCATTAATTACTTTTTGATACTTATTTATAATTTAATATGATAATTATTATAATTTTATTTGTAACAAAAAGTATCACTCTGAGGAGAATGTATACAAAAATATTATTAAAATTACATAAATGAAATTGCTTTACAAAATTTATATTATAATAAGCTTAAGCAGGAAGACAATCCCTATAGATGCCAAAAATTTAATGATACTGCTCCATCATTTGGTCATAGCAAAAAGGGATCCTGTTGGAGTTGAAAGGGGTTTAGATGAGTATGATGAAAGAGGCGACATCCAAATCTTATCGGATGTTAGTTATGAATACATTGGCATTTACGGTTGCTTTTGCAGCATGGCTGTCCAATGGGGTATTAATCACATTCTTGATTTCTAATGGTATTCTTGACTGGTCAGCAGTTGAGATGGGTACGGTTATTGGTATTCCAGTTTTAACTGGTGCGTTGTTTAGATTACCAATGGGTATCTTGACAGATAAATTTGGTGGTAGACCGATTTTTACAATTAATCTGTTGATAGCCGCACTAGGTATGGTTCTTATGTCTCAAGCAACTACTTATACTGACTATATTGTAGCTTCTCTACTATTTGGTACAGTTGGTGCTACATTTGCAGTAGGTATTGCATTTACATCAGTATGGTTCCCAAAAGAGAAGCAGGGTCTAGCACTTGGTATTTTTGGCGCAGGTAACGCTGGTGCAGCACTCACTGCACTTTTTGCTCCAACCATTCTAAAGAATCTTGTAGCTGGTGGTGATATGGAGGCGTGGAGAACACTTCCACTTATGTATGCTACAATGTTGGCTGTTATGGCAGTTATCTTCTTCTTAGCGACAGAAAACAGAAAGCCTGATAGTTCAAATAGAACGCTTGGTCAGATGTTAAGACCTCTAAAAGATATTCGTGTATGGCGTCTTGGTATGTACTACTTTATTGTGTTTGGTCTATTTGTGGCATTCTCACAGTGGTTGGTTCCTTACTTTGTAAACGTCTATGCACTTCCACTAGTAACAGCAGGTATATTCGCAGCAGCATTTAGTTTCCCTTCAGGTGTCATTAGAGCATTGGGTGGATACTTAAGTGATAAGTTTGGTGGTAACCGCGTTACTCTATGGGTATTTGTTACAGCAATTACTATTAGTGCAATGCTCATGGTTCCAAAGATGACTATTGAGTCTCCAGGTAAAGGGGTATTGGCTAAACTTCCAGGTGAAGTAACCAAAGTAACAGAAAACACAGTAGAGGTAACCAATCCTAAAGCGGGTGTAAGAGTCTATAAGTTTACTCCACAAGTAGGAGACTTTAATAAAGATACAAATGATTTCTTTATGTTCCCTACCAAAAAAGTTACACAAGAGGCTATTGTTAAGGTTGGTGACAAAGTTGGTAAAAAGCAACTACTTGTTAAAGGTACAACCCATATCTTCTTCCAAGCAAATGTATGGATCTTTGGTATCCTAGCAGTTATTGTTGGTGCGATTTGGGGTATTGGTAAAGCTTCTGTCTATAAACTTGTTGCAGAGTACTATCCACAAGAAGTTGGTGTTGTTGGTGGTATCGTTGGCGTTCTTGGTGGACTTGGTGGATTTATCTCTCCAATTATCTTCGGATGGCTACTTGGACTCACAGGACTTTGGTCGAGTGCATGGATGTTTGTATTAGCCGTAACACTCTTCGCTTTTGTTCTTTTGACAAAAGGTATGAATCAGCCAGGTGCTCCTAGATAATAGCTATCAAAAATTAGCACCTCTTCTCTTAAAATTTTGTAGGGTATCTGCATGATACCCTAGCTCTCTCTTTTCCCTCTATCTATCATCAATCTTTATTTTATTTTAAGCAAGAATAGGATAAATTTTATCTGAAATAAATGCTAAGGGTTATAACTATGTCTACAAATCAAATCAAAGAGGTTGAGAGTGTCTGTACCTATTGTGGTGTAGGGTGTGATATTACAGCAGTTGTCAAAGATAACAAGATTCAAAGAATCTATGCCCAAAAAGATGGAGTAGTTTCTCAAGGAAAACTCTGTATCAAGGGTAAATATGGTTATGACTTTGTAGATGCAGAGGATAGAGTCAAAGAGCCAAGAGTTAGAAAAAGCTTTTTGGATAATAATCCTCATATTTTGAAACAAGTTTCTGATAAACTAGAGCCTTTTGATGAGATATTCTATACCTGTAGTTTAGATACTGCAACAACCATTGCCTCTATGAAATTAACCCAAATCAAACAAGAGTATGGAGGTGAGAGCTTTTGTGCTATAGGTGGAGCCAGAGGAAACTGCGAATCTGCCTATCTCTTTCAGAAATTTTGCCGAGAGACAATGGCGTCACCACATATCGATAACTGTGCTAGAGTCTGTCATAGTCCTTCACTTAAAGGGATGAAAGCGACTATTGGGGAGGGGGCTTCTACCAATCCCTATAATGATATATATAAGAGTGAATTTATAGTGGTTATAGGCTCAAACACTATGGAGGCTCACCCTATTGTTGCCAATCGTATTGTAGATATGGCAAAGCAGGAGAATAATCTTGCTGTTATAGATGTTAGAGAGACAAAACTTGCAAAATTTGCCAAATACAATACGATTATCCCTTATGAAGCTAATCTTCTAGTTCTTAATATGATGGCGTATGTTATTATTGATGAGGAGTTATACCACAAAGATTTTGTCGCTAGTCGAACCAAAGGGTTTGATGAGTTCAAAGAGAAGATCCTTAATGACCCTTATGCCAATCCTAACTTTTTTGAAAATATTGAGGGGTATGAGTATCTAGCAAAAGCCATTCCCAATATCGCAAGAGAGTATGCCTTTAAGAAATCTATGATTCTTTGGGGATTAGGTATTACCCAACATCTCGACGGCTCCTATGCTGTTATGGCAATTACTCATCTAGCGATGATGACAGGCAATATTGGTAAAGTGGGTGCAGGACTTATGCCTCTTAGGGGTCAAAACAATGTCCAAGGAGCCTGTGATATGGGGTGTCTGCCATACTACTTACCTGACTATCAAACACCTGATGAGATTGGGCTAACAACTCCAAAACTTATTGATGCCATGCTAGATGGTAAGATAAAAGCACTTCTTAATATGGGAGAGGATATTGCTCATATACACCCCAATATCAATAAAACAGACAAAGCACTAGATAGATTAGAGTTTATTATGGTACAAGAGCTATTTATGACCGATATTGCCAAGAGAGCAGATATCATTATTGGTGTGAGTTCTGCCTATGAGAAGAGAGGAGTATATGTAAGTGCCATGAGACGGCTTCACCTCTCTGAACCATTAGTAGCGTCTAGTTTGCCTGATGATTGGGAGGTGCTACAGCTATTAGAGAATAAGCTTAATGGCTCTTTTAATTACAAAGATAGCCAAGAGCTTTGGGAAGAGGTAACCCAAGTAGCACACAGAAGATTTAGTGGAGCTAAATACTACCGAATGAAACGACACGCCAAAAGAGGAATGCAGTGGCCTATCTATATAGAGGATACTCCTGTACTCCATCTGCTAGATTTTAGAACAGAGGATGGTTTAGGACAATTTATCTATAAACAGTATCAACTAAGAGGGATGGTTGAGGAGATATTAAATAAAAAATTCTATAAAAATAGCTTAGATGGATTCTATCTCACAACAGGTAGAACTCTAGCCCACTATAATAACGCTGCTCAAACCAAACGAAGCAAAACACTATTAACTAAATATGATGAGGATGTAATATTAGCATCTGTTGAAGATAGAGAGATAATTCTATCAGATAGAGTAACCCTAAAATCCCCCTATGGAGAGACTGCTAATCTACCTATCAAATTTAGCGACAAGATAAAACCTCGAACTCTCTTTGTCACCTTTCACCACTCCAAATCCAAAATCAATGCCCTCTTTGGAGATGAGGCGGATGAGTTGATAGATACTGCTAGGTTTAAATCGGTTAAGGTAGAAGTAGTCATTTGACAATATAAGCACCTACCCAAAATTAAATTCAGAAAGATTGGAACCGATGGCTTTAGCCTCGCCTTAATCGAGACTAAAGTTGCCAATTCCAAATGAATATAATATGGCTTGACTACTTAGCCGTATAGACATAGGCGGTGTTTTTTGTAATGAGAACACCTCTAATGTACATATTAACACTGCTTATTATCCTCCATATAAACCAAAACAGATATTGTTTATCATATTTATATTTTCATATTAATTCTTTTTATTCTCTGTACAAAGCCCGAAATTTCAACTATAATAAGGGTTAAAAAAGGGATTATGATGCGTAAATATCTACTTATTACACTTTTGTCTACATCACTCTTTGCTAATATCGTTTTAACCAAAGGTGCACGAGAAGCAAGTGCATTAGATAGTATGCCCTCCAATGAGGTTCAAGATACCCTCTCTCTTCCACAAGATACCAAATCCTTTGTTAAGGGGATTGAGCTGATGAGTGCCGAGGAGCAGTTGCGTTATGATAGAGACTATAATGAAAAATTTTTTGAGCCATGGCAGTTGATTGAGATGGATCTAACCGAATCAGAAAAGAGGTGGCAGTTTAAATATGCCAAGGAGAAGACCTATCGACGATCAGGTCGAAGAATCTCAAAAAAGTGGTTTGATTATCAGATTGAAAACTCCAACTTTGATGCCTATAACAGTGTGGCACAACCTGCCATAACAGTTAGACACTCAGATATCAAACTCTATCCTAGCAAATTGGAGATTTTTTATGATCCCAATCGCACAGGAGAGGGGTTTCCTTTTGATTATAACCAAAACAGTGCGATCTATCTCAATACCCCTATTTTTGTCTCTCACTACTCCAAAGATAAGAAGTGGGTCTATGTCAAGAGTGCTTTTGCTTTTGGTTGGTTACCCATTGAGGATATTGCTTTTGTTACCTCTGATTTTCAAGCGGCTTTTCAAAATGGTAACTATGCCATTACGGTAACTGATAATCTTAATCTTATGGAGAATAAGCACAAAATCTCTCTGGTTAAGATGGGGACGATTTTCCCTATAGATAGAAATAATACAAGTTACCTTTTTGCAGGACGAGACAGTAGAGGGTATGCCTATATGCGATCAGCAAAAGCGACAGAGATAAATTTGATTGCCGATAAACCCATCAAGTTTAACCCTTTTAATATTGCCTATATTGGCAAAGAGTTGATAGGAGAGCCTTATGGTTGGGGAGGGAAATTAGAGGCACGAGACTGCTCTGCTTTGACGCGTGATTTTTTTGCACCTTTTGGTCTCTATCTTCCTCGAAACTCAACACAACAGGCCAAAGAGAGTGGAGGAGAGTATATCTCTCTTAAAGGGTTAAGTGAGAAGGAACGTAAAGAGGCGATTGTACGTTATGCTAAACCTTTTCGCTCTTTGCTCTATGTTCCTGGACATGTCATGCTCTATTTAGGGGTCAAGAATGGAGAGCCAATTATCTTGCATAACTATTGGGGGGTACGACTTAAGAGTGGCAAAAAACATATTTTGGGTCGTGCGATTGTTACCACAACCCATCCAGGAGCAGAGCGTAAAGATATCAAGCGTAGCAGTATGCTCTCAAATACCCTCAGTGGGGTAGTGAACTTTTAGCAATCGGCACAACCTGTGCTGTTGGCATTGCCCCCTGCAAAATAGTTCCCATCAAAACTCACCAAAGAGTAGTTTCTCTCCTCTCCCAAAGATTTTTTGAGTCCTTCGATAGAGAGGAAGCCTAAGGATTCAGCGTTCATCTTCTTTGCAATCTCTTGAGGAGTATTTTTGGTAGAGATTAGCTCCTTTTTGGTAGGGGTATCAATACCATAACGACAAGGGTATTTGATCTCAGGAGCAGCAATACGCATATGTACCTCTGTCGCTCCTGCCTCTTTGAGCATTTTGACAATCTGCTTGGAGGTGGTTCCCCTTACTAATGAGTCATCCACAATGGCAATACGTTTTCCTGCAATTACCTCTTTGATAGGGGAGAGTTTGAGTTTGACTTTGAGTTCTCGTATCTCCTGAGTTGGTTCAATAAAGGTTCGTCCCACATAGTGATTACGCACAATTCCCATCTCAAAAGGGACACCCAACCCCTCTGCAAATCCACGTGCCGCAGCGACACCTGAGTCGGGTACAGGCAGTACCAAATCTATATCAGCAGGGGTCTCAAGGGCAAGTTGTCTTCCCATTGCTAGGCGTGTGTTGTAGACGGTTTTGCCATCAATAATCGAGTCAGGACGTGCAAAGTAGATATACTCAAAGGCACAAGGGTGATAATCAGGTTCAAAAATCTTCTCTGATTTTGGCTCTTTGCCCTCTTCAAAGATAAGCATCTCTCCTGGCTCCACATCACGGATAAACTCTGCACCCACCAGATCAAATGCACAAGTCTCAGAGGCGACAATCCACCCCCCATCTGCCAAACGCCCTAATGAGAGAGGACGAATCCCAAAACGGTCTCGTACCACAAACATCTTGCTTCGACTCTGAATGGCAAGGCAGTATGCCCCTTCTATTCTTTTGAGCATATCTTTGATACGGGCTTTGAGTTTGTTTTTTTGGCTTTTGGCGATAAGGTGAACGATATTTTCTGTATCCATTCCTGTTTGGAAGATCGCCCCCTTGTCAATGAGATCAGAGCGAACTTCCTCTTTGTTAATGAGGTTCCCATTGTGTACGACAGAGATCTCTCCTAGTTTATATCGGGCAAAGACGGGCTGTGCATCAAGAATAGAGTCATCACCTGCCGTAGAGTAGCGGTTGTGACCTATGGCACAAGCCCCTTTGAGTAGATTGAGTTTCTGCTCATCAAAAATATCTGTCACCAACCCTCGCTCTTTGATAAGATGAATACGATCTCCATTTGCCGAAGATATCCCCGAGGACTCTTGTCCTCGATGTTGCATAGAGAAGAGGGCATAGTAGGCAACTTTGGATGCCTCTTTGGTTCCAAAAACCCCGACAATAGCACACATACTATATTCCTAGAGAGTCATTTATCGAGTAGAGACCACTCTTTTGATCTACCAACCATAACGCTGCACGAATTGCTCCTTTGGAGAAGGTCTCGCGACTTGTTGCTGTATGATTTAACTCCAAAAACTCTCCATCATTATAAAATCCAACCGTATGACGACCAACAATGTCTCCTCCACGCAGTGCCATGACGGCAATCTCATCTTTGGTTCTTGCTCCAATCTGCCCATCTCTTCCTGAGATACGCACCGCGTCAAGATCAAGTCCTCGTCCTTTGGCAGCAAACTCACCAAGTGTTAGGGCAGTTCCTGATGGAGAGTCCACTTTGTGTCGATGGTGTTGCTCTACAATCTCAATATCAAAATCTTTGAGGGTGGAAGCGACCTGCTCTACAAGCTGTTTGAGCAGGGCAATTCCTGCGGACATGTTAGAGGAGTAGAGTACAGCCATCTCTTTGGAAGCTTCACTAAGAAGGTTCTGTTGATGCGGGGTAAATCCTGTGGTAGCAATCACCAATGGGGTAGGATTTTTAAGAGCCGATTCAAGTAGATTTTGGGTTGCCACAGGGGCTGAGAAGTCAATAACCACATCACAATTCTCCAAGAAAATCTCCATATCATTGGTAATCAAGGTACTCTTGGGAACGGCTACTTTAAGCTCGTCAAAGACATGCAAAACACTTAACTCTAATCCATCTGTCTCTAGCACATTCTTGATAAGATGTGCGCCCATACGTCCTGTACTGCCTAAAATTCCTACTTTTGCCATATCATATCCTAGCGTTAAATTCTGTCGGATTATACATGATTTTTTATAATGATGTGATTAGGATTTAGTGTGTATATCGCTTCAATAGATCCAAAGCTTTTCGATCGGCTCCACTTAGTGCGAGTTGATGAATCTCCTCAATCTCAAAGTGAGGCAGGGTCTGCTTCTCATGAATCAATACCACTTGTGCTTTGAGTGTGAAGTGGGTGTAGTGGTGAACAAATGTTCCTAATAGGGTATCATCTCTTTGTAATTGATACTCCTCCTCTTGGGGGAATGCCCATAACCCTGCAAGAAGTCGGGTTTTGTTTTGGGTAAGCATGTAGCGATCATTATGGTGATAGATGAGGATGAAGCGTTGACGTATGGGTCTATTTTTTTGGGTTTTTCTCTTTGGGTAGCGTAAGGGATTGGTAGATCCTTGGCACTGAATATGAAAGGGACAAGCGGTACAGTTTGGTGCTTTGTGTGTGCAGATTGCTGATCCAATATCCATCATGGCTTGATTGTAGCTATAGGCGTTTTGTGTATCAAAGAGCTGATAAGCCCTCTCCCATAGCTCTCTCTCACGACACTCCTCAATGGCAAAAAAGCGATAGAGTATGCGTTTGACATTGGCATCAAGAATAGGCAAAGAGGCATCAAACGCAAAACACGCCACCGCATGAGCAGTCGATTTTCCTATCCCTGAGAGTCTCTCTAGCTCTTGGGGTGATTGGGGCAAAATGCCGTTGGTCTCTTGTGCTGTTTTGTGAAGATTTCTTGCACGGGTATAATACCCTAGCCCCTCCCATGCCTTGAGTACATCATCGAGTGACGCTTTGGCAACAGATTTGAGGGTTGGAAATTTTTTTAAAAAGGGAAAATAGAAACGCTCCAAGACTGTTTTGACCTGTGTCTGTTGAAGCATAATCTCACTAAGATAGATCTTGTAAGGGTTTTGGGTGTTACGCCAAGGAAGGGTCACTCTTCCATGGGCTTGATACCACAATTGAATCTCGTGGTGAATCTTGTGGTAGGGGTGGCTCTTTTTAGGCAAGTTCTTGAATATACCCCATCGCCTGTAGTGCGGCAATAGCACCATCACCTGCGGCAGAGACTACCTGTTTTGGGGCATGAATACGCATATCACCCGCAGCAAAGAGACCCTCAACCGAGGTTCTCATATTGAGATCTACTACTACTTGTCCTCGATCATTGACTTCACAGATAAAGGCGTCATTTTCATCTTTGAGTACATCATTGTTGACATCGTGTCCCACAAAGACAAAGAGACCACTGTTTGGCATATCGGTAATCTCATTGGTTTTGAGGTTTTTGATCTTCACACCAGCGAGTCCCATCATATCACCATACGCCTCTTCGATAACAGAGTCGGTAATAAGATGAATATTCTCTTTGCGTTTGATACGCTCTATGGTAGGTGGTGCTGCTCTAAAGCTATCTCTTCGGTGAACAACATAGACATCTGAGCAGATATTAGAGAGATAAAATGCCTCCTCTAGTGCGGTATCTCCACCGCCTAAAACGGTTACAGGTCTGTTTTTGTAAAAGAAGCCATCACAAGTGGCACAGGTAGAGACCCCTTTTCCAAAGAACTCCTCTTCCCCTTTGAAGTTGGCACGTTTGGGGATAGATCCTGTACAGGTAATGACGGTTAGTGCCTCAACACTCTCTCCCCCTTCTAATGTGATGGTGAAGTGTTGGTCGGTTTTGGCAATGCGTTTAACCTTTTTCATCTCATGTTTGAGTCCAAAAGCAAAACACTGCTCCTGCCAACTATTCATAAAATCCATGCCTGTTTTGTCATGTTCAAAAAAACCAGGGTAGTTCTCAATCTCAGAGCTTTGGGTGATCTGCCCTCCTGGCATGCCCATCTCAAACATTGTAACATTTTTGAGACCACCGCGGGTTGTATAGAGTCCAGCAGTAAGTCCCGCAGGACCACCACCAATAATTGCACAATCCAACATCTATAAATCCTTTTGGTATTAAATTTTTAATAAAATAGATATAGTCTATAGTATTTTAGTAAAAATTTTAGAGAGAAGAGACCTCCCAAAAAATTTGGGAAGTAGAGATACTATAGTTGAGCGTTAAGCTTCTCAGCAAATGCCTCTTTTGAAGCAGCACCTACCATTTGGTCAACAAGCTCACCATCCTTAAAGAAAAGAATAGCAGGAATCGATCTGATACCATACTTTATAGCAATATCTTGTTGCTCGTCTGTGTTACACTTTGCAATGGTCGCTTTGCCATCAAAATCCTCTGCTAACTCCTCTACCACTGGAGCAATCATTCTACAAGGTCCACACCATGGAGCCCAAAAGTCTACCATTGTTACACCCTCTGCGATGGTTGCGTCAAAGTTTTCGCTTGTTAAATCAACATATTTTGCCATATTGTTTGTCCTTTAATTCATAATATTGGTCAATGTCGTAATTATACATCAACTTATTTAAACCTCAAATGGTTTAAACTCAAAAGGAGTTATAACGCAACTTCTTTTAATTGTCAAGTCTATCGAGCAATATTTCAGGATAAGCAGCAGAGCGTGTTTCTTCTATGACCTTAGTAGATGCCCCTTTTACAGTATAGACAAACGATATTTTTGGGCTTTTGGTGCGATTGGCATTGGCACGATGTAGAAGTTTGCAGTGGAAGAGAACCACATCGCCTCTCTGTAAATTTTTAGAGACTTTTGTTTCTATTAGTGACACATTATCGGGGTGATCTGTTCTAAAATACTCTTTTTCATCAAATTGCTCTGCTTCAAATCTCATGGTATGGCTCTTTGGGATAAACTCCAATACCCCATTATCACTATGCTCCTCATCTAGTGCAAGCCAGATACTTACTAAGTTGTCACCACTATAATGCCAGTAGCGTCGATCTTGATGCCATGCTGTCTCTGTACTATAGTAAGGAAGTTTGGTCATGATGGAGTTGTGGTGTGCGATGGTGATGGCGACTTGATCATTTAGAATCTGTTGTAGAATAGGACGAATTTTGTGATCCTCCATCCACTCCTTGAAGAGTATGTCTCGATGATAGACTTGGCGTAGTCGCCGAATGGTGGTCTTCTCCTGAACATCAATACTGTGATAGTCTGCTACATCAGTACGGTAATCTTTGGACTTTTGAGCATAACCAATCTCAGTTTCGATGGGTTCAATTTTATGTTTGAGATGGACTTTGGCGACATCAAGTATCGCTTCACAGTTCACATGATTGGCAAAATCTCTAAGAATCAGAAATCCATCTTGTTGAAAAGAACGCAGTTGCTCGTCGGTTAATAGCATAAGATACCCTTTTGATTAAAATATAATTTGATTATAGCTAAAAATCGATCCCAAAGAGAAATCTAAATTGCAAACTCTCCTTAGCTTTGTCATTGTAGAGTAGCTCCAGACTCAAAGGGAGAGGGATCTTGTGAAAAAAGAGCAGATCGCTCTCTATACCCAAGATGGTCTCATCAAAGGAGAGATCCTTATGATCCAAGCCAACCTCGTAGTGTCGCTGTTTGAGATAGAGACTCTCACGTCTTAAGGAGATGGGAAAAGAGTAGAAGTAAAAAGGGGTCTCAAAGACCTTATATAAACCCATCTCCCCCATGGTAAGCTCCTTGGCATAGAGTGTGCTATTGAGCGTAGGGGCGATAATAGTGCTTGGGTCTTGTTGTATCTCTCCTACTGAGTCACTGATACGAATACCCTTCTCCTCTCTTGTTTTGGATTGGTAGGATTGTAGATGTTTGAGATTGATCCCTAGATAGCTTTGTGAGGGAAGATCGTGCATCCACTCATAGGTGATACCCATACTGTTATTATCCCGATCATGAGAGAAGAAACCCTTAAGATGATTGAGATGATTAGGATATTTTGAGAGACCAAATTGTTTATTGTTGAGCAGATCAACAGAGAGACTCCATGGTTTACGGTAAATGGTAGCATAGCTCTTGGTATAAGAGAGTTGCATCAATGCCCTGAAGTACCCCTCTGCAATAAGAGGGAGATCAATATGTGCATCATAGCCATGGTTACGCTCATCAGGAGTCTTCTGTTGATGTTTGACACCATAGAGAGAGAGACCATACTCAAGAGGTTGTGCCTCATTGGTGTAGCTTATCCCCATTATGGTATGGTCACTGTTGTGTGCTAGTGTGGTGGCTAGAGTATTTTGGTTTAATGGATCTGTAAAATTAGCACGAAGATTGACGAAAAAACCCTCCCCATTGATATAGCCCATTGCTTGATCCAGATAGCTATAGTGGAGCTGTGTAAGAGGTCTGTAGGGCTGACTCTTCAGTGGTGTTTTGGCAAGAGAGGGGGTGCTCTTTTGGGTGATGGTGGTGTTGTGATCTTTGGGCATTGAGAGGTCTATTTGGGGTAGTGTCGCAGGGGTGAGGCGAAGAGCTACTTTGAGGTAGCGATACTCCTTGGCAGTGATGGTTGCAACCACTGCCTCGTGATCATTGATGAGTTTAAGATCAATGATATCATCACCCAAGTCAACCCTGCTTATCTCTTTATTATGGTAGCAGTAAGCTGTTGTGCCATCAGGGCTATTGCTAATAAAATAGATGCGATTTTGATGATCGACATCCACCACAAAACCGTAGTGTCCTACAAAGCTATAGAGTGGCTTTTTGTTTCGATAGAGTGTGCGTTGTTCTCCTTTTTGTTTGAAGTAGTAGAGGTTATCTTCACTATCAATAAAAACAGAAGAGGAGGTCTCATCATAAAACTCTCCCCCCACATAGATATGTGGTCTATCTAGTGAATGGTTAAGATCAAAATAGACCGCCTCTTTATTGGAGAGGTAACCTTGAATAATCTTGGAGGCACTCTCTTTTTTGAGATAGCCTTGTGCATCAAATAGCCCCATGGTAATCTGTGTAGGTGAGATCTTTGCGGAGGTTTGTGTGTAGTATTGCTCTCCTATCTTAAATGGCTCTCCTCGCTTCCATGCACCCTGATAGTAGTGGCGTTGTTGGGTATCTCTATCGAGACTAAGGATCTGATGAGGATCATAAGCAGAACCAATCAGGGCATAGATCTCATCATCTGTACGATTCATTGGCTCAAACCCTTGAGAGGTAGCGATTAGCTCCCCTTGGGTAGGGGTGAAGTTTTGATGTTTTGAGATCAACTCCTTGACAAACTCTGCTAGTAGGGTTTTGAATGTTTTGCCAAATTGTTCTTTGAAGATACTATTGCTAAAGAGTGGAAGCATCTGCTTAGCGTAGGTCTTAAAGTACCCATTAACCCGCTCTATCCCATAGCGTTTGACCAAAAATTGTTGAAAGAACCCCCCAATAAGATAAAAACGCTCTCCATAAGGAAAGGATAGTGTCTCATTATAGATAAGCTCAGGGGTGATCTGATTGGCTCTGGCTTGAGTGATAACCTCTGCAAGTGCATAGCCACTATAGAGTCGCCCACCATTACCAAAACGTGACTCATTCATCACCGCATTCCCCTCAAAAACAAAGCTACTCTCTGTGATATTAGGAATAGGAAAGAGAGGCAGGAGACCCAAAAAGGTCAATGGCGTATTGCCAACAACAGTGTGTGCAACTTTGGAGGCGATATTCTCCTTTGGGTTGAGTTGAAAGGTGTGTGCCGTCTCATGGATCAGAAGGGTTTTTAGCCACGAATCAAAACAAAAATAGTCAATCATACCTGCCCCACCATCATAAAATACTTGTGAATTGAGTGGTATTGGCGTAGCAAAACCATTGGCTATCTGATTTTTTGAGGAGGCGAGTGCTACATAAAGAGGAGAGTCAAGAGCATAACCATACTCTTGGGTGTACTGTTTAATAATCTTCTCTTGATAGTTTTTGATCTTAGGAAGCACCTCTTGATACTCCTTGCTATAGAGGTAGCTTAGATTCTCCTCTTGGTGGATTAGATAGTTATCAGGAACAACATAGGTAAAGGCACTAAGTAGTAGTGGTAGAGAGAGACTAGAGAGGATTTTGATCATGGGTTTCCTTTGTGCTTATTGATAAACTTATTATAATGTAAAAAAATGAGATTTAAGTCAACACCTATTAGCCAAATAGATCCAGCTAAAGCGAAGCTGTAGTATCTTTAAATTATAATGAAAAAAAACTATAAAAAATAGTAACAAAACCAAACAAGTATCATATTTAGTAGTTTGTTTTTGTTGAGATATTATAATATTTGATTCTTTTCTATTTTTTTTTATCTTTATATATGAACTTTTTAATCTATATTGGATTAAAATATAATTTAATTATGATTTCTATCAATAAATTTTATAAAAATAGGAACAGGAATATGTTTAAAATTATAAAAAGAGAAGAGCTTGCACATGGAACCATTGTCTTAAATGAGATAGAGGCTCCTCAAATCGCAAAAAAGGCCAAAGCGGGTCAATTTGTCATTGTTATCGCCAACGAGAGAGGGGAGAGAATTCCTCTTACTATGGCAGATGTTGATAAAGAGCGAGGTACCATTACCATTATCTATATGATTGTGGGGAAAAGTACCCGTCTCTTTGCCTCTCTTCAAGTTGGAGAGGGATACAAGGATATTGTAGGACCACTTGGAGAGCCTACACATATCGAAAATTTTGGAACCGTTGTATGTGTTGGAGGAGGAACAGGAACAGCGGTACTTCACCCAATAACCAAAGCGATGAAGAGTGCTGGGAACCATGTTATTACCATCATTGGTGCACGAAACAAGGATTATCTCATTATGGAAGAGCCAATGCAAAAAGTCTCTGACGAGGTACGCATCTGTACAGATGATGGATCCAAAGGGAGACATGGATTTGTGACAGAGGAGCTAGAGGAGATCCTAAAGAACCAAAAGGTTGATCTCGTTGTTGCCATTGGACCTGTGCCAATGATGAAGTTTCTCTCTATACTTACCAAAAAGTATGAAACTCCTACCCTTGTTAGTCTCAACCCCATTATGATTGATGGAACAGGAATGTGCGGTGGATGCCGTGTCACCATTGGAGGAAAAACCAAATTTGCTTGTGTTGATGGACCTGAATTTGATGGACATGAAGTTGATTTTGATGGGTTAATGAGAAGACTTCAAGCTTATAAAGCAGAAGAGAAACTTTCAGAAAATTGTCTATGTGAGAGGGAGGCGTAATATGACTTATGAAATAGAAGCAAAATACCTAGATAAAAAAGCACGAAGAGCTATTCCTCTTCAAAAGATGCCAGAACAAGCACCAGAGATAAGAAATAAAGATTTCTCTGAAGTTACCTTAGGATACAGTCTTACTCAAGCACAATATGAGGCTGCACGATGTATTCAGTGTAAAGATCCTGCCTGTGTCAAAGGGTGTCCTGTGGGGATTGATATTCCTGGATTCTTGGCACAGATTGTTGAGGGAGACCTAGATGGCTCTATCAATACTGTTTGGGACAGAACAGCTCTCCCTGCTGTTTGTGGGCGAGTCTGTCCTCAAGAGATTCAATGTGAAGAGGTCTGTGTGGTTGGTCTCAAAAAAGGAAGGGATCCGGTAGGTATTGGAAACCTTGAGATGTTTATTGCTGACTGGGCAAGAGAAAATGATGTTACTAACAGAGTTGAAATACCACCATCAACAGGGAAAAAAATTGCCGTAGTTGGTTCAGGACCTGCGGGTATTACCGTAGCAGGAGACTTAGCGAAGAAGGGTCATGAGGTAACTATCTATGAGGCATTTCACCGAGCAGGAGGGGTACTCCTTTATGGAATTCCTGAATTTAGATTGGCAAAAGATATTGTAGACTATGAGATAGATCAACTCAAAGCATTGGGTGTAAAAATCGTTTGCAATACAGTGGTTGGTCGTACGGTTGATGTTGATGAACTTCTCGAAGAGATGGGGTATGATGCTGTATTTATTGGAGTGGGTGCAGGTCTGCCTAACTTCCTCAATATCCCAGGCGAAGACCTCAATGGGGTCTTCTCTGCCAATGAGTACCTCACCCGTGCCAACCTTATGAAGGCATTTGATTTCCCTAATTATGATACACCTATCATCCCAGGGAAAAATGTTGCTATTTTGGGTGCGGGGAATGTTGCGATGGATGCGGCAAGAACAGCGGTAAGATTAGGGGCAGAGAGTGTTACCATTGTCTACCGACGAACACGAGAGCAATCTCCATCAAGACAGATAGAGATTCACCATGCCAAAGAGGAGGGAGTGAAGTTTAAATTTCTCACCTCTCCTTTGGAGTTTATTGGTGATGCTGATGGGAAATTGGTTGGGATAAACTGTGAAAAGATGAAGCTTGGAGAGCCTGATGAGGGAGGAAGACAACGTCCAATTCCAACAGGAGAGCATGATTATTTTGATTGTGATTTGGCAATTATTGCTATTGGAACATCAGCAAACCCCCTCTTGACCCGTACAACTGAAAATCTAAAATTAAACCAGTGGGGCAATATTGAAGCGGATAGAAAAACAGGAAAAACCACCAAAAAGGCTGTCTGGGCAGGAGGTGACATCACACTAGGACAAGCCACGGTTATTCTTGCGATGGGTATGGGTAGAGATGCTGCAGACTCTATCGATGCTTATCTTAGAGGAGAGGAGGAGTGGTAACTCCACCTTCTCTAGTCAGTCAAAACTTTTTTGAGATCTAACTCTTGAATAATAGATTCAATAAATGTTCCACAACTTCGACTACAAGTATAATCATCTCCTGAGAACTCTACACTGGTAAAGAACCTTTTTGCATTATCTCGTCGATGTATTACCTCAGGATAGATATCTAACCCCTTCTCTAGTTTAGCTATCTGTTGACAGATATCTGTTTTAAAGGATGGATTATTGTACTCCATGGTTAATCGCATATACCCCTCTTCCATTCTTACCGTTGCTGTTTTTTTAATTGACATCATTTTACCTTATAAGTTAAATTAGATTATTTTATATTATGATAGCACTATTTATTTTAAAGAGTGATAACTCAACAAAAAAAGAGCAACAAAAGAGGTTTCAACGCCTTGTTTATTAAGATTGATCTTTTGATTCTGCTTCACCTGAACGCTTGATCACATAGGTGGTAAAGAGGGGTCCCAGTAACTCATGAACCATGGTTGTAGCGATAATCACATTGAGAATAATAGGAGCTAGAAGTTCAAATCCTGATTCATTATGTAAAGAGAGTGCCAACCCAATAGCAATCCCCGCCTGAGGAAAGAGTGCCAACCCTAGATAATTTCGTATATGTGGGGTTGCTCCACTAAATTTTGCACCTATCCATACCCCTATAATTTTACCCAAGATACGAAAGAGTACATACACTAGTATAACCAGTGGCATACTAAGAAGAAAGCTAATATTAAGGTGCATTGCAGAGAGTGTAAAAAAGAGTAGAAAGATAATATCTTTGAGGTGGTGATCAAACTCCTCTTTGACCAAAAAAAACTCTTTGGAGATATTTGCCATGACGACACCCATCACCAAAGAGCTAAAGAGAGGCTCTAACCCCCACTGGTCACTAAGGCTGTAGGTAATAAAGATCATACCCAGAGTGGAGGTGGTTTTGATACTTGGTTGATTAATAAAGAGACGATCAATAAACTCAGAGAGCAGTGCCCCAATAACCCCTAATGCAATACTTAGAAGAATAATTCCAAATAGAGATAGAAAAGTAGTCATAGCGTAACCATCACTTCTCATTATCGCATCTGTAGCAGTAATGATAAAACTAAAAAAGATCAAAGCAAGGGCATTATCAGCAGCAACAACACTTAAGAGAAAGGAGCTAAAGCTCCCTTTGGCGCGAAGCTCATGGATAATTGCTAGGATTGTAGCAGGTGCTGTGGCAGATGCCAACCCCCCAAACAGAAGAGCAATGGTAAGACGTTGCTCCTCTGCAAATCCCAAACCTAAAAAATTAAAGAAAAGATAAAAGCTTCCCCCTACTAAAAGGGAAGTAAAAATCGTCTCCAAAAGAGAGATAAAAGCGATCTGCCTCCATACCTCTTTAATGATATTATAACGTAAATTTGCCCCAACTAAAACCGCGATCAGGGAGAGAGCTAAGTCAGTAATGATATGAGTCTCTTGAATAAATTTATAATTGATTATCCCCAAAACTTCTGGTCCAATAATAAAGCCTAAAATTAGATAGCCAACCACATTGAGTATCCCTAACCTAGAACTAACCCATTTCATAAATGCACCAAGAACAAAAATGATACCTACATAAAAAAGTGTTTGCATTTGATTCTTCACCCAAAAATAAATATTTAATGAATAATACACTATATTTAGCAATTTTAAACCATAAATCTTAATATTTATCTTTTTTAGGCTTATATTATAGAGAAGAGGGTTAAGTTAGAGAGAAAAATAACAAAGATTTCACCAAATAGTCTTGGTAAAAAGAGGAGAGATTACTCTCCTGCTCTGTGAATATCACCCAATCGTTTACAGCTATTGCTCTGTCCTAGATCACATGCCTTTTGGAAATACTCAACAGCTTTATAGAGATCTCTCTCAACCAAATTGTTGTGTCCATAGTAAAGCTCTCCCAACTTATAACAACTTACGTCATTATTCAGATCACATGCCTCTTTGGCTGTTTTGATATCGCTCTCATATTTGATCTCACTAATCTTACTATCTAGTACATGTCCCAATTTTTTACAGCTATCTTGATCATGTAGTTTACAAGCCTTTTCAAAAAACTGCTCCGCCTTAACAGGGTCATGGGAGACACCCAAAGAGCCATTTTGGTACATATTACCCAAGTTGTTACACCCTGATGCTTCTCCATATTGACAAGCATTATTATAAAGAGAGATCGCCTCATAGATATCTCTACGTACATGAATCCCATGTGCATACATATAGGCCAGATCATTACACGCAGCACCTACTCCTTTTTCACATGCTTTTTTGAAGAGTCGTGTTGCTCTGTATCGATTTTTGCGTGTTCCCTCTCCTCGATAGTACATCGCTCCTAAGTTATAACAGGCATCTATATCTCCTAAATCACATGCTTTTTTGTAATTACGAATAGCATACCAGTTATTCTTCTCAACTCCCAAGCCTTGATTGTATAAATAGGCAAGATTGTTACATGAAGTTGCATGATCTAAATTACATGCCAAACCATAATAGGTATATGCCTCCTCATAATCAACATCTTTCCCTTTACCATCAATCCCTCTATCATAGAGTTGTCCCAATTCAAAACATGCATCTGCATCTTTTAAATCACACGCCTTTTTGTAAAAACTTATATATTTAGAATCAGTCAAGCCAGGAAGAACTTTCTTTGTTGTCTTCATTACAGAATCATTATTTACAAGAAAGAGTATCAACCCTAAAATAATTGTAACCAATAAAATTGGTGGAAGCGACTTAATTTTCCCCATCCAAAATCCTTTTTTTAATAAAAGGATAGCTCTTTTTTTTAAATGTGTCAAGAACAACGACAAGAGAGAACAAAATATAATAATTATTTTAAAATCTGAATTAATTTTATTACTTTATTCAATACAAGTTTAAGAATGGTTTTCAACAGGTTTTATTGAATCAAAAACCCTTTTAAACATCCCATAATATAGGAAGTTTAAAAGGTTTTAAAAAAATAAAATATCTTAAGATTAACACAATTAAATCACATGTTTCATGATATACTTATCTTAGAAATATAAGACAATCAAATATAATCAATAAAATAAAGGAGATTTAATTTCATGAAAAATATTATAATTAGCAACACCATACTCTTATCCTCTCTTTTCTTTCTTGCTTCCTGTTCTCAAAATAGACCAGAGGTTAAAAAACAGCCTCTCTCAGTATATAATATTATGGGGATAGAGGAGGCAAAAAAAGATCCATCTCCTATCTTTGTAGTACAAAATGAAACAGATCAGAACAGCTACCCTTTTGTTGTTCAAAATCAACGCAATACCAATAGAGCCTATCCTCTACAAGGTCAAGAGGAGAGTATTGAGGTGATCTCCTATGGATCTTATCAACCAAATCATCATCAATACTATCAAAATAGCCAAAGATTAAAAAATCAAATTGAGTGGAATGCCAAAAGCTTTTTGGGAACCAAATATGTCTGGGGAGCTACAGGTCCAAATAAATTTGACTGTTCTGGATTTACCCAATGGATCTATCGTGATGCAGGGATCAAGATTCCTCGTGTCTCACGAGATCAAGCAAAAGTAGGAGAGTATGTTCGATATAGCAATCTAAAACGTGGTGATATGGTCTTTTTTGATACCAAAAAGCGTCGCTCTGGCAAGGTTACACATGTAGGGATCTATCTAGGAGATGGGAACTTTATCCATGCTAGTTCAGGAGCCAAAAAAGTGGTTATCTACAATTTTGACCAGAAGCCATTTTATAAAGAGCGATTCTTATGGGGAAGACGTGTTATTTCTGAGAGCAACCATTTTGCTTCAAATATAAGATAATAGATCACACTTCATGATAACAACCCCCCAAGGAGAGGGGTTGTTATCTCTATTTTAACGTAAAAAACACAATAGTTGCAATTCTCTTTAGAAAAGACCACAATATCTCGTTTTTTTTGATTTTTTTTGCTATACTCAGACTAAAAAATAGAGATAATTGGTGCAAATTTTGAAAAATATCTTGTTTATTATTGTTACAATAGTATTGGCAGTTGTCATTGAAGCGATGACCATAAGCTCCTTAAAAAAGTTTGATTCTATCAACAACTCCTTAGCGTTATTAAGTTTACAAAATGATAATTTTAACAAAAATGTTTCTCTTGCTGAGATCGATTATACTCAGCGTGTATCAAAAGAGCTAATGAGACTTATTATTGATGAGGAGAGTGAGACTTTCAAAAAAATTTCTCACAAAAAATTTATCAATAATCTTTACCAAAAAAACCACTATTTCCCCCTTTGGTTTCACTACAAAGGATTAAAAAAAGAGGCCCTAAAAGATTTTTTTGATACCCTTGAGTCAGATATTATGCTAAGTCATAAAGGAAAAATATTCAAAGAGTATCAAAGACTCAAAAAGAGACTAGAGACTCCTCGCCAAAGTCTTAGAGAGGATCTACTTATTGATATAGAGCTAAGCTCTCTTTATAAATCTTATCTCAATTTTCACCTCTATGGATCTATTCAATGGCAAGATTTCAAAAACAAACTAAGTTGGATGAGACGGCATAAAATAGCAGCTGATTGGGTTACCTACACCCCAAAATATGATATTGCTGAACTGATGTTACACTATCCCCTCTCCAAGATTGTTCAAGCAACCACACCTAGTAGTTTTGGTTATGGACGTATGCTTCAAGAGTTAAAACGTCTCAAAGAGATCAAGCGTCAAGGAGGATGGCCAAAAATTGTCAATAGCTCTCAACTTCGACCTGGACGATCAGGCAAACATGTCAAGCGACTTATCAACAGACTCAGAAGTTCAGGAGATTACACCTGTGCAGGAGAGAGCAGTACCTATGGACCATGCCTTCAGCGTGCTGTCAAACGCTTTCAGAGACGGCATGGTCTCTATCCTAGTGGCAAGATCAATCGCTATACACTTAGCAAACTCAACCTCTCTGTAGATTGGAAGATCAAAAAGGTACTACTTAATCTTGATCGTATCAAGCGACTCCCTGATCAACCAGAGGATCGATATATTATGGTCAATATCCCTGATTTTCGTCTCTACTACAGAGAGAATGGCAAAGAGCGACTATCGATGCGTGTTATTGTCGGAGATCAGAAGCATCATACGCCTGTTTTTAGTGATGAGATCACCTATATTGTCCTCAACCCCTATTGGATGATTCCTGATAGTATTGTCAAAAAGGAGATGATCCCAAATATTCTCAAAAACCCAAACTATCTGCAAGAGAGAGGCTATGAGGTAAGAACCTCTACCAATACCAGACGCCGTCCAATAGATACCAGCAAAATAGATTGGGCAAGGGTTTTACGCACAGGAGAGACCAAACGCTATAAATTTGCACAACCCCCTGGACCCAAGAATGCTTTGGGGAAGATAAAGTTTAAATTCCCCAATCGCTTTGCTGTCTATCTTCATGATACCTCCAACAAAAAACTCTTCAGAAAGGGGCAGAGAGCCTTCTCTCATGGTTGTATTCGTATCGCTGAACCGAATGCACTTTTGGCAACCTTTGCACGTCATGAACGATCAATCAGTTATAACCGATCACAACGGATATTACGAGGCAAAAATGAGACCCAACTCAACCTCTCCAAGCCTGTCCCTGTCCATATTGTCTACCTTACTGCATGGATCAATAGTGATGGACTGCTCCATTATCGTAACGATATCTATCGTTATGATAGCAAACAGAAACGTACCCTTCAGTAGGCTACAGAAAAACAGAACTTCTAAGTTCTTTTTTCTCTATCTTTAACTATACTTCTTCAAGAAAAAAATAGAGAAATATTATGAATCATAAAAACATATTATTAATAACACTCCTTTGCTCTACTCTTCTGTTAGCCAAAGAGCAAAATCCTTTTGATGAATTAGTAACAGATAAAATCAAGGAGCAAAATAGTACCATACAGAGTACTTCTAATGAGCTAAACAGAACTACTACCAAAGAGCAAAATAGCACACTAAAGATCCAAAAAATAAAAAAATACACCTATAATCAAGAGGAGATTGCACAAAAGCTAAATGAGGGGCTTACCAAAAAAGGCATACTGCTTCACAAACTAAAAGATCGTCGATTTCTAAAGAGGCTCTATCAATCAAACAACTATGCCCCTCTATGGATTAATAGCAACGATTTTGGCAAAAAGGTCTCTGATCTCTTTCGCGCTATTGATGCAGATCTTACCATAACGCCTCAAATGCCTCTACATCAAGAGTATCTCTATCTTGTCAAATATCTCAAAGATAAAGATAGAGATCAGCTTCATATTGAGCTTAAACTCTCTCAACTCTACCTAAACTTTCTCAAACATACCCTCTATGGAAGGATCAACTGGAAGCAGTTTTATGCAAGACTCTCCTATAAGAAAAAAAGAAGAATCTATGGAAACTGGATACGATACAAAGCCCCTTATGACCTAACCAAATTGATGCTAAAAGAGAATATCAAAGAGACAATCCAAGAGATTACACCTCGTAAGTTTGGATATCCTCAACTACAAAAAGCCCTACAGAAACTCTTGGTACTTAAAGAGAAGGGAGGATGGCAGAAGCTTCCCCCATTCAAACGATTGAAGATAGGAGATCTAGGAGATAATGTTCTAAAGCTTAGAGAGCGATTAAAAAAATCTGGTGATCTTAAGGGGTGTGAACAGCCTTCCAAAGAACTTTTTGAAAAAGGGGAACAAGAGCAGAATTTAACCTTTCAGCCTGATGCAGTCTTTGATATTTGCCTAGATGAGGCAGTCAAACGCTTTCAGAGAAGACATGGACTTAAAGAGGATGGAATAGTTGGTTCTTCGACCATTCAAGCGATGAATCAAACCGTTGAGGAGAAGATACAAAAAGTACTACTTAACCTTGATCGTATCAAATGGCTACCCCGCGATGAGGAGAGAAGATACCTTGTGGTCAATATCCCTGACTACACCCTATACTATATAGAGGATAATCAAGAGAGAGAGAGTATCAATGTTATTGTAGGAGATAGAAGACACCCCACACCTATCTTTCATAACAAAATATCTTTTGTTGTGCTTAATCCCTATTGGAAAGTTCCTGAGGGTATTATCAAAAGAGAGATCATCCCTGCTATGATCAAAAATCCAAACTATCTTCGAGAACAGGGGCTAGAGATACATGAGAATTGGAGCGAATATTCTCCTATTATTGAACCAGAGAGTATCTACTGGCAACAGTATCAAGATAGCGGTATCAAGTTCCCCTATCGCATTATGCAACCCCCAGGGAAGAAGAATGCATTGGGAAGAATCAAATTCAAATTTCCCAATCGTTTTGATGTCTATCTTCATGACACCCCAACAAAATACCTATTCAAACGAAACAGACGTGCCTTCTCTCATGGGTGCATACGGATATCTCAACCCAAAAAGCTACTTCAAACCATTGCCACTTTCAATAAAGAGATCGATATGAAAAAGGCAGAGCGTATCCTTAGAAGAAGAGTTCAAAAACAGATTAATATTAGTCAAAAACTACCCATCTCTATTATCTATCTGACTGCTGGATTTAATACTAAGAGCAATGAGTTAGAGTTTAGAAATGATATATATCAATATGACAAGATGCAGAATGTAGACAAATATTAACATATTATGCTATTATTATAATAGGAAAGATTCTAAAAAGGGTAAAAATGAGTCGATTAGTCAAGCCTATTATATATGCAAAAGAGCAAA
Organism: uncultured Sulfurovum sp.; assembly: GCA_964515605.1. Lineage (GTDB taxonomy): Bacteria > Campylobacterota > Campylobacteria > Campylobacterales > Sulfurovaceae > UBA1140. Next base: position 6,157 of record CAZEUB010000027.1, on the reverse strand, counting down.
ATATCTCACGACAAGCGGTCTATGCAAAGATCAAAAAGGGGCTACTTGCTTCTAAAACTATTGATGGTAAAATCTATATTGTATTGGATGAGGAGCCTACTGCCACAAATACTACCCAAAATAACATCTCATCAGAAAAATCTATAGATCTCAAAGAGTTACTGGCATCAAAAGAGGAGACCATCTCCATACTCAAAGAGAGTATCAAGGATCTCAAAGAGACCAATAGCGAAATCAATACCACACTAAGAGGTGAGATAGAGTTGCTCAAACAGGTCTTTATGGAGATGCGAAGTCTCTATGTCAAACAGCTAAACTATATGGGCGAACAGAGACTCATCACCCCTGAAAAAGAGGCTTCTCTTCCAAAACCAGATCAACCAAAAGAGGAGAGTTCAGAGTGTTGGGTCGATCTTGAAACCTTTTTGGATCGTGAAAAGATACAAAAACCCAAAAAGCGAAAAAAGATAAAAAACCGTCTGCTCAAAGCTTATCAACAATCAGATCCTCGTATCAAACGCAAAGAGGATACTCTTTTTATGAGCTGTTATGACTTTTATGAAGATATCCTAAAGAGAAAATAATCAAGAGTCACTCTCTATCTCAATGTAGTTAAACCACTTAATATACTCTTGTGGATCTTGGCGATACCCCACACGCCGAACATAAATCTCCTCTTTGTTGCTAATCATATAGATGGTAGGGACTCCCTCTATTTTATATTTTTTAGGGTAACTACTGCTCTCTCGATCCAATATCAACATCACAAAAGATCGATTGAGTCGCTTAAGAAGTTCAGGATCTTTTAGGGTGGTCTCTTTGAGCTTTTTGCACCATCGACACCCTTTGGCTTGAAATAGAATAAAAATATTTTTATTCTCTGCTTTGGCTGCACTTAGTGCCTCTTGATAATTATGATAAACTTCTCTTTTGATAACCTCTGCCTTGGACTTAGTTATCTCCTGTTTACTATCTTCTCCATAAGCCCCAAAAAAGAGAAATATTAAAAGTATTAAAAATTTGCCCATACAATGCTCCAATGCAATCTAATTTATCTATTATACACAATTTATATTAATTACAAAAATCTACACTTTACTTAAGTTATTTTATAATATAATTTTTAAAATATTTTTTTAAAAATAATTTAAGGAATAGAATGAAAATATTGCTATTTATACTCTTGACACTCCATACACTTTATGCCAATATACCTACCTATCACTACCCTAGATCATCTAATACTTATGATATAAATAGTATTGACCATCTTATTCTTGGTGCAAAAAAAGGAGATCCCATTATGCAATATAGACTCGCCTCACGATATCGAGATGGAGAGGGTGTGGTACTTGATTTTAAAAAAGCATTCAATCTCTTTCATCGCTCTGCTCTAAAAAAATTTGCACCCGCTCAATATCAACTTGGCATGATGTTTCGACATGGTGTTGGGGTCAAGACAAATCATGAACTTGCACGCTACTGGTTACGCAAATCTGCTCAAAATGCATACCCAAAAGCAAAAAATATCTTTTATCACTTCTACTCCCAAAAAGAGAGGTCTCCTCAATATTGATTTGCCCACAACTAACTAAAGATTGGATATAATCTTTCAAAAAATAAAAGGATCTTCCATTGAAAGCACTTGGCAAAGAGTATGCACTCTTTATCTCTCTGATATCATTGGTACTTTTTACACTATATGAACATACTCTAACCCATACTAGCATGGGTAATATTATTGGTTTCTTGGTTCTTTTTGTGGTTATTATCTATGCCTCAATTAGTGTTGCACACCATGCTGAACTTCTGGCTGAAAAGTTTGGAGAGCCTTATGGTACTCTTATTCTTACTATGAGTGCGGTTACAGTAGAGGTGATGATTATTGCTATTATGATGTTACACTCTCACAATCCTACCTTGGCACGAGATACCATCTACTCTGCCATTATGCTAGATATTAATGGGCTATTGGGAATTTCTGCTATTATTGGTGGTCTAAAGTTTGGAGAGCAACCCTATAATGTTGATTCATCCAACTCCTATCTCTCGATGCTACTTGTTGCTATTGGTCTTTCGATGGTACTTCCTCACTTTATTGATGTGGCACACCATGCTATGTTTTTGTGGTTTGTGGTGGTTATTTTTACTCTTCTCTATCTAATATTTACAAAGGTTCAACTCAAAAATCACCGCTACTTCTTTGAGTATCCAACAGAGGAGTCTCAACCAAAGCAGGAGAGTCACCATCATGAGAAGGTCAATGGATGGTATCACGCTTCTCTTTTACTTATCTATATTCTTCTGATTGGATTTCTCTCTGAGCTTCTCTCTGTATTTATGGATAATAACCTTCAAGAGCTAGGATTGCCTTTGGCACTAGGAGCAGTAGGTGTGGCACTAATCTCTGCATCTCCTGAGTTAATTGTTGCCATTCGTGCGGCACTTGATAATCGCATGCAGACAGTTATCAATATTGCATTAGGTGCATCCCTAGCAACTGTTTTGCTTACGGTTCCTTCAGTTATTATCATCAGTTACATAGCAGGACTCTCCATAAACCTATCTATCACACCTATCCAAGGGGTGCTTTTGGGGTTGACTTTTTTAATAAGTATTGTCAACTTCAATGATGGAGAGACCAATGTCTTAGAGGGATTTTTGCATTTTATTCTCTTTGTTGCTTTTGCTTTTGTCCTTTTTATTTAACCAATAGAGTAGACAAAAAATGTGTTATAATGTTATCAAAAAATCAAAAAGGACTTTTTATGCGTATAACAACAATCCTACCTTTGGCTATTGCATCTCTACTCTTGGGGTGTGGTAGTAATTCAAAGAGCAAAGGCTCAATCGATATCTCAGAGTATCTCCCCACACAAGATATGAACAAAAATTTTCTACAAACCCTCAATGATGGCAATAGCTATAATCGAAATACCTACAGCGAAACCATTGAGCGAAACGAGAATCAACTAGTCTACAAAATAGACAACAATACCGTTAGAACCATTACCATCAATGAAAACAATATCACCCAAAATGAGTTTGAAGAGAACAAGACAATAGTAACCACTATGGAGCGTTTTGTTGATAAGGGAGATACCCTCTTTACTCAAGAGCAGAGCAATCAAATAGAGAATATTATTCTTGATGATGTGGTTTTAGGCACAAAGAGAACTGAATCTGTCAAGAAGTGTAAACTTGATGGGAAATCAAATAAACTTGACACCTACTCTATCCCTTACGAAGGAGATATCTTAATGTTTAAATGTATCGAAGAGAAGAGCATTGTCACCAAAGTAAGAGATAATCTCCCTGAGTATATCGATCTACAAAATGGAGAGGTCAAATCAGACAATGACATATCCTACTTCTATCTCAAAAAAGGGGTTGGACTTATTGCTTATATCAATGATGACTGTATTGTAGAGGAGGGTGGTGTCAAGAAGATCAACGACAAAGCACAAGAGTGCAAAAACAAAACCTATATACATAACTTCTTTTTAGACTAAAAAGATCTACTCAATAGGGGAGAATACTCCCTTTAACGCTAAGGTGGCAAAGAGATGGTCTCTCACCCAAAGATAGCAAGGATAAAGACCAATAAAAGCTAGATAGAGTTCTCTTGCTAATCAGCAGAGATTAAAGTGATGCGTAGTTGCTATCAGAGTCAATCACCCTTTGTCCCCACAAAAATCGTCTTTTATAAAAAGTCTTTTGGTTGAAGTTGGTGATAATTACCTTTTTCTTAGCAGAACTCGCATGGATAAACTTCCCATCTCCCATATAGATCCCTACATGGTTAACCTTATGGTGAAATTTCTTTTCGGTATCGAAAAAGACCAAATCTCCTTTTTCTAGTTCATCATAAGAGACTTTGATCCCTACTTTGGCTTGATGACCAGAGTAGCGAGGAAGGGTTAATCCATTCTGTTTGTAGACATATCTTGTAAATCCTGAGCAATCAAAAGCCAAAGGACCATTAGCTGCCCAAACATATTTGGTTCCCAAGAAGTCTTTGGCAGTAGCAATAATCTCATCCTCTTTGGTTAGCTCCACCCAATCCTCTCCTATCTCTATGGCAGTAGAGAATACCCCCTCTTCTCCTTGAATATCCATATCAATATTCTTCTCGACAAGCTCCGTTAGTGAGTCGAGTGTCTCAGGATTTGATGCTATTGGTCTTAAGGGTGAAGTGGAGAGATTATTTTCAGAGGATTTAGAGATAGAGGAGAGAAATTTTTGAGGGGTTACTTTTTGGTTTGAAGTAATATTCCTCTCTGTTAGCTTTTGAGGAGTAACTTCTGATACTCTCTCTTGCGAACATCCAGAGAAGAGGATGGGCGTCAATACCACAGCAAGATAGATACTTTTTAGACTTTTCATTTGATAATATTTCCTTAAAATAGGTACAATTTTGTACAGTTTTTTTAATAATATTAATCGTTCGTATCAAAAATTTACATAAATATTGTGTAGAAATTGTGTAGTGCTTTTGCTATTAATCTAAAAATTGGCTATAATCTCTCCTATTTCAAATACAAAGGAGTATTGATGTCAATGTCCATAATTAAAAAAGTTTCTCCTCTTGTTGTTCTTGTTTTTTTAGGGTGCGAAAGTGATAAAGTCTCTCTCATGTCTGATAGAAATAATAGCCATATAACAAAAGAGCAAAAGAGTAATAAAGTAATAAAGGGTGAGGATGAAAAATTTTTAAACCGTTTAGGATTGAGTTATCAAGAGGATAAAATTATTATCGATTTTAATAAAACAGATCATTTTTTTAAGGAGTTAGAGAAGAGCTTAGAGGATATTAATGTTAGTCGTGATGCGGGAGTATTGATAGATGAGACTTCGCTCTCAATCGATCTAAATAAAACCCAAAATCTGTTGAAAAATCTCTCAGATCTTTTTCAAAATATCTTATTTGATAAAAATAGCACCAGTTATTAATGATTTTATTATAAAATACACCGAAAAATATTAAATAAGGATATATATGCAGCAAGTAGATATGAACTCCCCTGAATTTCAAGCTGAATTGGAGAAGACATGGACTTTTGTCGAGAAGGTCAATAAGCAGTTTGGTTTTGTGCAACACCCTCAAGAGGATGTTAATGAGGGGGTTGCCATGGGTCTTGCAAGAAATAAGCTAATGTATGGTAAGCGATACTGCCCATGTTTTATGGTCATTGGTAATACCAAAGAGGAGCAAAAAGCAGCGGATAATCGTATCTGCCCTTGTAAACCAGCCTTAGAAGTTGAGATCCCCAATGAGGGTAAGTGTCACTGTGGTATTTTTTGTACTCCTGAGTATGCACAAGCAGAGGCGCAAAAGAGTAAAATAGAAGAGGTGGTTCACCAACACTCTCGGGGATTAACCAAAGAGGAGGCAGAGGTGCTTTTGGCAAAGGAGCAGCTTGATGGTGATGAGCTTGAGGCATTGATAGAGGCACGATCACTAAAGATGGTTGATTTTGTTTTGATGGATGTACGAGAGCTAATGGAGTATAAGATGGGGCATATTGTAGGAACAGATGTGTTGGTTCCCACCTCCCAATTCTATGCTGAGATAGAGAACCATAATGATAAAAAGAGCTATCCTATTATTGTCTACTGCCATACAGGTAGCCGAAGTTTTCAGGTTCAACACGCTATGAAGTCTCTTGGGTTTAAGCAGATAGGTAATTTACGTTATGGAATTATTAGCTATGGAGGAGAGGTTCAAAGAGGGTAGCCTCTCTCAATTACAATCTAAAAAATACTCTTTTGTAATGACTTTATCAGTTTGACATTCACTTTAGTTGTTATCACCCATACATCGCACCTTATGAGAGAGTAAGATGAGGTGGTGTGAGTTAAATTTCCTTAAGTTTTATTCCTTTAATGGGGCTAATCCTCTGCTATTTCACTTTAAAATTTATGCTATAATATCTATAAAAAAGGCAAAAATCTATGCTAAAAAAGCTTCCTGTTGGTATCCAGACATTTGAAAAGATTATAGATGGTAACTATTTATACATAGATAAAACCGATCTGGCATTAAATCTAATAGATAACTATCAGTATATATTTTTGTCTCGTCCACGCCGATTTGGGAAAAGCCTTTTTTTAGATACCCTGCACAATATCTTTGAGGGTAAAAAGGAGCTATTTA
>CAZEUB010000026.1:0-1796 GCA_964515605.1 uncultured Sulfurovum sp. | reverse complement strand
ATATAGGTTACAAGCGAGATACTATATTCTCTATTCTCTTGAAATATCTCATCAATAGAGAGCTTTTTTTGTGAGAGGTAGATAACGATATTACTATCTAAAATAACATTTTTATTCCCACTCATCTCTGATACTCCTCTGCCAATCAATAGGGTTTGTTATCTCTTGAAATGGTTGTAGGGTTTGGTGTTTACTAAAAAGTTCATCTATCTCATCTTTAATAGATTTTTTTTGAGAAATAGTTGGTTTTGGTTCATGCGATATATTAATAAGATTTTTTGGTAAGTTTTGTAAAAAAAATAGTATATGTTCATATATGTTATTGCTAACTTCTATTCTAAGTGTTTGCATAGGTCGCTCCTTTTCTGATTATTATATCACAAAAAAAATAAATGTCGATTATCCGTAGAGACAAGGTATGCATTGTCTACCAAATTTTTTAAATATCCAATTATGGCTTTTGTTCTATTTTCCTATCCGTTCCACCTCAGGAGAGGAATGGAACAAGGTGGCGCGAGTTAAGATGTGCTTTTCCGTAGTTTTCAGAACAAAATAAAATTTATTTTAAGAGGAGAGATAAGTTTGCTATGTTATTATATCAAATTATAAAAAAATAAGGAGATATAGGATGAAAAAGTTCTTCTGGGTACTAAGCATAGTATCAATATTAGGATTAGCAAGTTGTGATAGTGGGAGTAGTGAAGAGGCAAAAAGATTACTCACAAAGATATTAAATCTAGTAGGGATTCCTCAAACGATTGTCGTTAATATCTGTCAAGATGAGAATGGAGATGGTGTTTGTGGCGTTTTGGAGCTTCAAGCAGAAGTTACTATAAAAAAAGGTGATAGTATTGCTACTATTTGGAATAAGATTACCAATACGGCAGAGGGTAAATATCTACTAGAGACATATGATGCAACTCTGCCTCTATTGCTTGAACTTCAAGACAGTAGTAGCGAATACTATACTGATAAGTTTACTATCCCATTCAATGGATTAGAATCTACAGAGGAAGAGAAAGATTTATCTATATTACAAGCAATGGTAGATGCTGGACATTTGAGTGCTGATGATATTAGTGCTGTTAAAGAGATGGATAACCAAGAGATATTTTACGAGACTCTTTTGAAAAATTTTGAGATTAACTTAAATACTTTGACAGAGCAAAACCTTTCATCTCCTAGAGCTGTATTGGCAAATATTAAAGAGATGGCAGAGGAGTTAAAAGAGGCAGGGATTGCAGACGAATTACCTAAGAAGATTGATGGTTGTGAGGATAACAATAGCTGTGTAGAAGAATCTATTGAAGAGACCATTATTGATGAGAATGAATCTCAGGTTATACAAGATAATGAGACAAAAAGAACAAAAGAGCTTGTAGCAGGAAAAACTTTTTATATGTATGATAATGAATCAAATTCTGTTCAGGAAGTTGCATTCAATGCCCAAGCAGATACTTTTATAATGGATGGTGAAATAGAACCTATCACTATCAAAGGAAATAGATTATTATTTAACAATGATAGTGATGGTTCATATACCATTATTACAGAGGCTACAGATTATCTAGTTTTTACAGATTATTATGCTGATGGTACGCTTGATGGTGATGGACATAAACTCTATTTTAATCAATCTGATGCTGAGGCTGAAGTGACATCAACATCTGCTCAAACTTCAAGTCTTGCATTTACAACATCTAATTTGGATGGCAAAGTAGTTTATGCTATTTCTAATGAACATGAAGAGACTAAATATGTTAAATCTAAGTTTTATATATATTATATTTATTTTT
>CAZEUB010000025.1:0-45594 GCA_964515605.1 uncultured Sulfurovum sp. | reverse complement strand
TCTATATGCTCTTTTTTAAGACCTGCATGGAGTAGTTGGTGGTGGTTGATAGAGGGGAGATCTAGCATATATTTGTTGGCTTCTTTATGATCTATTGCTTTGGGATATTCCAAAAAGTGCTTGGCTACCTCTTCATCTACTTCATAACAACACCGCCCAATAGCAGGAGCGATACCTGCGATAATATCTTCTGGGTTGCTATCAAACTGCTCTTGCATTTTTTGAACGGTTTTTAGTAAAATTTTCTGCTCTGTTCCTCGCCAACCTGCATGAATGGCTGCGACAACTTTTTGGATGGGATCGAGCAACAAAATAGGCACACAATCTGCGGTTAAAATAGTCAGCATCACACCAGATTGATTGGTAATTAGTGCATCACAATCCTCTATAGCACTCTCAATATCTTGCCATCCCAAACTCTCTTTGTTGGAGAGGATAGCGATATTATCGCTATGAGTCTGATTGGCAACCACAAACTTCATTGTGGGAAATTGCTTTTGGAGTTGGCTACGATTATGAAGAATTTTTGAGGATGGTTCATGGGTATGAAGTGCCAATGAGCCTTGACAAGGGGCGGTTGGGTCTTTTTGTGTAATACCATGCAAACAGAACTTATAAGGTTTAATCTTTTTAAATTTTTTCATATCCAACTCCCTATTTTGTCAACTAAAACAAGAGAGCAATCATATCAAAAATAGTCATAAATTTAGGATTTTGAATACTATAAATTTTATTTTAACTTTATTATTATATAATATTTTTAAAAAATTCAAAAGGAAATATCTTGAAGATTGATATTGGTAATGAGACACATGAGAGAAGAAGAAAACACTACATCACACCTATTCTCTATATGCTCTCAGAGATCTCACTGGCATGGCTTATTCTCTCTATTATTATGGTTAACTTCAATATTGCACAGTGGAGCATCTGGACACAGGGTTCTTTGGTAATGGTAATACTCTACTCTGGATTTAAAACCATCAAAATATACGAGAGACAAAAAAATTATAAAAGGGGATAATCTGTTGTGGTGACCCCTAGGAGACTCGAACTCCTGTAACCAGGATGAAAACCTGGGATCCTAACCGCTAGACGAAGGGGCCACTAAACATATAAAGAAACTACAAATTTAAAGCCTGGTGACCCCTAGGAGACTCGAACTCCTGTAACCAGGATGAAAACCTGGGATCCTAACCGCTAGACGAAGGGGCCATTAACAACTTGTGGGCAGAATTATATCATATATTTCTTAAAATATTCTTAATATTTTGATAGAAAATAAATTTTTCTTATCAATTTTTTGGATATACTTTCAAAAAAGGATATTTGCCAACTATGTTAAAAACTTTATCCCTTCTTCTAATTATACTGCTTGGTGGTTGTATGAACAAAGAGCTTATTAGTAAACAGAATCAAGAGAGTGCTTTTATTGTGATCAAAACCCCAAAGATGAAATATGCAGACCTTGGATTTATCTACAAAAAAGAGGATCTGGTCAAGGTAGAGATCTACGCGTTAGGACAAGCACAGTTTACCATTGATATCAATGGGATGAATGTCTGTATGTCAACCTTTGAGTGTATGAGCAAAGCCGATTTTAATGCAAAATTCTTAAGCAGATACTATCCTGATACCCTCCTAGAGAGGATCTTTTCTGCCAAACCTATCTTCAATCAAGAGGGATTAACCCAAACAGACGATGGTTTTATCCAAAAGATCCAAAAAGAGAATACTTATAATATTAGCTATTTGGTAACAAGTAACCAACAGAGTTTTCGTGATACAATAAATAAAATTCTTATTAAGGTCAAAAAAAAATGAAATTTGTAGGAGCACATGTTAGTGCCAGTGGTGGGGTAGACAATGCCCCACTTAATGCCATGAAGATTGGGGCAAAAGCTTTTGCTCTCTTTACCAAAAACCAACGTCAATGGATCGCTAAACCACTAGAAGAGAGAGTGATTGAACAGTTCAAAGAGAACTTGAATCGCTCAGGCATTCTGGCCAAACATGTCTTGCCTCATGATAGCTATCTCATCAATTTGGGTAACCCTGAGAGGGAAAAACTTGAAAAGTCTCGTGAGGCATTTATTGACGAGATACGACGCTGTGACCAACTGGGTCTCAAACTGCTCAATTTTCACCCTGGAAGCCATCTAATCAAAGTAGGCAAACGCGATCCCCTCTATGCAGAGAAGATTCTTGAAGCGGAGTTAAATGCACTTGATCTTATCGCAGAATCTATCAATATCGCCATCGAAGCAACCTCTGATTTGGAGGTTAAGTTGGTTATAGAGAACACCGCAGGACAGGGAACCAATCTTGGCTACCGATTTGAACACCTTGCACACCTCATCGAAAAGACAGAAGAGAAAAGCCGTGTAGGTGTCTGTCTGGATACCTGTCATACCTTTACCGGAGGATATGATCTGCGTACCAAAGAGGCTTATGATAAAACCATGGAGGAGTTTGGACATATTGTAGGGTTTGAGTATCTTATGGGCATGCACCTAAACGATGCCAAACCCAAATTAGGAAGCCGTGTTGATCGACACCACTCCTTGGGAGAGGGGGAGATTGGTTGGGATGCCTTTGGGTTTATTATGAATGATCCACGCATGAATGATATTCCTCTTATCTTAGAGACCATTGATGAGAGCATCTGGGCGCAAGAGATTCAAGCACTCTATAATCTAATCGAGGAGGTATAATTGAGACAATATTCCCTCAAAACCCCTATTTGCATGGTCATAGACCCTGATATACTACTCAAGGAGAAAACATGAATAACCTAATAAAAACCATCGCCACAGTAACCCCCCTGCTTCTTATTGTTGGGTGTGGAGATCTAAGCGAACCTAGTAACGAAAAGGTCATAGGCGGAGAGATAGTCGTTGAGTTCTCAGCCAAGATGATGAAACAGACGCTTATTGATAAAGGTGTTGCTGATGAGAACAGCACAGTATTTGGATACAAAGCCTACAAGATCCCCTATACAACCACCGATGAGGAGGGCAATGAGGTAGTTGCATCAGGACTCTTTGTCATTCCAACAGGTATGCCAACAGCTATCTCACAAATTGGTCTCTCTATGGTGAGTGATGATCATGGTACCATCTTTGCCAATGCAGACGCACCAACCGTTATCGCCGAAAACAACGGTATCCCCGATGGCGCACCTATTATCTTGACATCTCTTGGAGGATTTGCCACACTACAGCCTGACTATATCGGTTTTGGTGACTCACAAGAGCATTATCACCCCTTTATCCTCAAAAAATCACTCGCAACAGCAACCATCGATTTTATCAAAAAGGTTAAAGATTTTGCTCAAAAGAATGAGATCAAACTTAACCAACAGCTCTTTTTGACAGGATACAGCGAAGGGGGATATGCTGCTCTCTCTACCCTACAACAGATCGAGTCTCAAGGAGGGATGAGTGTTGCCATGACAGCACCTATGGCAGGTCCTTATGATCTTAATCGCACAGCTTTTGGGGTACTCTCTAGCCAAACGCTCTCAGTTCCCTCTTTTATGGCAGAAATTGGCTACGCTTATGCCAAAGCCTACGACAAAGAGATTACAGAGATTATCAATGAGCCTTACGCCTCCAAACTCCCTACTCTTGTGGATGGATCGATTGATCGTTTTGCGATTGATAAGGAGTTAACCACCACAACCACAGGAGCTAATGGACTTTTTACTCCTCAATTTGTAGGTGACTTCTTTGCTAATCCAAACAACTGGTTTAGAGAGGCAGTGGTAGAGAACTCTCTACATACATGGGCACCCAATAGTGCGGTAAGACTTATTCACTGTCAAGGAGATGATGTGATCCCTTATGGTATCTCTCAAATCACAGAAGGCACAATGAAAGCCCTAGGAGCAACCAATGTTGCCTTGATTCCTGTAGAGACCACCATGGGATTAGATCATAATGTCACCCACGGAGAGTGCGGATCACTCGCCTATAGCATCGCTACTAAAATCTTTTCTGATATTAGAAAAGAGACCATCGGATATTAAGGAGACGTAGATGAAAAAGATAATAATACTTAGTATAGCAACCAGTGCTTTGGTCGTTGCAGGGGGCTATAAGGTACCTGAACAATCACTCAACTCCATGGCACTTGGTGCGGCTTATGTCGCCCATACCAAAGGGGCAGACAGTGCCTATTTCAACCCTGCCAATATGGCATTTTTGGATGAAAATAACCAATTTATGGAAGCGGGTTTAACCTTGGCACATCTGCCTAGCAATACTTTTGATGGCATACAGGCATTCTCTGCAACAGAGTTTTATCCTGCCAATGGTCACTCTAAGGTAGAGAATCTACTCCTTCCCTATCTTCACTATGTCTCAAAACCACTTGATAATAATCTACGTTGGGGAGCAAGTCTAACGGTACCAGGAGGGCTAACCAAACAGTGGGATAGTCCCTATCAGAGACTCTTTGCCCAAGAGTTTACCCTTAAGATTATTGAGTTTAATCCTGTTATTGCTTACAAAATAAATGATCAATTTGCTTTGGGAGGAGGAGCTAGGATTATCTACTCAGAGGGGAAGGTCTATGGAGATGGTAGCCAAACATCCAAACCTATCAAGCGTGAGATGGAGGGAGATACCATTGAGTATGGATACAATCTTGCCATGACCTACAGACCCACCAACGAGATCAATATAGCCGCCACCTACCGCTCCAATATCGATCTCAAAGAGGAGGGAGAGGCAAACCTCTATATTGGTGGCGTAGGGAAACAGTTTGGAGCAGATGTAACCGTTCCACTTCCCGCTGCACTCAATCTAGCCATTAGCAAAACATGGGAAGATAGATTTACTTTGGAGTTTAACTATGAACGAACCTACTGGTCTAGCTATGAGCAATTGGACTTTAACTACAATAAAACCATTCAATCTCAATTGATCTCTGCATTTGATGATCCCAAAACAAGAGATTGGAAGGATACCGACACATTTAGAGTCGGAGCAACACTGACAATGGATAGAGTCACATACATGATGGGATTTGCTATAGATGAGTCTCCTATCTCGACACAATATCTTGGCTATGAACTACCAGATAGCGATGCCAAGATTTTTAGTATGGGTGTTCGATTCCAAGCCAGTGATCAACTCTCTTATGGTCTAGCATATCTCCATGACGAAAAAGAGAGCATCACTTTAGATGCAGGAGAGAGTGAGAGTGGAATTATTGGAAAATTCTCAGGAGGAGGAGCGGATCTTCTAACAGCAAGTGTTGCCTATAAGTTTTAAGTGCTCTTGACAAAGGAGGAGATCATGTCTAAATAGGCTGCTTCATACTCTTCAGGATGATTAAGATTGGTAAAGAGCTTTTCATCCTCAAACCACACCTCTTGTGTTCTTACTAAGTGTAGTAGGGATTGTAGTCGATGATTATTCTGAAGTAGAAGCTCTTTGGCTTGAGGCAATAGAGATCGTCGATAGATTGCACAGAGAGGTTCAAGCCCTAGAGGTGAGTGTGCCACGATAATATCACTCTTCGTTTCTGCCTCACAGTAGAGTCTCTCTATCACTTGCTGATTGACAAATGGAGCATCAACACTCAAGACAAAAAGCTCATCACAAGAGAGTCTCTCAAACATAGAGACAATGCCAACTAGTGGAGAGCTTGTCTCATATCGATCATAGATCAGTTCTGCTTCAAAATCAAACTTATCGCTCTTGGTTGAGATATAGACCCGATCAAAGATCGCTTGAAGCCGTCGGTATTGATAGAGAGCCAATGAGTCACTATTGGCAAAAGGGAGCAGGGCTTTATCTCGCCCCATACGTGAGCTTTTGCCCCCTGCAAAGAGTACCGCTTCTCTACTCATAGTGTATCGGCAACCCACTCAATAACACTGTTTGCCAATCGGCGACCATAACCAGCAGATCGCCTATCATTGACCAGTACCACCACCACATAAAGCTCACCCGATGCCCCCTCTACATACCCTGCGATATTGGCGACATGCTTAATCGTTCCTGTCTTCATCCATGCACGTCCATACACACTGCTATAGCGAAATCGTTTACGAATGGTACCATCAATCCCTGCAATAGAGAGTGTCTCTCGCCAACGTGCACCATAGTGACGCTCTGCATGAATCAGAAGATTAGCCAAAGAGTGAGCAGTAATGCGTGATTTGCGAGAGAGTCCAGAACCATTAGCAACAAAGGTACTATGTGGCTCTAGGATATGATAACGACTGAGTATCTTCTCTATCGCTTTTCGCCCTTTAAAAGTGGTACTAGGCAGCGTATAATATTTAGCTCCAAGAGTGAGCAGAAGCTGTCTTGCCATGAGGTTATTGCTCTTCTTAGCAATGGTCGAGATCACCTCCTCAAGGCGTGGAGAGTAGTGAGAGAAGAGATACTTTGCCTTTCTTGGTGTGGGGCGTAATTTCATCTTGCCCTTAAACTTGATACCTTTTTTTTTCATCTCATCTTTGAGCGCATAGTAGAAAGACTTATAGGGCTTGGTAACAACTTTGCAGATGGTTCGTTTGCCACATCGCCTAGAGAGTCTTCCTGATAAAGTGATAATCGATTGTGATCCTCTCTCCTTGATGCTTACTTTTGGCCAAGATCGTCCCCGTCGACAAGAGCCATTGACTGGACGCATCTTATTAACAACCTTATAACTCCAATCAGGAATATCACGACGAATCTTTACATGTTTTCCTGTTGAGGTGACACAGAGCGTACTTTTGCGTTCATTAAACATAAGTGCATCAGGCATGGCATTATAGGGGCTATAGAGATTCTTATCAAAACCAGAGCTGTTTTTATTAGGAACCTTAAAGAGCGTTCGATCAATAATAATATTGCCCAAAATACGACGAATACCTGCCCGACGAAGGCGTTGCACAATATCATCCAAATCAGCTGTCTTTAGGGTTGGATCACCTGAAGCCTTGATAATCAGATCCCCTCTTAATATCCCTTTTCGAATATATCCTGTATGAAAAAATTTGGTCTCCCAACGATAATCATACCCTAAGCCTAAGAGGGCTGAGTAGGTGGTCAAGACCTTTATCACTGAAGCAGGAACCCTCTTAACATCACCATTCCATGCAACCAAAGGGGTAGAGTCATCTACCTTTTGAATATAGATACTATAATTTTTTTGAGGAAGAGGAGAGGAGGCTATTACCTCTTTTAAAGAGAGAGGCAACCCCTCTCTACCAAAAAGATAAAGAGAGAAAAGAAAAAGATAAAAAACTATTCGCATGAGTCTCACTATTCTGCTAAGCTATTTTAAAAAAAATCGTTTGATTGCTGCTACCATAAAGAGCAAACCCGATACCAAAAGATAAACCAAAAGCGTAAAGATAAGAGGATGAAATACACCAAAACCATAAGCATCCGATTGTGGAAGCAAAAGGAGGTGTTCAAGGGGGTGATCTATCCACTCCTTCAAGTGCATACTTATGGTCAAAAATACAAAAAGTCCCAAAAAGAGCAAAAGTTGTTTCTTCATTACTATATACCTTCCAAATAATTTTAAGTAGTTGACCAATATACTATTTGTTTGGAACAACTACTTAGCTATACAAAAAAGAGCAGTCATTTTACTTACTATTTCGCAGCGTTTTTTTTCTCTCTTGCTGCTCGTTTACGCACAATAGGATCAAGAGATTTTTTTCTAATTCGAATAGATTGAGGGGTTATCTCTACCAACTCATCATCTTCGATCCACTCCATCGCTGACTCTAGCGTAATCTCCCTTGGTTTAATCAACTTAATAGCATCATCTGCCCCACTGGTTCGCATGTTGGTAAGCTGTTTCCCTTTGAGAGGATTCACATCCAAATCACCTGGTCGTGAAGACTCTCCAATGACCATACCTGAGTAGACCTTATCTTGTGGTTTGATAAACATTACTCCTCGTGCCTGAAGGTTAAAGATCGAAAAGGCAACCGCCTCTCCATCATCCATTGAGACCAAAGCACCAGGGGTTCGCGATTCAACCGTACCTGAATAGGCTCGATACTCCAGATAGGAGTGATTCATAATCCCCTCTCCCTTGGTATCGGTCAAAAATTCACTTCTAAACCCAATCAACCCTCGCGCAGGAATCTCAAACTCCAAACGGACTGTCCCATCAGGCATAGGCGTGAGTGAGGTCATATTGGCTTTTCGTTTACCCAATTTTTCGATAGCAACCCCTTGGAACTCCTCAGGAACATCTACCACCAAATGCTCAAATGGCTCCATGGTAACCCCATTCTCCTCTTTGGTAACAACCTCAGGTCGTGCCAAAAGAAACTCAAATCCCTCTCGTCTCATATTCTCGGCCAAGATACCAATCTGTAGTTCACCTCTTCCTGAAACTTTGAATGAGGCATCACCTAAGGGTTCCATACGCATTGCAATATTGGTCTCCATCTCTCTTTCAAGACGCTCTCGAATCTTATTGGAGGTGACATGTTTCCCCTCCTGCCCTGCCAAAGGACCATCATTGACCGACATAATAACCGAAAGGGTAGGCTCTTCAACATGCATAGGATCAAGTGCTACAGGGTTTTGAGAATCACATACTGAATCACCAACATCAATATCATTAAATCCAGCAATTGCTACGATATCACCCGCTTCTGCCTCATCAATATCGATTCTATCTAATCCCTTAAATCCAATCAGTTTTGAGACACGTGATTTGGATTTGGATCCATCAGCCTTGACCAACAGATACTCATCTCCCTTTTTCAAACGTCCATTAAAAATACGAGCAACCCCTATACGCCCTACAAAATTATCCGAATCAAGTGTAAAGACTTGTGCTTGAGTATCATTTTGGGGTGAACCTTGAGGATAGGGAACATGTTCAATAATTGCATCAAAAAGGGGAGTCATATCCCTATTCTCATCCTCCATCTCATACTTAGCATACCCATCACGCGCCGCAGCATAGAGTACAGGAAACTCTAACTGCTCCTCATTGGCATCAAGTGCCACCAAGAGATCAAATACCTCATCCATAACACGGTCAGGATCTGAACCATCTTTGTCAATTTTGTTGATCACTACCACAGGGATAAGCCCAAAACCGATCGCTTTTTTCAAAACAAATTTGGTCTGAGGCATCACCCCCTCTTGTGCATCAACAAGCAACAATACCCCATCAACCATCTTCAAAACGCGTTCAACCTCACCACCAAAATCAGCGTGACCTGGGGTATCAATAATATTGATCTTATGCTCCCCATAAGTAATGGCTGTGTTTTTGGAAAGAATGGTAATGCCTCTCTCTTTTTCAATAGCATCTGAATCCATAGCTCTCTCTTGCACCTCCTGGTGTGCTGCGAAGGTTCCACTCTGCTGAAGGAGTTGATCAACAAGTGTTGTTTTACCATGATCAACGTGTGCGATAACGGCAATATTTTTGATTTTTTGCATTAAATTAAGTTCCTATATTCAGTAAATTACGCGAATTATATCAAAAAGAGTTTAGTATAATATTTTAGTTATAATAGAGCCATCATATTTTTTGGAGTCAATCAATGGAAGTTATCCTAAAACACCACACCCCTTTGGAGGTATGTGCCCATGCCATTCGTACCTGTTGGCAGAGTTTTGATAAGAGTGATGAGGGGGGCGAAAAAGACCGAGCCCTCATCGATAGAGTAGGCAACAAATACAAACACGCCTCGACACTAGAGCATCTGGTTTACACATTTTATATCAGAGGTATCTCTCGTGCATTACTTCAAGAGTTGGCACGTCACCGTATTGCTAGTCTTAGTGTCAAAAGCACACGATACACACTAAAAGAGCTCAAAGAGACCACCCCATTTGCAGAAGATGACTATCTCTCTGCTAGTCAATTTATTGTCCTTACAGGCAATCATGCCGTCGATACTGCTTCAATTAAAGCGCTCAACAATCTTCAAGAAATTTTACAATCAGGCATCTCCAATGATATCGCCAAGTTTTGTCTACCTGAGAGCTACAAGACAGAGCTAACATGGACAATCAATGCCAGATCATTGCAAAACTTTATCACATTAAGAAGCAACAAAAGTGCCTTATGGGAGATACAAGATTTAGCCCAAAAGCTCTATCTTGCACTTCCTGATGATCATCAATACCTATTTACCCTAGAGAAAACAACATAAATAAATATTTTAAAACACTTATTGAATATTGTTATCCCTTTTTGTAAAGATTATAACATTATTATAAAAAAATATGTTATACTTGTGTAAAATTTATAAAATAAAAGGAGATAGTGATGAAATTAAGAAGTTCAATTGCTACAATCATTGCATTAAGTAGCATAAGTTTTGCAGGTGGAGATATCAATGGAATTACCACATTTGAGAATAATGATTATGTAGCAGCAGAGGCTGAAGCTGCAGCGGAAGTGGTGGTTGCACAACCTGAAGCACCTGAGCCAAAAGTTGTTACT
This sequence comes from uncultured Sulfurovum sp., assembly GCA_964515605.1. Lineage (GTDB taxonomy): Bacteria > Campylobacterota > Campylobacteria > Campylobacterales > Sulfurovaceae > UBA1140. Next base: position 35,154 of record CAZEUB010000025.1, on the reverse strand, counting down.
CCACCAGCTACCGAAAAAAAGGCATTGGTAACACCAAAACCTGTTCCAACACCAGTATCAGCGGGTAACTTCTATGTTGGAGGTGCCGTAGCTGCCATGGCAGCTAGAAGCAACTGTGAAGGAGATAGAGCCAATGTTTTTGCTGAGGAAGAGGGTCAAGATCGGCAAGTGGGTATTACAGGGATTCTAGGATATGACTTTATGGACTATCTAGGAGCAGAGCTTAGAGCCTCTATGGGTGTTAGTGGAGAGGATGATGGTGCTGAGAAGATTCAGCAGTATGGTATCTACCTCAAACCAAACTATGACATTACTGATGCAATTAACCTTTATGGATTACTTGGATATTCATCTGTAAACATGTCTGACTGTTTCCTCTTAGCAAATTCAGACCCAGATAACACCAACTCAGGATTCTCTTATGGGGCAGGTCTTGATTATGGTGTAACAGAGAACATCTCTGTATTTACAGATATTGTCAACTACCTTAGAGATGATGACAAAGCCTCAACATGGGGAACAAATATTGGTCTTAAATATAACTTCTAAGCCCATATATATCCCTCTACTAAGCCCTCTTTGGCTTAGTAGATAGATCTAATAAATACAATTTTGATCTATGTAAGATAATACCCATTTTAAAATATCTCTAAGAATTTTCTCTCTAAGTTTTTAAAAATATTTTAAAACTTAATAACAGGGGCAATTTTGCGATTACTATTACTACTAACCATACTAATCTCTTCACTCTACTCTGCACCACTCAAAGAGGAACTTCAACGCAATCTACAATACCAACCACGCATAGTTCAAACACTCTACAGCATGAATATGAATAGATCCTTATGGATAGGTCATGCTCGAAATTTTCATGCACTGATGCAAGCATTAGAGAATCCCTATTATAATTATAAACAAAAAAAATTTTCACGAGAAATTATTGATCAATATAGCCATCTACTACACAACAATATGGATCTCAATCAAAATAGTGATGAGCTTGCCAAACTTGATATTGCATTGACCCAAAGCTATATTGCTCTTGCCAATTTTATTGTCAATAGTGATGTCGATTGGGATAAAGTTCAAGAGAAGCTACACGCACTCAAAGAGTCCAAAGATATCAGTGCCCACTGGGAGATGGTTCGCAAAACTCCCCCCTCAGCAGATCAACTCTTTAACGCTTTAGTAAATGAAGAGATCTCTCAATTTTTCAAATCTCTTACCCCTCTAAAGGAGCGTCATAAAGCCCTTATTAATGCCCTTCTATTTTATCAAAATATGCGAGAAGTTCCAAAGGTTCACTATGGAGAGGTCTTGAAGTATGGTGACAGAGATGAGCGTATTATTGAGGTCAAAGAGCGTCTAGCCATCAGTGGTGATTTTCCAAGAAAGGCATACTACAGTGATCTATTTGATGATCAACTCAAAGAGGCTCTTGCGATCTATAAGGATCGATTTAATTTAGAAAAAAATGGTCTAATTGATAAGATCACCATCTACTATATGAATAAACCTATAAAACTTTTGGTTGATGATATTATTACCAATCTTGACAAACTTAAGGTATTTCCAAATCAGTTCCCCAAAGAGGTTGTGATGGTAAATATTCCAGACTTTCGTATGGACTACTATAAAAATGGCTACTCTGTTTTAAGTATGAATGCGGTAGTCGGAAGAGATGAACGCCCTACGCCTATTTTTGCTAGTGATATGACCTATTTAGAGCTTAATCCAAATTGGAATATTCCAGAGAATCTTGTCAGAAGAGATCTCATCCCTGCTCTTATTGAACACCCAAACTACCTCAAAGAGCATAATATTCACGTCTTTAAAGGGTGGGGAAAGAAGAGCAAAGATCTACAATCAACATTTACAGTAGATAAGCTCCTTCCTTACAAAGAGAAGAGCGCAGGACATATCCCTTATCGATTTGTACAGTACCCAGGAGAGGACAATGCTCTTGGGCGTATCAAGTTTATGTTTCCCAATAAATACTCCGTCTATCTACACGATACAGACAACAAAGAGTTACTCACGCGTCGATATCGTGTCTATAGTTCAGGGTGTATGCGACTACAACACCCCTTTAAGCTCTTGGATATGCTCAAACCTAGACTCAAAGTTAGTAGTGAAAAGATAGAGAAATATCTTGCAAGTGGAAAGACCAAAACGCTTAGATTTACCAAAAAACTTCCTGTTCAGACACTCTATTTTACTGTATTTCAACGTAATGGACTTATCTACTTTAGAAAAGATATCTATCAATATGATAAGTTTATTCGACAATCACTCAAAGATGAGAACCTAACACAAGAGAGTCTACTCTACTAACCCTAACCCTAGCGTCAGAGTAGCTCCTCTTCTCTCTTTTATTTTATCTTTGTATAAATTTAACTCTCTGTGCATGTGTAATGGCTACTGCCATTGCATCTGTAATATCAAACGGTTTAATCTCCTGTTTTAATTTTAAAAGACGCTTAACCATAAAAGCTACTTGCTCTTTTGTCGCCTTTCCGTGACCTGTAATTGCCCTCTTTACCTGTAGCGGTGTATACTCTTCATAATTCCCAACAGATAAAAGTATTTTTAAACTTATGGCTCCACGAAACTGGGAAAGCTTCAAGACAGTTTTTGGATTGTGAGCAAAAAATATATCTTCTATGGCAACTTCATCTATCTGATATCTTGACAAAATTAAATCAATCCCCTTAGATAACTCTAATATTTGCTCTTTTAGAAGATTTTTCTTAAATTTAAGTAATCCAGCCTCTATCAACTTGTACTTTTCACCCTCTAGTTCCAGTATACAATAACCAAGATTTCGGGTTCCTGGATCAATTCCTAATATTTTCATTCACACCTTTGTTCACAGTGTGAATAGAATCATTCACCACTGTTTTATACCCATATTTTAGCCAACTTTTGATAATATTCAGAGAATTATTCACATTAAGAATGGAAAATTTATGAGTATTGGAAATAAAGTATTAAAGAAACTTAAGCAGGAGATAAGCAATAGAGAGTGGGAACGCTACATCAAACCACTCAGCTATGATGAGAAGGCTTCCCGAAGCAATGTTGCACAATTTTATGCTCCCAATATGCTCATTGCCAAATGGATTAAGACCAAATATAACAAAAAGATTGCGCATCTCTTTGAACTAGAGAGTGGTATTAAACCAAAAGTGATTATCTCTATATCTTCAGGTCGCAAAATCTCCTCCCTCAATAAAGGCACTAACTCTATTGAGGGGGAGAGCAAAACCCAAACCAAAAGCACCATTCTTAACCCCTCTTTTACCTTTGAGAGTTTTATTATAGGAGACTCTAATCAGTTTGCTTATACCACTGCCAAAAGTGTTGCAGAGAAACCAGGAGCTCTCTACAATCCCCTCTTTCTCTATGGTGGTGTGGGTTTGGGAAAAACCCACCTCATTCAAGCTATTGGCAACTATCAAATAGCCATGGGGAAAAAGGTAATCTATACCACCTTTGAGCAGTTTATGAACAAATTCACCTCACATCTTCGATCACAAACCATGGATCGTTTTCGAGAGCACTTTAGAGAGTGTGATATTCTACTCATTGATGATATTCAATTTCTAAGCAGAAAAGAGCAGACCCAAGAGGAGTTTTTTCACACCTTTAATGAGCTTCACCAAGCCAAAAAGCAAATCGTTATCACCTCAGATCGTCAACCCAATAAGATTGCAGGATTGGTTGATCGTCTAAAGAGCCGTTTTGAGTGGGGATTAATGGCAGATATTCAACCCCCTGGATTAGAGACCAAAATTGCCATTATTCAAAAAAAGTGTGAAATAGATGGTATCCAACTCAATCAAGACATTATCAACTTTATCGCTTCAAATATGGGAAACAATATTCGAGAGATCGAAGGAGCCATCATCAAACTCAATGCCTACAGTGGATTGATGAACCAAGAGCTTACACTAGAGTTTGCTCAAAATGTGATCAAAGACCAACTCGCAGAGAAACAAGCCAACATCACTATTGACGATATCGTCAAACTAGTCTCCAAAGAGCTTAATGTCAAACTCTCCGATATCAAATCCAAAAAACGAACCAAAGATGTGGTCAATGCAAGACGTATTGCCATCTATCTAGCAAGAAACCTCACCCCCAACTCTATGCCTCAAATTGCTGTCTATTTTGGGATGAAAGACCACACCGCTGTAAGCCATGCGATGAAAAAAATTAGTGAAATTATAGAAAATGACGAAAACTTCAAAGTACAACTAGAGGAGTTCTCCAATAAAGTCAATTCCAATACATCACAATTTGATTAAAATAAAGATATAATCTCTTAAGTGAAAAGATGTGAAAAGTTTGTAGCAATGGTGAATTATCTCAAAAGACCTTTTTGTAAATACTCAAAGAGGTTTTTCACCTTTTCAACCATAACTACTACTACATCTATCTATAAAAGAAAATAGAGTAAAACATAGGGAGATAAAATGAAAATTCGTGCACCAAAACAGTTAATAGAATCGATATTGATCAATCTTCAACCTTTTTTAGAGAAAAAAGATGCCACTCAGATAACTTCTCATGTCTATATCCAAGCCAAAGAGAATCACTGTACCATCAAAGCAACCGATTCAGAGATTGGTCTTTTAATCACAACAGATAATCTCATTATTGATCATGAAGGTACCATTACCACCAACGGTAAAAAACTCTTAGATATTATTCGTATTTTAAAAGATGATGAGATTATCTTAGAGGAACTCGATGAGAACTTATTGATCAGACAACATAAATCAAAATTTAAACTACCCATTTTTAATTTTCAAAACTTCCCAACATTTCCAACACTAGAGAATAAATCGCAAATTTCACTAGACTCTACCTCATTAATCAAAGCACTTAAAAATATCTCATCATCAATTGATAGTAACAATCCAAAATTTGAACTCAATGGCGCATTGCTTAATATCAAAGAGCAAAATACAGAACTTGTAGGAACAGATACCAGAAGACTCTCTCTCTTTACAATCAACAACATCAGTCAAAATCAACTCTCTATAATTATTCCTAAAAAAGCAATTATAGAGATACAAAAACTCTTTATTGATCAGATCAATATCTACTATGATGAGACCAATCTAATTATTCAAAACAGTAACTATTTCTTCTTTAGTAGGCTTATTAATGGTAAATTTCCTGATTATGAGCGTATTATTCCAAAAGAGAGTCAACATACCATAAAACTTCCCAAAAAAGAGATGCTCGATGCTATTAAAATGATTACAACCATCTCTCATGAGATTACAATATCATTCCTACCCAATGTTATTATCTTTAACTCCCTAAGAGCGGATAATATCGAGGCCAAAACAGAACTCCCTTTTGATACAGGGCTCAATGAACCTTTTGATCTAAATGTCAATAGTCGATATCTCTTGGATTTTATCTCTTTGGTCAATGAGGATTATTTTGAAATACTACTCAATGAACCCACATTACCATTTGTTTTAAAGGATAAACAATTTATTACGGTTATAATGCCAATTATTATTTAGCAATGAGGATATCTACACAATGACAAACAGACAAACAAAATATATTTTTGTAACAGGTGGCGTATTAAGCTCTTTGGGTAAAGGAATAACAGCTGCTAGTATTGGAACACTCTTAAAACATGCTGGATTTAGAGTAGGGGTCTTAAAGCTTGATCCCTATATCAATGTTGACCCTGGTACGATGTCTCCTCTGGAGCATGGAGAGGTTTTTGTCACCAAAGATGGGGCAGAGACCGATCTGGATTTGGGACACTATGAGCGATTTCTTGACAGTGCATTAACCCAAAATAATAACTTTACCACAGGACAGATCTACAAAACGGTTATCGAAAATGAACGACAGGGAAAATATCTAGGCAAAACCATACAGATTGTTCCTCATATTACCACTGAGATCAAAGAGCGAATCATACTCGCAGGAGAGAACAAAGATATTTTGATTGTTGAGCTAGGGGGAACCACAGGCGATATGGAGGGAATGCCCTTTTTAGAGACCATTCGTCAAATGAAACATGAACTAGGAAGCAGTCATGTGATGAATGTGCATGTGACACTGCTTCCCTATATTCGTACCGCTGGTGAGATCAAAACCAAACCAACCCAACACTCGGTACAAGAGCTTAGACGTATCGGTATTACCCCTCAGATGCTTATCTTAAGAAGTGAGACACTTATACCAAGTGATATTCGCAAAAAGGTAGCCTATAGTTGTGATGTGGAAGAGAGTTCAGTTATCGAAGCCATTGATGCACCAACTATCTATGAAGTACCACTAAACTTTATGGCACAAGATATTCTCAAACCTATTGCCAAACAGCTTGAACTTGGAGAGCTTAAACCCAATATGCAACGTTGGGAGGATTTGGTTAAGAAGATTATTGAGCCAAGTAGACGCACGACTATTGCTTTTGTAGGAAAATATTTGGATCTCAAAGAGTCTTATAAATCCCTAACTGAAGCACTTATTCACGCAGGAGCTAATCTGGATACCAAAGTAGAGATCAAGTGGATAGATAGTGAAAAAGTAGAGAATAATGGAGCCAAAAAGTATCTGGTTGATTGTGATGGTGTCTTAGTCGCTGGTGGTTTTGGAGAGCGAGGTATAGAGGGGAAGATTCAATCAATTCAATATGCCAGAGAGAACAAGATACCATTTTTGGGTATCTGCTTAGGGATGCAACTTGCTATGGTTGAGTTTGCACGTAATGTCTTGGGGATAAAAGAGGCGACCTCTATGGAGTTTGATCCTCTAACCAAAGAGCCTATTATCTATCTCATTGATGAGTTTATTGATACTTCAGGCTCGATACAGATACGCACAACCACCTCTCCTATGGGTGGAACTCTACGTTTGGGTGAGTATGAGTGCGAAACCAAAGAGGGATCACGCCTTAGAGAGGCGTATGGTGGTGCCTCAACCATATTTGAACGACACCGTCATCGATATGAGGCAAATCCTCGCTATCGAGAACAATTTGAAGCAAACGGTATGATTATTACAGGTGAATCACAAGGATTGATTGAAGCTGTTGAGGTAGAGAATCACCCTTGGTTCTTAGGCGTGCAGTTTCACCCTGAATTTACCTCAAGACTCCAGAGTCCCAACCCTTCTATTTTGGCATTTGTCAAAACAGCACTCAACCATGAATCAGAGTAGAGGCTCCTCGCTCTACTCCCCTATTACTCCTTCTGAGATAGAGCAAAAACTTCAACAGCGTTTTGTGAAGGATGGATTTCTCTCGCTTACCCATCTCCCTCATCCCTCCACTTTTAAGGATATGGATAGAGCTACCAAACGAATTGTAGAGGCGATCAAGAAACAAGAGAGGATTGTCTTAATTGGAGATTATGATGTAGATGGAGTGGTCTCTACAACGCTAATAAAAGATTTTTTTGATCGAATAGGGGTTGAGTTGGAGTGGATTATCCCTAACCGATTTAGAGATGGTTATGGTCTCTCTGTACAGATTATTGAGCGTATTCAAGATTTTGATCTTGCCATTACGGTTGATAATGGTATCGCTGCGGTTGAAGCAGCCAAGGTTGCCAAAGCCTATCAGATCGATCTCATTATCACCGATCATCATCTTCTTCCTCCAACACTGCCTCAAGCTTATGCCATTATTGATCAAAAACAGCCAGAGTGCAACTTTCCTTATGAGGAGGTGTGTGGTGCTCAAATTGCATGGTATCTCATCGCCTCACTCAATAAAGCACTCAATGCTCAAGTAGAGATTAAACCCTACATCGCACTTGTTGCCATTGCCATTATTGCAGATATGATGCCACTTCAACATATCAATCGATCAATGGTTGTTGCAGGATTGAAACTTCTTTCCAAAAGAGAGTTCCCTGCCATATCGGCACTTATGGAGCGATTGGATAAGGAGATCTTAAATGCAGAGGATATTGGATTTCAGATCGCTCCTCTGCTCAATAGTGCAGGACGAATGGATGATGCTAAGTGGTCAGTAGAGTTTCTCTTGAGTCGTAATATCTATGATGCACGGGTACGGTTAGAGCGGTTGGTTGATTTTAATGAGAAGCGAAAGGCAACAGAGCAAAAAATCACCGATGAGGCACTCTCAATGGCAAGAGAAGAGGACAGTGTTATTGTCGTAGCTGGTGAGCATTGGCATGAAGGAGTTGTGGGAATTGTCGCCGCTAGGGTTGCTCGTCATTATCAAAAACCTACAATTATCTTGACCAAAGGTAAGCATGGAGAGCTTAAAGGGAGTGGACGGAGCTTTGGGGTGTGCAACCTCTTTAGGATCACACAACGCTCTCAATCACTGCTTAGCAAATTTGGAGGACACCATGCTGCTATAGGATTGAGCCTTTTGGAGGAGAATCTCTCCTCTTTTAGAGAGGCAATCCAACAGAGTTATCTTCAAGAGAGCTATCCTGAGATATCTTTGGATCCTGATATTTTAGGAGAGCTAAGTTTTTCACATATTACTTCTGATCTTGTGGCGATGATGCAAAGATATGAGCCTTTTGGTCAAGCCAATGTACGTCCTAAGTTTATCACCTCTGGGGTGATTATTGAGGATGTTGCAATAATGGGAAAAAATAGAGAGCATCGTCGCTTGAGTCTGCTACATGATAATAGACTGCTTACAGCTGTTTTTTTTAAGACAAAAGAGTATTTTGAGGTGGGACAAGTTGTTGATATCGTATATACTATTAATGAAAATATCTTTAATAATAGAAGAACATTACAACTTCTAGTAGATAAACTAATAATTTAGATAAGTTGGAATTATATTTTTCCACAACTTTGGATAGTATTGTTTATATTTTGTTTGTTTTAATCATTTTTTTTTATTTTTTGATCAACATAACTTATCCTTTTATCTTTTTTCTGTAGAATAGTAAAAATGATCAACAATCAAACTTTAAAAGGAGATATTTTGGATAGTAAAATGATGCAAAAGGGTATGGATCTTATTGATGCACACTTTAAAAATGAAGGTATTTCACGTCGTGACGCAATGAAAATTTTGGGTGTAGGCGGTACTGCCACACTTATGGCAAGTGGAGCGACATCAGAGGTTAAAGCGAGTTCAGCTAAAGGTAAGATAGTTATTGTTGGTGGAGGTTTGTCAGGTATGTCTACTGCTGCTAGACTTACCAATGCTTTGGATAACCCTGATATTACTGTAATTGAACCAGGTGATTTGGCAACCTCTTATCAACCAGGACAGACACTTGTTGGTGGTGGTATTTGGGAGAAGAGTGAGGTTGTTTATAAAACAGATGATTTTGTACCTAGTGGTACAACGCTTATTAAAGAGAAAGCAGTTGAGTTTGATCCCCAAAATAATATTGTTAAGACATCAGGTGGTAAGAGTATTCACTATGATTATCTTATTGTAGCGGCAGGTCTAAAGTTGGACTTCTCTAAAATTGAGGGGCTTGGCATTACTGAGACCATTACCTCTACAGGGGATCATACTCCTGTAAGTAAAATTATTGGCAAAAATGGTTTGGCATCAATCTACTTTCAACAAGGTTCAGAAGATACATGGAAAGAGATGCAAAAGTTTATTGCTGATGCAAAGAGTGGCAAAAAAGTAAAGGGTCTCTTTACTCACCCAAATACGCCTATTAAATGTGGAGGAGCACCCAAAAAGATTATGTATCTAACAGATGCTAGACTTAGAGAAGCAGGTGTTAGAGAGAATGCTGAATTGACATTTTATCCTAATGGAGGAAAGATGTTTGGTGTTCCAGAGTATCATGAAGCCATTCTAAATCAATTTAAAGCAAGAGATTTCAATTGGCACTATAAGCATAATCTTATTAAGGTTGATCCAGTTGCTAAAATTGCTACTTTTGATAAGCATATGCAGGTTAAGGGAGCATGGGATGAAGATCTCGAAGAGTATACTATGGAGACAAAACATGAGAAGGTTGAAGTTCCTTATGATTTCATGCATATTACCCCTCCTATGGTTGCAGCAGAGGAGATAGCCAACTCTCCAATTGGTTCAGGAAAAGGGTGGGTTCCTGTAAATAAAGAGACGCTACAGCATGTTAAATATCCAAATATATTTGCATTGGGTGATATCGCTGGTGTTCCTATGGGAAAAACAGGTGGATCAGCTAGAAAGCAGTACAAAGTTGTGGTTGATAATGTAATAACAATGATGGAGGGTGGAGATATTAATAAAAATCATAAATATGCAGGTTATACTGTGTGTCCACTAATTACAAGTATCGGTACAGTTATGTTGGCAGAGTTTAACTGGACCAAAAAGCCAACACCTATGCTACCACTAGATCCTACTCAAGAGCGATGGATTTGGTGGTTGCTTAAGGTTTATCTACTCAAACCAATGACTCAGTATGGTATGCTTTCTGGAAGAGCATAAAATCATCTCTTGGGAGCTTTTTTGTTGCTCTCCTCTTGATTGAGGAGAGCCTTTTGGATCTCTTAGGAGTATAAAATAGATACCTCCTTAGTCTATCTCTTCTTTTTGATCTCTATATCGCAATACTTTTTCTTTAGAATAACCCTTACGATAAAATCTTTGATAATTAGTATAAAACAGTAACCCCATAAAATATTCATAATACTATTCTGTTTATAGTCAAGTCCATAATAGAGTATAGGCAACCCTATAAATATAAACCACTTAGTGTAGTAAAAAAAGATAATACCTGTGCCATATAGCTCTTTTAAGAGATGTCTCATATAATCTCCTCAAATCTCTTTTTGAGGGCTCTTTTGTCTACCTCTTCATGGTGAGAGGCCTTAAGTGGCAGATGCTCTTGGTACTCTATAATGGTGGGTATCATATAGGTTGCTAGATGTTTTTTGAGTTCAAAAATGATCTCATTTTTGGGTATCTTCTCTTTGGCAGAGTAGATTAGCACAATCTCCTCTTCTATCTCCTCATTGGGGATACCAAACACCGCACACTGTCCTACTCCTTCTATGTTATGTCGCACTACATCCTCTATCTCTTTGGGGCTAACACGATACCCATTGGTTTTGATCATGTCATCAATGCGTCCTTTTAGGTAGAGGTACCCCTCCTCATCGGCATAGAGATAGTCTCCTGAGGCGATGACAATCTCATTGGGGTTTTCTATGTTTGGAATGACTTTTTCCAAAATAGTAATGGGTTTAAAGCGTTTGGCACTCTCTTGGGGACTGTTCCAATACTCTTGGTAGATACAGCATCCCCTGTGAATAAGTTCTCCTACTTCATAGGGTTGACACGCTTTACCCTCTTCATTAATGATATAGACCTCCACTTCAGGGATCGCTTTGCCTATTGATGTGGGACGGATATGAATCTGTGAAGGATCAAGATAGGTGGTTCTTAGTGCCTCTGTAAGTCCATGCATTGAGTAGAACTTGGCAGGTTTGAAGTAGGCATCAACCTTCTTGACCATCTTAGGGGTGATATTGCCCCCAGAGGAGGTGATGACACGTACATGATCTAGCTGACTTGAGGTGGGGAGTCGATGAGGATCTTCATCAAACATCTTGCCAATATGCACAGGCATCATGGCAAGTACGGTTACTCTGTCTCGTAGCAGATGAGCAAAAAAGTCACTAGGGAGAATAAATTTATGGAGTGCCAAGGTTGCCCCTACTTGTAGAGAGCAGAATATCTGATTGAGACCATAATCGAGATTAAAAGAGAGCAGTCCTGAGATAATATCATCTTGTTGTAGATGCAGATACTTAGAGACGATTCTTGCTCCCTCTGCTAAACTCTTGTGGGGGATGACTATTCCCTTTTGTGATCCATCACTCCCAAAGCTATAGGTGATAATGGCACGGCTATTGGGGTTGATTTGGGTGGTGTAGTTTGGGTTGAAACATTTGTATATCTCTTTGAAAGAGACCAGTTTGTCATCGAGTGGTTCAAAGGTGATAATTCGACCTTTGAAATCTATCTTTTGGATGTTTTTGATTTTTGTTTTGTCTGTGATAATTGTCTCTATTCCCGCATTATCGATAATATACTCCACCTGTTCAGGTTTCAAAAAACGGGTAATAGGCACAATAATATAAGGGGTTGAGAGCAGAGCAAGAATAGCAATAACCTGCTGGGTATCTTTGTTGGAGTAGATACCGATGCGTGATCCCTCTTTGAGATCGAGTTGATTGAAGTAGTTTGCCAATTGGTTAACCGATGTGAATAACTCATGGTAGGTGAGTTGTTTCTCATTCTCAATAAGTGCAATTTTGTTAGGAGCATTTTGGGTTGCTTGCTCAAGTAGGGTTCTAATACTATTTGCCATGATGTATCTCCTTGATACCAAGTGTCCATATCTCATAGTTTCTATCTGTGATTATTTTGGGGATCTTGGTGTAGTTGATGATTTTTTTGTAGAAAAAACGGATAATAGTCTCAATATCTTTATCACTAAGAACTTTAGATACTCCTCCTGTTAAGACAATAGAGTTGAGAATCTCTAGTTTGAGTGAGACATAGTCGTTGTGACGTTTGGAGACTTGATAGAGTACCAAGAAGATCGCCAACTGCATCAATACAATGGTTGCCTTGTCGCTCTGCTCATCTAGGATATGTTCATTGACTCCTAGATAATCAAGAAGCTCATAGACAAACTCATTGTTTTTTGCTCCAAAGACAAGGCTTTGACGTGATTTAAATACCCCAAGTTTTTTGAAGACCATACGATCATATTCACTTTGGGTGATGCTGTTTTTGTTCTCGATAAGATCAGTACTGTAGTGAATATCTGTAGTTGCTCCTCCTATATCTATGACCAAAAAAGGATCTGCAATCTCAAAGAGGGTTCCGAGTTTTGGCAGTGCATTGTTGACAATGTAGGGGGTTGAGTAGATCTGATTGTTTGTAATTTTATAAAGTTGCTTAATATCCTCTCTGCCCACAATATTTGATTGATAGAGATTGGTGAGATACTCTTTGAGGTGAGGTTCGACAATCTGTAACTTCTCTCCAATAATATTGGGAAGTATCACAATATCCTCTATGGCGTTTTGCACAAATTTGGCATCTCCCTTATTACCCACATAGACAATATTGCGATAGTTAAGCCTCTCTAGGTAGTCAAGAAGTTGTTGATCAAATTTTGGCACGACACCATCGATCCCTCCCACAATAATAACCACATCAATAGTATCCTTTGGGATAGATGCCTCTTGGATCTTTGCGTAGAGAATGGTATCGATAATATTGATCCCTGAGTTAAAAGCGATATTGGTTGCATAACGCAGACTAAAGAGTGTTGTAATACCTATAATAAGCGTACTTAGCCCCCCATTTGCCGAACTACATATCAAAATATCATCACCCTTATAGGTCGTAAGTAGCTCTCCACATTTTTGATTGAGATCTTTATATATCTCACAATCAAAATCTCTAAAGTACTGTTTGATCTCTCCCTTGGCAGAGATCTTAAAATAGGTACTTCCAATATCTATCTGTAGTTTATTCATAGCATAATTCCTATATCATCAATTATATTCTCAACGAGTGACTTGCCTCCAAGCTTAATCTTGGATCGCTCATATGCCAAACACTTATCACTAATAGGAATCTTGCCTCGCTCATAGAATCGAATATTGTACTCTTTGTCTCGTACTGTAATTGCCTCTCCTGCGTTGATAATATGTGGAGAGAAGGGGATATCTATAATCCCTTTTTTGATAGAGTTAAAAACCTGTCTCCATAGTGTATCTGCTGGATCGTTGAAGACTGCCTCCATAATATCATCTACCATCTCGGTCAGATGCTCCTCCTCTTGGGGATCACTAATTGTAGGAAGTCCTCTTAGCATGTTGAGGGTGTATTGGGTATTGCGTACCGCTGCTGCATTGACCTCTGGTGTTGGAATCCCAAAGGATTCATCTCTGGTTTTGGTAATCATCTTATCTGCACGCACCATGGCCGCAATAACGGTAGAGGTGTTGATCAGTGAATCCGAGAACTCCTTGTCTCTAGGAAAAGCTCCCATCCATTGATGATAGACTAGATGAATAGTGGCATCCCCACACCCAATCTGTTTGGCATATTTTCGAGCCAATTTTTTGATAACATTGGCACTTACAATGTCTTGAGAGAGTGATCCTGTTTGTGAAAAACTTACTGAGAAGGATTTGACCCCCTCTTCAAGAGAGAGGAGCATCTCCAAGAGTTGAATCACAATAACAATAGCAGGAGGTTGTAGCGTGGCTGAGAGTGGACCAAAAGATTCTCGATTGATGGGTTCATTGAGTTTAGAGTAGTTCGCACAGAGACGCTCTACATATTTCCAGTAGAGAAATGCCTTATCGAGTGGAAAGTTTTTGGAGTAGGGAAGCAGATAGGTGATTGGACCGCCCTCTATCTCAAAGATACCACTTGCAAGAGCCACCTCCACCAAAAGTCGAGCATCGGGTGTACCATGTCGTAGGCTAATGGGGGTATCATAGTGTGTGACCATTTTTCGGGTGATACGATAACCATGGTTGATGAGGGGGTACCCATTGAGCATATTTTCATCAGTCTCTTCAGAGAGTGCAAGCATCTTTTTTGCCATCTCATAATCATTGAGCCGTGTGTTACTATCAATCGTAAGGGGTAAGATATCTACTCCTGCTTTGGTAAACTCTCTGTAGAGTTCAAACACTTTATCATAGGTAGGGAATCCTCCACGGGGTTGTACCAATATCTTGTTGCTATTTTTGAATCGATGTGAGATAAAAAGGTTTTTGCTTGCATTGCGAACAAACTCCTCTATCTCGTCAAAATCAAAGCTATCGGTATAGGGAGTATTGGTAATAATATTGCGTTCTGTTTGAAACATTAATTGGACTCCTTTAGCACTTTTTCTATCTGATCAAGACCCTCATTGAGATCTACTTGATGAAAGACAAGATCAAATCCGTACGCTTTGTATTTTGGCTCTAGCTCCTCTTGGGTCGCTTCACCCACACTGAGGTTTCCACCAATAGCAAAGAGAACCCCCTCTAAATCAAATCGATTTTTCAAAAAGAGCAGATCCCTACTCCACCCCTCTGCCTCTCCATTGAGTGAGGAGATAAGCAGTAGATTAGCATCCGTCTCTATAACAGCGTCAATAAACTCCTCTAAATAGGTATTAACCCCTAAGTTAAAAACCTCAAATCCTCTCTCTTTTAGGGAGATCTCAATTAGCCTATTGGCGACTACGTGAATATCATTCCCTACCACTCCTGTCACAACTCTCATATTACTACCTTATATTGATGGTAAAATTTTATCAGATATTGTTTAAAATGGAGTAATGCAGTATAATTCGCTAAAAACGGAGAAGTGATGTATTTTTCAACAGCAGATCTATGTGATGAGCATGGCAAAGGAGTCGAAGTGGTTGAGAGCCAACTTAACTCATACGGAGGTGTGAATAACTTTTATGGTGAGATTGTTACGATTTTGTTGGATGAGGACAATCGTGGGTTGGTTGAGTTGTTGCGTGACGAAGCGGGAGAGGGACGTGTGGTTGTTGTGGATGTGGATCAAAAATTTTGTGCCGTAGTGGGTGATAATCTTATGGGATTTGCTGCCAAAAATGGTTGGGCAGGTATTGTTGTTAATGGTTATGTGCGTGATACTCAAATTACAAAGGGGATTGATGCAGGTCTTATGGCACTAGGAACTTGTCCAAGACGCAGTACCAAGCGATCCATCTCAAAGAGAGGAGAAGATATAAAATTTGGCAATGTAACTTTCAAGGAGGGATCTTGGCTCTATGCAGATAACGACGGAATCATCCTCTCTGACAAGCCACTAACAATTACAGAGATCTAAAAAGATGTGGGGAGGCTCCCCACAAGGTCATAGAGATAAATATTTGATTATTTCTTAAGAGGGGTGACGTACATATTGATATACCGTCCATCACGTCGTGCATCCTGTTCGAGATTTCCTACATCTTCCAACATAGGCCATACTCGCTTTAGTACATCGATACCCCATTCAGGATTTGCCATCTCACGTCCTCGTAAGAAGACACGAAGCTTGACATGTTTCCCCGCTTCAAGGAACTCTCTAGCATGTTTGACTTTGTAGGCGATATCGCCATCAGCAATTTTGCATGAGAATTTTACCTCTTTGACATCGATTGTCTTTTGGTTTTTACGAGCCTCTTTTTTCTTTTTTTCTAGCTCATACTTATGTTTTCCATAATCCATAATTTTGGCAACAGGTGGTTTGGCATTTGGTGAGACCAGTACCAAATCTAGCCCTTTGTCGTCTGCAATTTCTAATGCTTCTTCTCGTGAAAGAATACCAAGCTGTTCCCCATCATCCCCAAGAACACGAAGTTCATAGGCTCTGATCTTCTCATTCATAATGGTTTCGTCTGGCTTTTTTCTACCTCTGTTGTTTCTGTTGTTTTGTCTACTCAAATTTTACCTTCGCTAAGTTGTTGCGTTAATTTTACCATAAATTCATCAAAAGAAAGATTATACTGCTCTTTTTCTCGACGATCTCGTATAGCAACTGTCTGGTTGGCAACCTCTTCATCCCCTACAATCACGACATAGGGAACTCTCTGTTTCTCTGCATTACGTACCCGTTTGTTGAGTGAGTCATTTTTGTCAAAGATCTCACAATCGATCTCAATATCCAAAAGTTGCTCTTTGAGTTGTGTAGCATAAGGGGTGTGTGTCTCAGAGATAGGGATAATAATCACCTGTGTTGGTGCCAAGAAGAGAGGAAACTCCCCTGCATAATGCTCTGTCAAAATACCAATAAATCGCTCAAATGATCCCAAGATAGCACGGTGAATCATGACGGGTTGTTTGCGACTATTATCCTCATCCACATACTCAACCTCAAATCGCTCAGGGAGATTGAAGTCTACTTGGATGGTACCACACTGCCACTTTCTACCAATGGCATCGGTGATTTTGATATCTATCTTTGGACCATAAAATGCCCCACCACCCTCATCGATACCATAAGGAAGATTGTTCTCCTCAAGCGCCTTTTTGAGACCCTCAGTTGCTAGATCCCATACACTATCCTCTCCGATTGCCTTTTCTGGTTTGGTTGCAACCTCCATGGTGTATTCAAAACCAAAGAGTCTCATCACTGAATCGACAAACTCAACGACCTTGATCACTTCAGAGGCGATCTGTTGAGGGGTACAGAAGATATGGGCATCATCTTGGGTAAACTCACGCACCCGTAGTAATCCATGAAGCACACCTGACTTCTCATGACGATGTACCACCCCATACTCATAGTAGCGTAGTGGCAGATCACGATAGCTCTTTTGGCTCTGCTTGAAGATTTGAATATGACCGATACAGTTCATCGGTTTGATTCCATACTCCTGCTCATCGATGGTGGTAAGATACATATTCTCCCCATAACAGGCATAGTGTCCAGAGGTTCGCCACATATCGGCTTTGAGAATCTCAGGACCTCTAACGGGTTGGTAGCCTCTTTTTCGATGGGCTTTGTGTAGAATGGTCTCTAGTTTGTGACGCAGATTGGCTCCTTTGGGCATCCAAAAGGGCAATCCTGCACCTGAAGCCTCATTGAACATAAACAGCTCCATCTCCGCACCAATCTTTCTGTGATCTCTCTTTTTCGCCTCTTCAAGCATGGTGATATGAGCTTTGAGACTCTCCTTGTCGGCAAATGCTACCCCGTAGATACGCGTGAGCATCTCCTCATTCTCATCTCCCCCAAGATAGGCTCCTGCTACTCGGGTGAGTTTGAAGTTGTGCAGAAATCTCAAAGAGGGAACATGTGGTCCACGACAGAGGTCTTCGAACTCTCCTTGTTTGTAGATAGAGACCCTCTCATCCTCAATGCGTGAAAGTACTGCCATCTTTAGCTCATCATTGGCAAACTTTTCGAGTGCCTCTGCTCGGCTTATCTCATACTTCTCTATGGCATACTTTTTTTTGATGAGGGCTTTCATCCTCCTCTCAATGGCTTTGAGATCCTCCTCTCCAATCTTCTCATCAACCTTAAAATCATAATAGAACCCATCATCAATGACAGGTCCTACAAAAAATTTGGCATTGCTATAAAGCTCTGTAATTGCTTGTGCCATAAGATGGGCAGTGGAGTGACGAATAATCTCCAGTGCAACCTCTGAGTTATCATAAGCGATCTCTTGACCTTCAAAGGTCTTACCAGCACTCTGTGTATCTATAATATTTCCTTGGTTATCAATATAACCGATTAGATTTTCACTCAAAATTGACCTTTTATTACTATTGAATTAAATGGAGGTATTATAGCTTGATTTCTCTTAAGAGGTTAATTTTAGATTTCAGTAGTTGTCATTTTTTAAATTCTTCAAATGCAAATATCCCAAAAACAAAAGCCAATTGCCTATCTTTAGTTTCTAAATGAAGAAGTATTTCAGAGAGATATTCAAGTCCATAAAGGAAAATACTCATAGCCATACGTCCATGTTTTAGGAGTTTAATATGTTTTTTATCATTTAACTATTCCAACCTGTTTGCTCTTTGATTTTTTCTTCTAATATGCTATTATTCTTTTGGTGTTTGTTTTTTTTCACAAGGTAATTTTACCTTAATTTCAAACTACTCTTCTAATATATTTTTATTTTTTGACGACTACTGAACTTTTTTTCTCTCTATCCTCTATCTCTTTTTGGGGTATAAAGGGGTAACTGTCTATCGAGCTCTAGCTTAATTTTGATAGAATTTGCCAAAGATTTCAACTCCTCTAACTCACTATCATCCTGTGCTACTCCAATATGCTTGACAATTCTCTGTCTAACTTTTCCATCAACTCTATAGGACTCAACAATTTGTACTGATTTTCTTGGACTTTTAGGTGTACTTTTTACTCTTACAAACATAATCTGACATTATAGCATTTTTTAGATTTAATGTCAAGGTACATTTTTGGTAGGCACTATGATTTTGGGCTTCTTTTTTGAAAGCCTATTTTTAGGGGTTTGGGAGTTTTTTTGTAGTGCTGTTGGGTTAAGTCAGGAGTAGTACTAATTTATAGTGAATTTTAATGCTAATTCATTATTTTTATTTATTATTTCTATATTACTTTTAATATGGTTTTTATTTGTATCTAAAGCATTTTTTATACTCTCTACTAAATGAAAATATGATTTATTAAATGGTAAAATCATATTTGTAATTTGATTTTTGTTAATAAGATTTACAATAATGGCAATAACATGTTCATAATAGAGTTTATTAATAGCTCTTTGTATTCGATAACCTTGCATTAGTTTTAGATTTTTAATCCAAATATTTTTATCTAACTCTGTTAAATTGCTCTCTTTTACATTCTTAATCTCATCTCTTAGTTTTCTCTCATATCGTAGCTCTTCTTTTTCTATATCTTGTTCAATATCTGTTTGATACTCTCTAATCATCTTGGATATTTTATCATCTGGTATATTGTTATCAAATTCATAATTATGCTTCATATCAATAATATGAAGTATATGAATGGCACTTTTAAGGTAAATATATTTATCCTCTTTTGTAGTGTTAAAAGTAATCCCATGTTGTGATATTATAGGTTTATCTCCACTATATTTTATCTGCATATATATCTCTTTATTATCTTGATTTGTTAAAACATTTATTATAGCATAAAAAGTGGCTATTTATGATACTTTAGTTTTTAAAACTTTCAAATAAACTTAAATTTATATACAAATATTACTACTTAAGTATAAGTGAACCTATAAATCATTTTTCTTGATTATGGTAGATTTTTTAATAAAATAAAGTGTTACCAAAGGTTACTAATGTATAATATGGTTACACTTTAAAATGAGGATTGATATTGCATAACATAACACTTATACTCTTAGGTGCAGGAAGTGCGTCACGGTTTAAATTACCTCCCAAAAAACAATGGATATGGAGTGATGATAAACCTTTGTGGTTGCAAGTAGCTGATGAATTTCAAACTATAGAACCCTTTCAAAGTACTATTATAGTGTCATCTCCAGATGATATACAAGTTATGTCAAATTTTGCTAATTATATATTTGTAGAGGGTGGTTCTAGCAGACAAGCATCTCTTAAAAACGCTTTAGAACATGTCACAACACCTTTTGTTTTGGTTTCTGATATTGCTAGATGTTGTCTTGATAAAGAAATGATTAAGCGTATAATTTTAGCAAAAAATAACAATAGTTGTGTAGTTCCTACACTTAATGTTGTCGATACGCTATATTATGAAAATAGTCCAATAGATAGAGAAAAAACTAAAATCATACAAACACCTCAACTATCAGATAGTGCTACACTCAAAATTGCATTAGATACAGATAGAGAGTTTACTGATGATAGTTCAGCTATTGCTTCACAAGGTGGTGAGATAATTTTTGTTGAAGGTTCTGTTAAAGCACATAAGCTGACTATGATTGAAGATTTAGATAAACTACCTTGTATTAAAAAACCATCTAACAAAGTGTTAAGTGGTTTTGGGATAGATATTCATCCTTTTGAAGATGGTAAAAAAATGTTTCTATGTGGAATAGAGATAGACTCACCCTTCGGCTTTAAAGCACATAGTGATGGAGATGTAGCAATTCATGCTCTAATAGATGCACTCTTGGGTGCTTCAGGGTTAGGTGATATTGGTGAATTTTATCCTGATACCTCTCCTATATATAAAAACATAAATTCAACCCAACTATTAAAAGATACAATAAAACGACTAAATAGTCTTGGATATGTAGTGGGCAATATAGATTTATCTATTATAGCTCAAACACCTAGACTTCTAAACTACAAAAGAGCAATGCGATTTAATCTTGCTAAACTACTAAATATAACACCTAATCTTGTAAATATCAAAGCTACAACAGCTGAGAAGCTTGGTTGGATTGGACGCAAAGAGGGTGTAGCAGTTGAGGCTATCGCAACATTAAATTATTACGATTGGACAAAAAAATGAAGATAACAATTATAGAAAACGAACTATATCTTGCACAGAGTATATCAACAAAACTCAATCAATCTGGATATGAGACTGAAATTTTCTCTTCCATCAAAGAGGCAATGACATCAAGTTCAGGGGATGCTTATCTACTATCAACTAACCTACCAGGGCAAAACTTTAATCCTTTGATTACTAAATATAGAGAAAAAATCATTATACTTATGGTTAGCTATATTAATAATGATACGGTCTCTGCACCTCTGAAGCTTGGGGCAAATGACTATATTGTCAAACCTTTTATGATAGAAGAGTTACAACGAAAAATTGAACACTACAAAGAGTATCAAACACTCAAAAAGTACAAAAATCTATATAAAGAGTATAGTGAATATCTACTAAATGATATTAATATTACTGATGATATAGATAAGATTACTACTCCTGTTGTTATATTTACCAACTATATCAAGCTGGTTGATAAATTAGCATTTAAATATGCACAAAAGAATGATAGAGTATTAGTTTTTATACCCCTTGGTGCAAAAAATTGGAAAGAGAAGATAGCTAAATCTAATATAAAGCATATTTTATATATTTCTGAACTACAAATACTTAAAAAAGCAGAGAGAGAACAACTATTTGACCTATTAAATAGGAGGGAATTTATTATATCAACTACTAATGATATAGATACACCTTATCCTAGATTGGAGATAAATACAGATAACAAACTATATGACCAAAATGAAATCTTGACTATTGATGATTATGTGAAGTTTATTGTTAATAGTTTTCAATATCAATTTCCAGATACCGAATTGTCGAAAAAATTAGGAATTTCAAGGAAAAGTTTATGGGAGAAAAGGAAAAAGTATGGCATCTTCAAGAAAAAATAGAGAACTATATATAGATGCTGAAGCATTATCTACTTTGGCTTTGGTGCAAGAGGGTGTAATCTCACCCGTAACAAAATTAATGAATAAACAAGAAGCATTTGAAGTAAATGAGACCAAGGTATATAAAGGTGTACCATATCCATTCGCATTTTTATTATCTCCTAGTGGTAAAAGAAATAAAGAGATACTCCAGACAGCCAAACAAGGGGAGGTACTAAATTTAGTAACTGGAGGAAATGTTGTAGGAGAATTAAAAGTTAATGAGACTTTTGAGATAAATATTGAGCAACGACTTATGTGTATATTCGGGACAGCAGACCCCTCTCATCCAGGTGTTAAAGAGACTTTACCAAGATTAGGGAATATAGCTGTATGTGGTGATTATCAAGTAAAATACCCTCTTATATCAAGCACTATTAAAAAGGTAAAACGGCTAATAGAGGAGCAAAATGCAAAAAATATTGCAGGTTTTATGCTATATGCTAATCCTTTAAATCGTTCACATGAGAGAATGATAAGGCAGATACTCGACCAGTCAGATATAGTTGTTCTATTTTTACTTAAACCTTTTAACTCTAGGGGATTGAGATATGATATTCGATATGAAGCAATCAATAGCTTTATTGAAAATTTTTTACCAACAAATAAAGTTGTTATAGTTCCATTAGAAAACTCTTATATATTTGCAGGATATAATGAATTGGTACTTGATGCCTTGGTTGCAAAAAACTATGGATGTAATCGTTTAGTTATTACTAAAAATCATACACGATTGGGTTCTTTTTATGATAAGAACAGACTCAACTCTATTTTTGACAACTCAAAAGGAATTAAACTAAAAATATCTACTGTTGACCATTATGTATATTGTAATAAGTGTAGAACACTAGTGAGTACTAGTACTTGTCCTCATGGACAACATCATCATATTCATTACCATTCTCAATCTATTATGAAACTAATCAGAGCAGGTATTATGCCACCTAGTATATTAGTTAGACGAGAAGTATCAGCCACAGTGCTTAGTACACTCTATCCTGATAGATTTGAAAATATTCAAGAACTTTATGATGCATTAGTACCTAATGAGGGTCTTATTGAAGAGCATAGTGAAGAAGATTTTTATGTAAAATTAATGGATTTATATCAAACAACTTCATTAACATAAAGAAATAGAGAAATAAAAAAATAAAGGCAATAAATGGATTATAATAAAATTTTTATAACTTTTTTTGGTACAGGATTATCTCCACAAGCACCAGGGACTGTTGGTAGTTTTGCTGGTTTGATTATGGGATTAGTGATACTTGAATTTCTTCCAATGCAGACACTCTTTATGCTAACTTTAGTTATTACTATTATAGGTATATTTGAGATAAACAAATATGAAAAAGCTACTAATACCCATGATGATAAAAGTATAGTTATAGATGAAGTAGCAGGAGTATGGATAGCTATGATATTTGCTCTATCTGTTGTCAAAACTATGAATTATCCATATGCAAATGAGATTGCAATAGGATTAAGTTTTGCTACATTTAGACTTTTTGATATTTGGAAACCATCAACTATAGGAGTAATAGATAGAAAAGTCCAAGGTGGATTAGGTGTAATGGGAGATGATATTTTAGCAGGTATAGCAGGAGGGCTTTTGAGTATTGTAATTTTAATGGGATTAGATAGAGTTTTTATGTTATAATTATAATATAACTATTTAAGGAGTTAAATATGTTTCAAAAAATAGGTATTAAGTTTTTTGTTATTTTTCTACTATTATTTCTATTAGGAGGATGTTCACAACTATCAAAAAAGGAAAAATACAAGCTTAAAAAAGAGCCTATAACTCTTATGGGTGCTTCTTCTACTTCTATTCCTTTACCAAAAGAGGTTAGTTCAATTAAGCATAAAAAAAAGTATGATGAACTATATAAACTTTACTATGGAACTAATAGAAAACCTATTGACCCAAATAATATCTCAAAAGGATATGGAAATGAAAGAGCCGAAAAACTCTATACAGGAAGTTGTAATATATTTATCCCTGCATCACATAAAATAGGTGAAATAGATGGCTCGTTCTGGGAAAAAATTATACACCTTGATGCCTCATATGGTAAGTTAAAGATCAAAGATATAAAAGCATATAAAAATAGTAATGAACTTTGGCAAACACTAAAAGATGAGTTCAAAAATATGAGGAGAAAAGAGGCTCTTATATTTATCCATGGATATAATAATTCATTTGATAGTGCTGCTATTCGAGCAGGACAAATAGGATATGACCTTAAATTCAAAGGGGTTATGGCTTTTTATAGTTGGCCCTCAGCTCATAGCACAGCCAAATATACTACAGATGAAGCTACTATACAAGCTAGTGAAAAATATCTCAAAGAATTTTTAATAGGTTTTGCAAAAAAATCAGGTGCATCTAAAGTAAATATAATAGCTCATAGTATGGGAAACCGTGGACTCTTAAGAGTAGTTAATGATATTCAAAAAGAACAACCCTCTATCCATTTTGGTCAAATTATATTGGCTGCTCCAGATGTAGATGCTGACCTATTTAAACATATTTCTAAAGCTTATACTATGATTTCTGATAAAACTACACTTTATGTATCATCAGAGGATAAAGCAGTAAAATTATCCAAAACTATACATGATAATGATAGAGCTGGGTTAGTTACTCCTGTTACAGTTATTGATAATATAGATACAATTAATGTTAATATTGATTTTAATAATCTATTTTCTAAATTCTTCAATCTCAATCACACCTATTTTGCGAAAGAGAAGATGATACTAGAAGATATTCGTAATCTACTCAATAACAAACCAGAAAAATATAGAAAAATAGAGAGAAATAGTAAACAACGAAAATACTATAAATTAGAAGTTAAATAAGATTAAAACTTTCTAAAATAACCTCTCTATACTCCTCTAACATAAGAGGAGTAGTTTTTTCTCCTTTTCTTAATCTACTATGTACCTTTTCAAGTTTTTTTCTTCTATGGACATCAAAAATCTGTTCTCCAAAAAACTCCTCTTGTTTTAACTCTAAACTATCTCGAATGGCATGAGAACGATTAGCAATAATATAAGCATAGTAGAGTGAACGACTTAATAGTATATATGGAAAATTTAGATTTTTCATAGGACCTATAGATAACTCTCGTTTACCAATTGTTTGACCCATGACTTTGATTTCATATAAATTATCAAATCCTATCATAGCCCCCATTCCACCAACAGCTCCACCAATTAGTGAAGCCAAAAATAGCGTACCACCACCAAATGCTAAATCGATACCCAATCCACCAATAGCACCTGCTGATGCTCCTGTAATAGTTAGCTCTTTCTGACTCAAACCAAATATAGAAGCACTCTGTTTAGAAAAGAGACCTATATTATCCAAAGATAAACTATGCTCTACTTTTTTTATATCAAGATGCCTCCATATAGATTCGATACTTCTTTCTAAATGTTTTTCATTTCGAATAAGCTCTGTTCTATATCTTAATTTGGCTTTTTCTTCTTCTTTTTTTGTTGCTTTTTTAGATTTTATTTTTTGAGTATATACATAAGAGAGACTATGAATTGTATGTTTGACAATACTATCTATACTCTGTTCTATTTTTTGTTGATGTAAATTTTCCAATACATCTATAGCTTGTTTAATAGATTTAGTCCACTCCTCATTTAGCTGTGCCATACTCTCTAGTAGCTCTATATGATTACGAAATGTTGCTTTGATAGGATTAAATGAACGAACTAATCTAAAATAGTGTCCTAATGCTCTTTTCCATTCATCTCTATAATCTTCATCTCCTATTAAATTAAGTATTGCCATAGATGGTTGACCACACCAACGAAGTATCTCCATCTCTACTTCATACTCTGACCCATAAGGTTTAGAGGCATCTACTACATATATAATACCTGCACCATTAACAATGGGTTCTAGTAGTTCTATCTCATCTTTAAATCGTGGATTATCTCTATGTTCAGATATAAAAGCTTTTACTACATCAGTTCTCTTGTTGATAGATGATGGTTCATGCTCTTGTAACCATGCTAATATCTGTCTAGCCCTTTGAAACCCTGGAGTATCAAAAAGCTCATAAACTATTTTGCCATCTACTTTAAGTGGAAATCCTCGTTTAACTTGTGTTGTTCCTGGAGTATCTCCTATCTGTACAGATTTATCTAATGCTAATGCAGAGACTATGCTACTTTTACCTTTATTTGGATGCCCAACAACAGCAAATTTTGGATAAGATGTATTATTCATTATTTATCACCCATACTTTATCTGATTGAAGTGTTTCAATTTTCCGTTCCCATATAAAAATATCTCTTGAACTATTTTTATAATATTTACCTACTGTTCCTAATGGATATATTTCCACTTTTTCAACCTTTCTATTTTCGATAATCATCTCCAAAAAATCGATAAAATCCATAGTTGGTGGCTCCCATGATTTTATATATAAAGCTACTCTACCTCTAAGTGTTTTGGCTATATCTCTATCTTGATTGAAACTATTGCTACCACCTACTGCAAATATATCTATAGCTGTTATAGAAGTGGTATCTTTGGATAATTTTATCTCATCTATAGAGTAGTTCCAACCTAGTAGAGTTGTATATTTATCTTTCTCTTTTGGAATTATTTTCTCTTTAATACTTTCTACTATATCTAAGTGTTTTTCTGGTTGTGGTGCTTGTGTAGAGATAAAAGGTCTATTAAACTCTTGTAATATTTTATTTACACCTTCTACTCCCAAAAACTCTTTCTCTATTTTTTTATGCAATAGTTCTTTAGTAAAAAGCCAAAAGCATAAACGCAAACCAATAGCATAAAATAGAGTACTCATAGCTAAAAATTTCCACCAAGCTCCTAATTTATCAGCATTGTGTATCATAGAGCTATTTAATTTCGCACCTAACCTAAAATAATGACTCATATCTACTAACTCTAATGAAGGAATAGCAGATGGTATTATCTTTGCCCATGCTATCCCTATAGCAGATAGTATAGTATGAAATGAGTTAGGAGAGATTTGAAGCGTACTACTCCAAC
Organism: uncultured Sulfurovum sp.; assembly: GCA_964515605.1. Lineage (GTDB taxonomy): Bacteria > Campylobacterota > Campylobacteria > Campylobacterales > Sulfurovaceae > UBA1140. The sequence continues at coordinate 8,243 of CAZEUB010000025.1, read as the reverse complement.
CAAATGCTATATCTGTAGCAACTACCATAACTATCAAAGAGACAAATAGCCCTATAGAGAAAATTAATGAAAATAGTTGTAACCTCTCAATAAATAACCATTTGGATAACTCTAATGAAAATGGTACTTTAAAATCTGATAACTTTTTCCGAAAAGAGACATAATTAAGAAACTTCTCTATCCAATGTAGAGGAAATAGCAGAGTAAAAAAATCTGCCACCCTACCATGTGTCACCATAGAAAATAGAGCAACTATCATACTTAAAATAGGAACGACCATTACAATAAGTAGATAATATATTATATTAACGGGTGCCTCACCACTATAACTAAGTAGCCCTAGTCCTACCAAAAAACCAATAATAAAAGAGAGTAGTCCTAAAATAGAGCTAAAAGAGGATAAATACTCTAAATACCTTTTAGAGTCTAATTTTGTAGTGATTTTATATATATTTGCATCTAACCATTTGAGTAACAGTTTAGTAGGAGCTTTTTGCAATCTCTCCTCTTTTAATGCAAATGAACGGTTCTCTTCATGACTACCCCGATATGTTTGGAGTAGTTGAGATATATCAAGATAAGATTTGATAGATAGGTTTAAATTTTTATTTTGCATAGATAACTTTAATTTTTTCAAAAATTATACGATTTTGAACCTTAGTTTATACCTCTATTTCTTATCAGGTTGTACATCATTATGCAATTGTGACAAATCTACCTCATTAAATAGCTCAACCTTTGGAATTACAATTAGCGTAACTATGACACCAAATATTAGCACAACTATATCTTCAGTACCTTTATAATTTTTTCTAATTATAACCAGTTTATTTTAATAAGTAAAATTTATTCTATTTTATTTTTTAAACAATTTAATTTATGTTATTAACTATTTTAGCTTATCTATTATTTTTAGAAATTGGTTTTATTATAGCTCTTTGAGGAACAGAGAGATTTGATTAATAGTTTTAAGAGTTGTAAATAGAGATGAGTTGTGTAAATAGAAATAAGTTATAGATAGCAGTGTGGGTTTTACAACCCACTATATAAATTAATATACAATCTCTGCATTTCCATAAAGTGTATTGACTTTATCTTCTAATGCTTGAATAACTTTTTTCTGTTTAAGCATTTTTTTGATATTATCTTTTGATTTTTCGAATGATATTTTTCCTGCTTTTTTCTTATTAAGTAGATATACTACATGATACCCATATTTGGTTTTGATAGGTTTATTGAGTAGAGTTTTTGGTTTTGCTTTGTATGCTGTATTGAAAAGGTTTTGAGGAGCCATACCTTCTCCAAACCATCCCATATAACCATTTTGTTTATGTTCATGAGCTATTTTTATAAACTCTTTATCTAGGTCAGATGCTCTCTTGAGTTGTTTTATAATATTTCTAGCTTCTTGTTTGGTTTTTACAATTATATTTGCTATCTCTATAGAGTTTGGAAAGTTAAATCGTTCTTGATTATTATCAAAAAACTCTTTCGCCTCATTATCACTGATAGTTATAGACATAAGCTGTTTTTGCTGATATAACATTAATGCAATTGAACCTTTGATATTAAGAAGTTGAGCTTTTGTTAGATTTTTTCCTGTTGCCTTTTTATACTCTTTTTGTGCTATCTTTTTTTGTTGGGCAAATGCTTTTATAAATCGATTATCTTTGACTATATTACTTTTGAGCAACTCCTGATGTATTAAATCTTCTTTAATTAGATGTTCCATTAGATTTGCTCTTTTGGTATCATCAAGCTTTTCATATCCTTTTGGGATGATAGAATCATCTATTTTATGACCATTGACTGTTACTAGTGTTTTACCAATAAGTAAAGAACTACTTACTATTAGTGTAAAGAGTAGTAGAAATAGTTTTTTTTGCATATTTTTTCCTTTTTACATATGATTTTGATATTTTAGCACAATGAGATTAATCAATAGTTTCTGCTATAAAAGTTTTGGTTATTTTTATAGCAGATTTAGATATTTTTACCTGAGATAAATTTAATAAATCATAATTATCTAAATAGTAACAATCCCTTTAACCCAACTCTCCATTGCATCAGTCGCTATAGGATTTGGGGCTTCTAAGAAACTTACTACAAACTCATTACTAAGTTCTGCTACCCCAATTGAACGAGGTCTGACAGATAGCATATTTGCTTTTGGTAAATTTTTACCAAAACAGCATACTATATTTTTGGCATCTAATATATCAGATGAAATTTCTCCATCTTCTAAACTATTAGTATGACTATAGTGGTCAAATGTAGCTATATATACTGCTATAGGATGATTATCTATTTTCTCTTTTAGATACTCTATAATCTCATCGGCTGTTTTAAATCTAGTTTCGCTTTTTTTTATATCTAGTTCAAATACTGGATATTTTTCCATCATTATTGTCTGTTTCATCTTTTTCCTTTTTTATTTACATTCCAGGTATTCTTGGGATATACCCTAGTTTAGAGTTTTTACAATACCAGCCCCAACCTTTTTTCATCCAGTGACCTATAATTGGTAGTGGTATCATTTTGGCTAATTTATCTGTTCTATATACAAATGCTGCTCCATCTCCTGTATCCATGACACATAAGATATTGATATGTTCGATATAGCTTCTTTTTGAATTAATTTTTTGCATCTTTTGGAATATGTTATATGCTACATTTTTAGCCATAACTTCTGCAACATGACCTTGTTTAGCTCTCCACTCTGGTCCCATAAGTGAAGCACTATCGCCAATAGCATAAATACCATCAAATCCATCTATTTCGTTATATTCATTAGTTACAACAAATTTTGCATCACTTAAAGGTAATCCAGAGTTTTCTAGTATATTGTGTCCTGTTCCTGCTGATATATACATAATAAGGTCAGACTCCAATTTTGTACCATTTTCAAAATTTATAGCATTTTCTTCAAAATTTATAATTTTCGAACCTATTTGTGTATGAATATTAGTCATTTTGAACATCTTATGCATCATATCCACTGCATTATGTCCCATTTTTAAACCAGGTTTTTCCATTGGTGCAAAAAATGTTAGTTCAAATTTGTCTCGCAAACCTTTTTTCTTTAACATAGTATTCACATTAAATAGAACTTCAAAAGCAGGTCCTCCACGAACTGCTGAGGTGTCTTTTGGATTACCACCAAATCCCATAGCAATTTTACCTGAACCTTTTTTTACTAGTGCTTCTAACTTCCTATTTAACTCAACTGCCTCTTCTGGTTTACCACAAATTGATAGAGTATGTTCAACTCCTTTTGGCTTTAGTTTATCTTGACCAAGGGCAACTACAATATACTCAAAATCATCTAGTACCTGACCTTGTTGAAGAGTAACTCTTTTTTCTTTAGCTTCAAAATTAATTACCTTATCAACTATTACTTTAAAGCCATGTTTTTTAGCTAATTTATCAAGTGGTACGGAGATATCTTTTTGGGTAATATCTCCTGTGGGTATCCATATAGATATAGGATATATATAGAAATAATCCCTATCACTTACAAGTGTAGTATCAATTCCTTGTTTTCTCAGATAGATAGCAGTTTCAACACCTGCAAAACCACCACCTAATACCAGAACTTTTTTCATTTTTATTACTCCATATTAATAATTTATACTTATTATAAATATAACTTTGTATATTACTATAAATTAGATAAATTATATCCTATTTGAGAAATAAGTATATAAAAAATAGTTTTTTTGGGTAAAATTAGGATAAAAAAGATGGAAAAGATTATGAACCTAACTCATTTAGATGAAAATAATAAACCAAAAATGGTAGATGTATCTAATAAATTGGATACAACACGAATAGCAGTAGCTTCAGGGATTATAGAAGTAACCCCAGAGGCATATAATGCAGTAGTAACCAACTCTGCCAAAAAAGGTCCTGTACTTCAAACAGCAGTTATTTCAGCAATACAAGGGACTAAACAGACTAGTACACTTATTCCTATGTGTCATCCTTTAATGTTGACTTCTGTCAAAACTGATATAGAGGAGTTGCCTGAAGTTCCAGGATTTAAACTTACTGTAACAGCTAAATTAACAGGTAAAACGGGTGTAGAGATGGAGGCATTAACGGGGGTTAGTGTAGGACTTCTTACTATTTATGATATGTTAAAAGCAATAGATAAAGGTATGATAATACGGAATATACAATTAGAAAAGAAATCAGGAGGAAAATCAGGTGATTTTAGACGATAAAACAACAAACAAACCAAAAATCAATTACCCTTGCAATTGGGGATTTAAAATAATTGGCACAGATAAAGAGAAACTAGAGAGTTGTATATTTGATATTATGGCTCATCGTAACTATAAGTGTAGAGAGGGAAATATCTCTAGTAAAGGTAAGTTTATTAGTATAAATGCTGATTGTGAGGTCTCCTCACAAGAGGAGAGAGATGAACTATTTAAAGCTTTTCGTGACCATTGCGATGTTAAGATGGTAATTTAATCACCTATAGTTTACTATTACAAAAAGAGATATAACTATATTTATGGATAAAAATTTTATGGATTAATCTTGAAATAGGTAAAAGTTGTAGGTAATAATGAATGACCATTATTATCTGCTACCATTACAAATCTGTTTTTCCCAACTTTAGCTAGACCCTCAAAATTATTATATCCCCAACCATCACTACTACTAAAAGTAGCCAATACTTCACTTTTGCATTGCTGATTTCTATCACATCTATTTATATATACCTTTTTAAGTGTGATATAAAAAGGATTAGATAATCCATTATATGCTCTCTCAATAATAAGTATATTATTATCATCCATTATCTCTAGTGCAGTGACTGCCGAATTTGGGTAAGACTCTGCTTTGAAATGCCACTCTTTGCCTTTTAATGAGTATATACTCTGTTGAGTATTTTTTTTTCTATTGATAGGATACTCTACTGCTACTAAAATACCATATTTAGGATGATAAGCAACTCCTTCAAACATACTATTTGGTGTTTTATAAATTGATTTTTTTTGTAGCTTTTGAGGTATTTTATAGTTATATTTTAATTTACCCTGCTTGGTTATCTGTTTTACTCTAGGATTTCTCTCAAATGAGGCTATCAGTTGACCTTGTGGATTATGTGTTAGACCTTCAATATCTGGGTATATAACTTTATTATTTGGTGTTTTTATATGAAAAGCATTTAGATATTTTAGATTTTTGATTTTTTTATCAAAAATAGCCAAAAATTCATACAAATACCCTCTATCACCAATCATATAAAGTTTATGACTTTTTCTATCATAAGTTAAATCTGATAAACCCTCAAAAGGAATATCTGCTTTATTATTGAAATAGAGATTTTTTTGTTCCAAAATTGTAATTTTGTTATTTACTGTTCCTTTTGCAACCAATAGAGTAAGTGTACATCCTCCAAAAAACATAAATATAGTAGTTAAAATGATAATTTTTTTCATGATATGATTATACCCAATGAAATTTAATCATTATATTAATATAAAAAAGATAAAATTGTAATATATCATAAAATATAACATAGTTTGGAGCTTCAAGTGCGAAATAAACAATATTCAGTCAAAGTTTATGAGTGTAGTATAACTAATGAAGATAAGTTCATCTCTTTTTTTGATACTAATTATACACTTTTCAAAGACCATCTAATTCTTATAAATGGATATATGAGTAACACTATCAGAGATTATCTTAACTCAAAATCATTAACTTTTCTAAATAATATTAGTTTGCCTAAAGGTAGAACACGAAAAGCTTTAGAAGAGGAGCTAAATATTGAAAAACGAGAGTATGATATAGACAAAATAATTGCACAAGTAGAGTTGGAAAAACTCTCAAATAGACTTCAAAACAATCTAACAGTTTTGGATGAGATGGTTCGTAGTGGAAGAGAATTGGATATAGATGGAGATTTGTTACTGTTAAATCGTGTTAATAGTGGAGCGAAAATACATACTAGTGGAAATCTAATTATTACACAACTAGTAGAAGGTGCTATACGATGTGATGGTAATTTTATGATTCTGACCACCTCTTCCAAAGCTAACATCTTATTTCATGGTGTAGAGGTAGATAATAAGTTTTTAGAAGATAAACTAAATAAAGTAGAGTTAAAAAACAGGGAAATAGTTATAACACCTGTATTTCAAAAGGAGATAAATTGGGTATCGTAATAGCAGTAATCAGTGGTAAAGGTGGTGTAGGTAAGACTACAGCTGTGGCAAATCTAGGTTTAGGTGTTGCCATGAATGGTAAAAAATGTGCTGTAGTTGATTTTGATATTGGTCAGAGAAACTTAGATATGATTTTAGGATTGGAAAATCGTGTTGTTTATGATATGGTTCAGGTTATGGATGGTGAGGCAACAATTAAACAAGCACTTATCAAAAGTAAAGTTAATGAAAATTTACATTTTTTGGCAGCTTCACAGAGTAAAGATAAGAGTGTATTAAGTTCAGAGAGAGTTCATAAATTAGTCAAACAGCTAAAATCTACTTATGACTATGTTTTATTAGATTCTCCTGCTGGAATAGAGAGTGGATTTGAGCATACTATTGAGTTTGCAGATGCAGCCATTATTGTGGTCAATCCTGAAGTCTCTTCTATTCGTGATGCAGATAGGGCTATTGGAATACTAGATTCTAAATCACAAAAAGTCAAAGATGGTGGAGATGTTGCAAAATATTTAATAATAAATAGAATTGTAGCAAATATGGTTCAAAGTGGAGAGATGCTAAAAAGTGAAGATATTTTAGAAATTTTAGATATTAGATTAGTTGGTAAAGTTCCTGAAGATAATGGTGTAATAGATGCCTCTAATCAGGGTAAACCAGTTATTTTAGATAAACGCTCTATAGCAGGTCAAGCATTTCTTAGAATATCTGGCAGACTATGTGGTAAAAAGATAGATATGAAAGATGTAGAGGTAAGTGATTCTAGTCTATTTAAAAAAATTGCTGGGATATTTAAATAATGTTTGATTTTTGGAAGAAAAAAAGAAGTGCTTCAGTTGCAAAAGATAGATTATCTATTGCTATTATGTCTGACCGTGGTGGTAGAGACCTATATCCTTTTATGGATGATATGAAACAAGAGATTGTAGAGGTGGTCAAAAAATATATTGGTGTTAGAGGTGTAGAGATAAAAAAAGAGATTGATGGAGATTGGGAAGCTATATCTATTGATGTATATTTAGATAAAAATTCATAAATATTTTTATTTAATTTTTAATTATAAATAACATCTTATTTACATTAAGTAACGCTTTTTTATTTTTTTTATTTATTTATTGTCCTTTTTATTTAATTTAATTTAGATGTATGATAATATTTATTAATAATAAAAAGGGGATTTTATATGTATAAAAAAATCATAATATCAGCAATATTATTGTTTTTTGTCACAGGTTGTGGCTCAAATAATAATGGAATTACAAATAGTAATCAAGTAGAGATTACAAAAACCTTATCTTCAGATGAATTTTCAGATAATGGTATTGTTCAAAAGGATATAAGCATTCCTATTAATACGGAAAATGGCTTATCTTCTTCTATAAATATTCAAAAAGGTACAAAATTTAAAGATGCCAATGGAAATATTGTAACTTCACCTCCAACAATATCAATGTCTGGAAGTGAAGAAGATAATAATACTAAAAATGAGATAAAATTAGTAGATGAAAATGGTAATAAAATAATTCCTACAGAGCCTATCGAAATGTCAGTTAAAGCACCAGATGGAGCAAAAGCAGGAGATAAAATAGAGGTAGATATTCCAGATGGAACTTCAGAGAATAAAAGAAATGAGATATATCAGAAATTAACTTTTATAATTGTTGATGAGAATGGATTTATTAATTTTAAAATATTTCCAAAAGCTTTTGAAACCTTGGATGTAGTAGCTATTGTTATTAATAATGTAATTGTTGATGTTACAGCAACACCAATTTCAACACCGACACCAACACCAACGCCAACACCGACACCAACACCAACGCCGACACCAACACCAACACCAACACCGACACCAACACCGACACCAATACCAACGCCAACACCGACACCAATACCAACACCAACGCCAACACCAACGCCAACACTAACACCGACACCAACACCGACACCAATACCAACACCAACACCAACGCCAACGCCAACACCAACGCCAACACCAACGCCAACACCGACACCAACGCCAACACCAACACCAACACCGACACCAACACCAACGCC
>CAZEUB010000024.1:0-22054 GCA_964515605.1 uncultured Sulfurovum sp. | reverse complement strand
CTATATTTTGTAAAGAAACAGGTTTATTATTTATAATAGGATAGTGATTTGCTTTTGAAATTTTTTTTTCTTGAACTAAAAAATTAAATATTTCTAATACCATTAGAGGTGTAACTTCTATGCTCATCGATGGAAATGATGAATCATTAACTTCTGATACTATTTTATTATCCTTATTCCATTCAAAAACAGTTTCCCAAAAGCCTGTTTTAATGGGATTTCTTATAAAGCTAAGAATTCTCTCTTTTTCTTCAATATTTATCATTTTATCTCAAATCTTTTTTGAAAATTATACTCTTTTTATTGTTTCTTTTCAATGGCTATATAAAAGTGAATCTACTCTCCAACCATATTATTCTCCCCAACCAACCAAACAAACCCAACAGGAATAAAAATCAGCGTCATAAGCGTCCCCACAACCAATCCACCAATCGCCACAGCCCCAAGAGGTGCAAGTCTCTTTAGCCCAATGGCTGAACCTTATGCGACAGGTAGCATTCCTACCGAGACAGCAAACGCTGTCATAAGCATAGGTTGGGTTCTGATTTTGATGGATTCTAACATCGCCTGGTAATCCTCCCCTATAATTTAATGTTCACAATAGGAGTGAGCTTTACGATTGAGCATACTTTTTTGTTTGGTAAGGTACTCATCAACCTCCACCGCACACTCACGTCCTTCATGAATTGCCCAGACCACAAGTGATTGACCTCTTCGACAATCTCCTGCACTAAAGAGACCCTCTACTGAGGTGCTAAATCCTTTGGTTTTAATATTGCTTCTTTCATCAGTCTCTAGGGATAGCTCTTGGATGACATCCTCTTGTAGGGGTCCTAAGAATCCCATAGCAAGTAGTACCAGATCGGCTTTGAGTACAAACTCTGATCCCTCTATTTCACTAAATTCTCTTCCTTCCCATTTGATTTTGACACAGTTGATCCCTGTGACATTCCCCTCTTCATCTTTGATAAAAGATTTGGAAAGGACATTGAAATCCATTTTGAAATCAGTAGCTTTTCCCTCCTCTTGTGAGGTAGAGAGTTTGAAGAGCCTAGGGTAGGTTGGCCATGGCATATCCTCTGTTCTCTCTGTTGGTGCTTTGGGCATTAGCTCAATTTGGGTGATGCTTTTGGCTCCTTGGCGGATAGAGTTTCCTACACAGTCACTTCCTGTATCTCCTCCCCCTATAACCACAACATGTTTATCGGTTGCTAGTATCTCTTTTTGAGGATCAATCTTCTCTCCCTCTACACGTCTATTGGCTTGAGAGAGGAACTCCATAGCAAAGTGTATTCCTTTGGCATCTCTATTCTCTATAGGAAGATCTCTTGGTTTTCCTGCACCTGTAGTGATGATAATGGCATCATGCTTCTCTTGGAGTTTGCTAAGTGGTATATCGACACCAATATTGGCATCAGTAATAAACTCAACTCCCTCCTCTTTCATAAGGTTAACTCGACGCTGTACGACCTTTTTTTTGTCTAGTTTGAAGTTGGGAATTCCATAGCGTACCAATCCACCAATACGGGACTCTTTCTCATAGACAGTGACTTTGTGACCTGCCTTTGAGAGTTGATTGGCTGCTGCCATTCCTGCGGGTCCACCTCCTACAATTCCCACACTTTTTCCTGATTTGATCGCAGGAATTTGAGGTCGCATCCACCCCTCTTGGTAGGCTTTCTCGATAATAGAGTATTCAATATTTTTAATTCCTACTGCCGTCTCATTGAGACCCAAAACACATGCTGTTTCACAGATAGCAGGACAGATGCGCCCTGTAAACTCAGGAAAATTATTGGTACTCATCAATGTTCTAAAGGCACTCTCCCACTCCCCTCTATAGACTTGATCGTTAAATTGTGGGATGATATTTCCTAGTGGACAGCCATAATTACTATGACAAAATGGAACGCCACAATCCATACATCTTGCCCCTTGATCAACCATCTCCTCACTGCTAAGTGGCGTAACAAACTCATTATAGTGCTTAATTCTCTCCTCAACGGGAGCAAGTGTAAAGTTTTTGCGTTTGTACTCTTTGAATCCTGTTATTTTACCCATTTTGTTGCTCCTTTTCTTGATTTTCTAAGACACGTTTATAATCTTTTGGCATCACTTTGATAAATTTGGATCGCTCCTCTTCCCACTGCTCCAAAATGGCATCTGCCTCTTTGGATCCTGTATACTTCACATAGTTCTCAATCATGCTACGAAGCTCTTGGTTATCAGCCTCACTCTCCACTGGATCGAGATCAACCATCTCTTTGTTGATACGTTGAGCAAGGGTGTTGTTTTTGTCATAGATATAGGCAATTCCTCCACTCATACCCGCTGCGAAGTTTTTCCCTATCTCTCCTAGGATAACGACTCGACCACCTGTCATATATTCACAACCATGATCTCCAACGGCACCGACAACAACCTTGGCACCTGAGTTTCTTACACAGAAACGCTCTCCTGCTAGACCATAGATATAAGCCTCTCCACTAGTAGCCCCATAGAAAGCAACATTTCCTAAAATGACCGTCTCATTGGCATCAAAGGTGGCTTTGGATGGGGGGTAAAGAATGAGTTTTCCTCCACAGAGTCCTTTACCAAAGTAGTCATTGGCATCCCCCTCTAACTCAAAGGTGATTCCTGAATTGACAAATGCCCCAAAACTCTGACCACCTGTTCCATTTGCTTTGATGTGGATGGTATCCTCAGGGAGTCCATTCTCTCCATGTTTTCTGGTCATCTCTGCTGAGAGCATGGTTCCTACTGTTCGGTTGATATTGCGTAGGGTGATCTCTGTTTTGGTTGGTGTTTTGTTCTCTATAGCGTCTCGCATAATCTCAATAAGTTGATTATCGAGTGCTTGGTCAATACCATGATCTTGCTCTATGGTTTTGAATTTGCTATCCTCCTCTTGTACATACATACGATAGAGAAGCTTATCAAGTTGAAGATGTTTTGCTTTCCAGTGAGAGATATTCTTTTTGGCTTTGAGTCTGTCCACACGTCCTACCATCTCATTGATGGTTCTAAAGCCAAGTTCAGCCATAATCTCACGCAGTTCAGTAGCAAGGAATCGTACGAAATTAACCACATATTCAGGTTTTCCTTGGTATTTGGCTCTCAACTCTTTATCTTGTGTCGCAATTCCTACAGGACAGGTGTTGAGGTGACACTTACGCATCATAATACACCCCTCAACAATCAGTGCAGAGGTAGCAATTCCCCACTCCTCAGCACCAAGTAGTGTGGCAATAGCAATATCGCGTCCTGTTCTAAGCTGTCCATCAGTCTGTAGGGTGATACGACCACGCAAACCATTTTTGACCAGTGTTTGGTGTGTCTCAGAGAGTCCAAGTTCCCATGGAAGTCCTGCGTGTTTGATTGAGGTTTGAGGAGAGGCTCCTGTTCCCCCATCGAATCCTGAGATCAAAATTACATCAGAGTAAGCCTTTGCTACTCCTGCAGCGATGGTTCCTACACCCACTTCAGATACCAATTTTGTATTGATACGGGCATTGACATTGGCATTTTTGAGATCATGGATAAGTTGTTTGAGATCTTCAATACTATAGATATCGTGGTGTGGTGGAGGAGAGATGAGTCCTACACCAGGGGTTGAGTGACGGGTTGCACCAATGATCTTGTCTACCTTGTGTCCAGGAAGTTGTCCTCCCTCACCAGGTTTTGCCCCTTGGGCGAGTTTGATCTGTAGCTCCTCTGCGTTGACAAGGTAATTAGCTGTAACCCCAAATCGTCCAGAGGCAACCTGTTTGATTTTGGAGTTTTTGTTGGTACCAAAACGGGCAGCATCCTCTCCTCCCTCTCCCGTATTACTCTTGGCACCAATGCTATTCATTGCAATAGCAAGTGTCTCATGTGCCTCTTGAGAGATTGATCCGTAACTCATTGCTCCTGTGGCAAATCGGGTCATGATTGATTCAACAGGCTCTACCTCTTCAATATCAATAGGATCACTCCCTTTAAAATCAAGCAATCCTCGCAGGGTGATAAACTCTTCATTGACACTGTCTACGGTTTGACTATACTGTTTATAGGTGGCATAAGAGTTGTTTTTGGTTGCCTGTTGGAGCAAAAAGATATTCTCTGGGGTTAGAAGGTGATTCTCTCCTCGTTGGCGATAGGCATACTCTCCTCCCACACCTAAATTGTCAGACTCTACAATCTGCTTTGGATAGGCCAAACTATGACAAATCAAAGTCTCTTGCTCTAATGTATCTATATCAATTCCTCCAATACGAGAGGGGGTTCCTGTAAAGTAGTTTTCAATTAGTTCATCTCCTAATCCAACTGCTTCAAAGATCTGTGCTCCTGTATAGGATCGAATTGTAGAGATTCCCATTTTGGACATAATTTTGAAGATCCCTTTACCAATAGCTTTGATATAGTTATTGACCGCTTCTTCTTGAGTAAGATCTTTGCGGATTAGTTTTCGACTTCGCATATCTTCAATGGTCTCAAATGCCAAGAATGGGTTGATAGCATTGGCACCATATCCAATTAGGGTAGCAAAGTGATGTACCTCTCTAGGCTCTGCTGATTCAATTACCAATCCACAGCTGGTTCTTGTTCCCTCTTTGATGAGGTGTTGATGGACAGCACTGGTCGCAAGAAGTGTTGGGATAGGTGCTAGGTTCTCATTGACACCTCTAGTGGAGAGGATAATGACCTGATAGCCTTCATTGACAGCCTGAGATGCTTCTTGTTTGACATGCTCTATCGCTTCTCTCATTGCTCCTTTTTTGTGTGCATCAAAAAGAATAGAGATACTTTTTGTTCTGAAGTTAAATTTACTAACTCCTTTGAGTTTTGCGATCTGCTCATTGGTCAAGATCGGGGTTGAGAGTTTGATAAAGTTTCGATCCTCATCTACCTCTTGGAAGAGATTCCCTTGTGAACCGATATAAGAGGTAAGTGACATAACTGACTCTTCTCGAATAGGATCGATAGGAGGATTGGTCACTTGGGCAAAGAGTTGATGAAAGTAGTTATATAGGTTGATCGGACGGTGAGAGAGAACTGCTAATGAGGCATCATTTCCCATAGAGCCAATCGCCTCATAGCCATCATTTGCCATTGGTGTGAGAATGGTCTTTAGATCCTCTACCGTATAACCATAACACTTCTGTCTCTGTTTAACTGTTTCATGGTTTGGTTGCCAAATCTCATGATCAAGAGGTAGATCATCCAGATTAATCTTCTGTTTGGCTACCCACTCTTTGTATGGATAAGCGGTTGCCAACTCCTCTTTGATCTCCTCATCAGGAATAATACGCCCTTGCTCTAAATCTGCCAAGAACATTTTACCCGGTTGCAATCGTCCTTTCATCACGATATCTTCAGGAGGGAACTCCAAAGCCCCTTGCTCTGATGCCATCACTAAGATATTCTCTTTGGTTAGAGAGTAGCGTGAAGGACGAAGCCCATTACGGTCAAGAGTAGCACCTACTACTTTACCATCTGTAAAGGCAACAGATGCTGGTCCATCCCATGGCTCCATAAAGGTTGCATGATACTCATAAAATGCACGTCGATCTTCGCTCATCTCATCATCTCTCCATGCTTCAGGAATCATCATGGTCATGACATGAGGAAGTGATCGCCCTGCCAAAGTAAGTAACTCAATAACATTGTCAAGTACAGAGCTATCGCTCCCTTTCTGTTCATTGATTAGGTAAGGATAGATCTTCTCTAACTCATCTTCGCTAAAGAGATTAGATTGAAGTAGCGATTGTCTAGCACGCATCCAGTTGATATTCCCTTTGAGGGTATTGATCTCTCCATTGTGTGCAATATAACGAAATGGTTGTGCCAATGCCCACGATGGGAATGTGTTGGTAGAGAATCGACTATGTACAAGAGCAATGGCAGATTCATAATCCTCCTCCTCTAAGTCAGGGAAATAGAGAGGTAACTGCTCAGTGATCAGTTGTCCCTTGTAGGAGATTGTTTTGGAAGACATAGAGGGCATATAGAAGTAACTTGTTCCACGAATTGGTGAAGCAGTTACTCGTGCTTGAGCATATTTACGGATTACAAAAAGTTTTCTCTCAAATGTCTCGGTATCAATATCTTTTGCTTTTTCAATAAAGACTTGCTTGACAATGGGTTCAACCCCTTTGACAGTCTCTCCTAATGAGTCATTTTTGGTTGGGACTACTCGCCACCCCAAACATTTTTGACCCAACTCTTCGATACACTGCTCAACAATAGATTGCGTCTCACTAAAGGCATCGGGATCTCTAGGAATAAAAACAACCCCCACCCCATAAGAGCCAAAAGGAGGAAGATCAATACCACGATCCTCTTTAAGTACTCTTCTCAAAAATTTATCAGGCATTTGAGTCAAAATTCCTGCACCATCACCAGAATTTTTCTCAGCTCCAACTGCCCCTCTATGCTCTAGGTTTGCTAAAAGTTTGAGTCCCTTAGCAACAATATTATGTGACTTCTCTCCTTTGAGGTGTGCCACAAAGCCAACGCCACAGGCATCATGTTCAAATGATGGGTCATAAAGACCCTCTTTGCATGAATAACATTGTAATTTCATCGATTTCTATTCTCCTATTTTACTTTTACTTAAATTAATTATTTTATAGGTTTATAATAGCAAAAACAGATTATAATAGGATGAAATAGATCTTACTATTGATTAGTTGGATAGATCTTTTTGAGTGAATTGTAAAGTTCCTCAGGGGAAATGGTACTATTGTCATTTAATAATCTCTGCATTACGACATTATCCTCCTCTCCATGCCACTCTTTGATATAGGTTCCCTCTTTGTATCCATGATCTTGACGGAATTGATTGAGAATATTTTTGCCAATATAAAGAGCATAGAGATCGGAGAGGTTAAGTCCCAATTTAGAAGCAAGCTCCAAAAACGAAGCAGTGAGCTTATCAATATTTGAATTACAAAAAAGGGTCTTGATCATCCCCTCTACGAGTGCAATTTGGGTATAACTATCGCCTCTTTTCTCTTCTCCTCTTTTGAGCATTATATATTCGGGCATGGCTTCTATATTTTGGGCAAGATCCTCAATTGATCCTAACGCTTGAGTCTTATAGAGTCGTAGCGCTTCACTCATGACAAAGTGCCAGATATCCACCAACTCTATTTTGATATTCTCATAATCAGGTTGGGCATCGATATTCTTCCAATGTTTCCAAGGGTAAGACTCCACCAACTCTGCTGCTTCAAGATAGATACATCGTCGCCAATCGATTAGTTTGCCATTTTTGGTAATGCCATCTTCCCACCCTTGACCATTGGTCGCATCATTGAGTTGTTGCTGTAGTTGTAACATTTGAAATATTTGACTCATCTATAACCTTATCTAATTGTCTGTTTGATATTATAACTTATTGATACTAAGAGTGGATCTATCTCAAAACTCATACTCTCTTGTAAGATATAAAAATATGAAATATCTCTTAATTTTTTTGCTAAAAAGAGAATCCGCCACTCACTTCAGGATAGCCACGATTACTGCTATTGATCCCATCATCATACCACTCTTCAACCCAACCAAAAGAGAGATAAGAGCTAGGAGAGGTCTGCATGGTTAGTCCAATACGTCCTCCATAGCTGTCATAGTCTCTATATTTTAGATTGCCATCATCTCCCATATAGGTGTGAGAGTAGAATGTACCAACAAAGGGGCGATAGAGGGTTTGGGTGGGGATATGATAAGTAATAGGAATAGTGATTTGGTTGATACTCGGATCATCCCCTAACCATGTCTGATAGCTAACTCCTGTTGAGAGATTATCAATCAAAAAGTAGTTAGCACTGATTCCCATGACTGTATAGTCATTACCATAAGCACTCTGTTGACCAATATGGAATCCAAAGTTTTTATGCCCGATAGAGAAGATCCCTCCTGCATGAATAGCAGTTTCCAAAAGAAGTAGTGTTAGTAGTGTCTTTTTCATAATAACTCCTAGTTTGTTTGTTCTGCTTTTTGGCTATAGGAGAGGATCTTCTCTAGGATATCTTCAAGTTCAAGCTCCATCATCTCTCTCTCTTCACTCATCTCATCAATCTGCTGTTTCTGTTGCTCATTTTTAGTTTTTAGCTCTTGGTTCTGCTCTTTTAGTAGCTTGTTTTCTTGAATAAGCTCAGTAATTTTAAGTTCAACTTTTTTGATCAACTCTTGTGTACTCATTAATTATTTTCTCCAATTCTATGTTTGTTAAATTTTATAAGATTATATAGCATTTCCCTTAATGATGGATGCTATCCTCGTATATTTAAGAAGTTTCGTGTACTAATATCATCCCATGGTTTATTAAGTGCTACAAAATGGTTATAGCTTTTAAGTACCCGTTTAAAATCTTCACTCTTTTTAGATTCACTCTCTAGCACCTCATTTAACGCATCTTTAGCGGCATCCATCATCTCTTTTGGGAAGGTTTTGATCTGAACATCATTGGGCATGGTGGCTAAGGCTTTGGCATTTTCATAGCGAAATTTTTGGATCATATTGCTTGTCATCTCCTCAGTAGCAATGGTGATAATCGCCTGATGTTCACTGCTTAGTTTCTCCCAACGATTCTTGTTGAAAGTAATCTCCAAGATAGAGCCTGGTTCATGCCATCCTGTATAGTAGTATTTCGCCGCTTTATCAAACCCCATCATACGATCTAGTGCAGGTCCAACCCACTCAGTTGCATCAATAGTGCCTCTCTCTAAGGAGGTAAATATCTCTCCTGCTGGAAGCAAGATAGGGTTGACCCCAAGTCTCTTCATCACCTCTCCACCAAGCCCTGGGATTCGCATTTTGAGACCTTTGAGATCGGAGAGTGAGTTGATCTCTTTTTTGAACCACCCTCCCATCTGTGGTCCAGTGCTTCCCCCAATAAGTGGATAGAGATTAAATTTGCCATAGAGTTCACGCCAAAGTGCCATCCCCCCACCAAACTTGAGCCATGTAATCATCTCTTCAGAGGTGAGTCCTAGGGGCATCCCTCCGAAGATTGAGAAGGCTGAATTTTTCCCTTTCCAGTAGTAGACTCCAGAGTGAAACGCATCAATTTGAGCCGAGGAGGTGGTATCAAAAACTTGTAGTGCAGGAACCAAGATATTTTTAGGATAGACTTTGATCTCTAAGGTTCCTCCACTTAGCTCATTACAACGTTTGGCAAACTCATCTACCCCTGTTCCCATAATAGGAAAGTGTGCAGGCCAAGAGGTAGCAAGTTTGAGGGTGATTTTTTTCCTTCGTGAGATATTGATATTTTTACTGTTTATACGATTCTCTTCTCGATAGCAACCACCAAGGCTCAATGCTCCAAGTCCAAGAGTAGAGGTAGCTAAAAAATCTCTTCGTTTCATTCTCTTATGCTCCAAAATTATATTTTTTAAATTATAGCATGAAATGTGGTGATAATATGTTATACAGAGGATATAATTTTAGTTATTTTGTTTTAGAAATTTTTGTAGTGGAGCGGGAAACGGGACTCGAACCCGCGACCCTCAGCTTGGAAGGCTGACGCTCTAGCCAACTGAGCTATTCCCGCATAATTTTGGCTATACTTAAACAGTTAAGTAGATTGGTTGCGAGAGGCGGATTTGAACCACCGACCTTCGGGTTATGAGCCCGACGAGCTACCAAGCTGCTCTATCTCGCGATCGTCTGTTGGAGTGCAATTATATCTTAAACTACTTCAAGCAAACTGAAATCCAAATGGATGGGGTAGAGGGATTCGAACCCCCGAATATCGGTACCAAAAACCGAGGCCTTACCGCTTGGCGATACCCCAATAGTGAAAAATTAAATAACTGTTGGTTGCGAGAGGCGGATTTGAACCACCGACCTTCGGGTTATGAGCCCGACGAGCTACCAAACTGCTCTATCTCGCGATCGTTATGGATGGGGTAGAGGGATTCGAACCCCCGAATATCGGTACCAAAAACCGAGGCCTTACCGCTTGGCGATACCCCAATACTACACATTTTGTTTGTGTGGACGAAATTATAGAGAAAAATTATTTGAATGTCAAGGGTTTGTATTAAAAAAAGAGTATAATACTCTCTACTTATCGATAAAAGGGAAGAAATATGTCAAGCAGTAAAGCAATAGAACGTGTTGAGATTGCTATCAATGAGATCAAAAAAGGCAACATGGTTATCATGATGGATGATGAAGATAGAGAGAATGAGGGCGATTTGGTATATGCCGCAACATTTTCGACACCTGATCTTGTCAATTTTATGGCAAAGGAGGCGAGAGGATTGATCTGTACACCTGTTAGCCGTGCCATTGCTAAGAAGTTAGATTTGATCCCAATGGTAAGTAATAATGACTCCAATCATGAGACAGCATTTACCGTCTCTATCGATTCTGCTACCGCAGAGACAGGAATCTCCTCAGCAGAGAGAGATGACTGTATCTCGAAACTTGCCAATCCTTTGACCCATAGTGAAGATTTTGTGCGTCCAGGGCATATTTTTCCTCTAATTGCCAAAGATGGAGGAGTCTTGGTACGTACTGGACATACTGAGGGTTCAGTGGATCTATGCAAATTGGCGGGATTGGCACCTGTGAGTGTGATTTGTGAAATCATCAAAGATGATGGAACCATGGCACGTCATGATGATCTTGAGATCTTCTCAAAGAAGCATAATATGCCCATTGTCTATATCTCTGATTTGGTTGAGTATCGCCTTGCCAATGAGAAGTTGGTGGTTTGTATTGAAAGAAAAGAGATAGAACTGATGGGTATGCAGGTTGAAAAAGTAAACTATGAGGATCATTTGGGACGTATCCATAAGGTAATAAAGTTTGGAGAGATTACACAAAGAGCAAATGTCAAGTTTCATAATATTGGATTGGATGTCAATTTAATTATCAACTCCAATCGTTTTGAAAATATGCAAAAGTCACTAGCCTATCTCAAAGAGAATGGCGGAGTGTTAATCTTCTTGGATACAAAAATCATCTCAAAGGAACAAGCCAAAGAGTTTGGTGTGGGAGCCCAAATACTCAAAGATTTAGGCATCAAAGAGATTAAGCTATTGACTGAAAATGTGGAGACCGAATTTATTGGTTTGGCAGGTTTTGGACTTGATGTGGTAGAGAAAATAAACTTTTTTTATTAAAATATTGTGAAATAGGAGTATTTTTTGCTTATCTAAAAAATACTTTTTCTATTTAAATTTACTCATTATTATGATAGACTTATCCTTATAATTTTTTCTATTGACAAAATAGAGAAAAATAAAAATAAGGAAAAAATATGTCAGAACAAATTTTTAACCCCAATCCTGAGTTTGCAAAAGATGCTGCTATTTCAAGTATGGAAGCCTACTGGGAGCTTCAAAATAGAGCCATAGAGGATTATGAAGGTTTTTGGAAGCTCTTTGCTGACCAAAAGATCGATTGGTTAACGCCTTACAATAAAGTATTAGATGAATCCCAAGCCCCTTTTTATAAGTGGTTTACCGATGGAAAACTTAATGTCTCCAATCAGTGTATCGATAGACATTTGCCTACTAGAGCTGATCAAGATGCCATTATCTTTGAGGGGGATAGGGGAGATGTGGAGCATATTACCTATGCACAACTCTCTAAACGTACCAACAAAATGGCAAACCTCCTCAAAAATCAATTTGGTGTCAAAAAGGGAGACCGTGTTGTACTCTATATGCCAATGATCCCTGAGGCTGTTTATGCCATGTTGGCATGTGCAAGAGTTGGTGCGATTCATTCGATTGTTTTTGGTGGATTTAGTGCAGAGGCACTCAAAGATAGAATAGAAGATGCCGAGGCAAAAGTAGTTATCACCGCAGATGGGGCATTTCGCAAAGGCAAACCCTATATGCTTAAAAGTGTGGTCGATGATGCGTTGGCTCAAGGTGGGGATAGTGTTGAGTCTGTTTTAGTGGTTCAAAGAAACAACGAAGAGATCCATTGGGAAGAGGGGCGAGATTATAACTATAATGAGTTGATAGTTACGGAGTCAGATCAGTGTCCCTTTGAGCCAATGGATAGTGAAGATCCTCTTTTTTTGCTCTACACTTCAGGAAGTACAGGCAAACCAAAAGGGGTACAGCACTCAACTGCCGGATATATCCTTTGGGCTCAGATGACCATGGAGTGGGTTTTTGATCTACGAGAGGGAGATGTCTATTGGTGTACGGCTGATATCGGTTGGATTACAGGTCATACTTACATTGTTTATGGACCTCTTGCAGCGGGTGGTACGACAGTAATGTTTGAAGGGGTTCCAACATACCCAGATGCAGGACGGGCATGGAAGATGGTACAAGAGCATAATATTACACAGTTTTATACCGCACCAACTGCCATTAGATTGTTGCACAAAACAGGTGAAGATGAACCCAAAAAATATGATTTGAGCAAACTAAGAGTGTTAGGAACAGTGGGAGAGCCTATCGATCCTCCTGCATGGAAGTGGTATTACGAGGTAGTGGGTAGTTCAAGATGCTCTATTGTTGATACCTATTGGCAGACAGAGACAGGAGGACATATGATCAGTCCACTACCGGGTGCAACCCCTATTAAACCTGCTTGTGCTACCTTTGCTCTACCAGGGATTATGGCAGAGATTATTGAGGAGGATGGTACACCCACACCAGTGGGGGAGAAGGGATTTATGTGTATTACCAGACCTTGGCCAAGTATGATTAGAAATATTTGGAATGATCCTGAGCGATTTAAAAAAGCCTACTTTGGAGATTGCAAAAAAGATGGTAAAGCAGTCTACTTTACAGGTGATGGTGCGATGATAGATGAAGATGGATACATTACCATTACAGGAAGGACAGATGATGTGATCAATGTCTCAGGTCACCGTATAGGAACAGCAGAGATTGAATCTGCTATTAAGGGTGTTGATAGTATTGCCGTCTCAGCAGTTGTTGGTAAGCCTCATGAGATCAAAGGTGAGGGGATTTTTGCTTATGTTGTCCTCAAAGAAGAGGGGGCTTCAAAAGAGGAGATCAAAGAGCAGATCAACAGTCTACTCAAAAGAGAGATAGGTGCCATTGCTCTGTGTGATGATATCGCTATTGTTCCTGATGTCCCAAAGACACGCTCTGGAAAAATTATGAGAAGAATCCTTCGCTCTATTGCCAAAGGAGAAGCGATTACTCAAGACATCTCAACACTTGAAGATCCCTCTATTGTCGAGAAGATAGAGCAGATTGTTGGGTAAATATAAAACAGATTACTTCTTCAGAGACTAGAAAGGAGGCTACTCCCAATAGTCTTAGGAGAAGATATAAAAAGAGGGGAGATATGGTTATCTCTCTATCCCATAAAGCTTCAGAAGACTCTCAATTTGAGGCTCTCTTTTTAACCATTTCTGATAGAGTTTTGACATCTCTTCGGATCCTCCTTTGTTGAGAATATATTTGAGATAGCCATTGGCTTTTTCCTGATTAAACCCTTGCTCCTCATCCAAACAGGCATAAAAAGCATCAGCACTTAAAACCTCTGCCCATTTGTAACTATAGTACCCTGCAGCATATCCTCCTGCAAAGATATGGGCAAAGCCATTTTGAAATTTGTTGTATTTGGGGATGGGGAGTAGGGCTGTTTTCTCTCGAATACCATCAAGCAGTCTCTGAATCTCCTCTCCTTGATAGAGTCTTTGGTGTAGGTTAAAATCAAAAAGAGAGAACTCAACTTGACGCAAAATACCCAAAGCAGCTTGATAGTTTTTGGTATTTTTGATCTTCTCTAGTAGCTCATCACTCATTGGTTCTTTGGTCTGATAGTGAAAAGCAAAACGTTTGAGGATAGGTTTCTCATAAGCAAAAGCTTCAAGAAACTGTGAAGGGAACTCTATCACATCCCATGCCACACCATTGATCCCTGAGACCGAACGCTCTTTGCATCGTCCAAAGAGGTGGTGAATCCCATGCCCCATCTCATGAAAAAGGGTTACCACATCATCATGACGAAGTAGGCTTGGATTCTCTGGAGTAGAGGGAGAGAAGTTGCAGACAACAAAGGCAGTAGGAAGATGCTTTGTGCCATGACTATCAATAAAATGGGTCTCCCAATCGTGCATCCAAGCACCTCCCCGTTTGCTCTTACGTGCTTCAAGATCAAAATAGATACGCCCTGCCAATTTATTCTCTTGATAGATATCAAAGGTTTTGACCTTTTCATTCCATACTGTCACATCAACGGCTCTAAACTCTACCAAAAAGAGTTCAGAGACCACCTCTAGCATACCTTGAAGTACCCTTGATTGCTCGAAATAGGGCTTGGTGATGCTCTCATCAAAATCAAACTTCTCTTTTTTGAGTTTCTCTGAATAGTATGCCACATCAAATCCTTGAAGATCCTCTATACCATCAATACGTTTGGCAAAAGCTCGAAGCTCCATCAACTCCTCTTGGGCTTGGGGGAGTGCTTTGGTAGCAAGTCTCTCCAAAAACTGGGTTACATCCTCTGGGCTGTTTGCATCTTTGGTTGCCAATGAGTACTCAGCATAACTCTCAAAGCCAAGTAGTTTGGCTTTGCGTTGACGAAGTAGCATTAGTTCATCAATTATGTCCGCATTCTCAGGTGCTCTAGTGGCATAGGCACGAGAGAGTTCCTCTCTATATGAACGATTGGTTCCATAGGTCATATATGCCATATAGGAGGGGATCTGTAAGCTAAAGGTATAGCATGTTTTGCCATCGATTTCTGTTTTTGCCAGTGCCAAATCATTGGCAGGGATCTCGGCTACGTCTGCTTCATCTTCAATGGTTAAGGTATAAGCGTTGGTCGCATCCAAAAGATTTTGAGAAAATTTATTACCCAGTTCACTGAGTTTTAGATTGATCTTTTCTAGCTCTTTTTTCTTCTCCAATGAGAGGGTTGCTCCTGAGAGAACAAAACCTCGAATCTCGTTTTCGATCACTTTTTGTTGCTCCCTATCCTCAGAAGAGATCTGTTGGATCTTCTCAAAGAGGGCTTCATTTTGAGAAATAGTGCTAGAGAATTTGGAGAGTTTTGGCAGAGACTCTTCATAAGCTTGTTGGGTAGATGGGGTATTCTCTACTGAATTGAGATGAGAAAGTGGCGTAAAGAGGTTGCTCAACTCCTCTTCAAGATCTTGCATGGGTTTTAGTATCTCATCATAACTACATTTGCTATTTTGTGTAAGTTCATCAATTGTTGCTAATTGATCAGATAATACTTTTTCTAATGTTTGGGGAAACTGCTCTAAGTTTTCTATTTTAAATTCTTGAAATGACATTATAATCCTCTATTTTATTATTGGAGGATTATAGCAAAAAGTTAAGTTATAGGAAATTAATATTTAGGCAAAGAGAGAGGATTACTCCTCTCCAATGTGTTCATTTTCATTTGCGGTATGTTGATCGATAGTTTGTGCAGCACTGGTGGTGCTCTCTTTTTTAACTTCATGTTTCTCTGGGTTATCCCCGATTAAAAACATTGCTCCCAAAAATGCCAATACAGCAAAGATTAAAAGTGGTTTCATTCCTGTTCCTTTTTTTAGTTTAAGATGTTATTATATATCTAATAATATTAAAATGAACTATCCATGGAGAATTAACTTGTCTTTTAAAGTATTAAATTTAAGCAATAGACTCATTACCACCCTTGAGCAATTGGGCTATCATACCCCAACAGAGATACAAAAACGTGCGATTCCTATACTATTAAAGAGAAAAGATCTTCTTGCCACATCACAAACAGGTACAGGGAAAACAGCTGCCTTTGTGCTTCCTATGTTGGAGAACCTTCCCCAAGAGCAATACCCCAAAAAAGGAGATGAACGCTACAAAATAAAAGCCCTTATCCTTGCCCCTACGCGTGAATTGGTTTTGCAAATTCATCACAAGATAGAGGAGTATGCCAAAGAGTATACGCATCAATCAGTACCACTTTATGGTGGAGTCAAATTGGGATCACAGATAAAAGCGATACGTGCAGGAGTTAATATTGCAGTAGGGACAACAGGGCGTGTGCTAGATCATCTTAAAAATGGCTCATTAAATCTCTCCAAAGTTGAGATGATCATTCTTGATGAGGCGGATAAGATGTTGGAGATGGGGTTTATAGATGATATTCGTACGATTCTTGCCAAACTTCCCAAAAAGAGGCAGAGTATTATGTTCTCTGCTACTTTCCCAAAAGAGCTTATGGGGTTAGCAAAATCTTTTCTCAAAAACCCAACAACCATAGAGATAGATAGAGAGAGCCTCTCTGGTTCAAATATTGAGCAGAGAGTACATTATGTCAATGAGGAGAAGAAACTCTCTTTGCTCTTACGACTAATTGCACAAAACCAAAAGAGACAACTTTTGATCTTTAGCAATACCAAACGCCAAGCCAATAGTATTGTCGAGTATCTCAAGAGCCAACAGATCAACGCTCTTGCTATCCATGGAGATAAATCTCAAAATATGAGAGAGGAAGTGCTTAAGGCATTCAAGGCAAAAGAGCTGGATATTCTTGTTGCCACTGATGTTGCCGCAAGAGGAGTTGATATTAGAGGGCTTCCTTGTGTTATTAATTTTGAACTCCCTAATAGTAGTGAAGATTATATCCACCGAATTGGACGCACAGGGAGAGCTGCTCAAAAAGGGGTGGCAATTTCGCTTATTTGCGAAAAAGAGATTGCCCAGCTCAAAGAGATAGCGTCTCTTGTCAATCAAAAACTACTTCCCATAACCACAGAGGGATTTGAGTATACACCTAAGTGTAGAGCTGGGGATAAAAAATATAATGTCTCAAAAGGTATTAACCTCAAAAAAGCCAAGGAGATAGCACAAAAGATGATGGAAAAAGATAAAAATAATAAAAAAAGTAAAACTAAAAAGCCCATAAATAGGCGACACTTTTAGGAGTATCTTAACCTAATAAAATAGCAGGACATTTTGTCCTCTTATAGCCTATTTAGACAAATAGGGGAACACTTTGTCTGAATATCATCATATATCTCTTAAAAAGGACATAAGCGATTTTTATAATTCTAGCATACTTCACAGGAAATGTTATAAAATATGTCAAATTGTAATGTTTTTTATAAATAGAGGGATATTAATCGTGTCTTGCTATTTTCATATTTAAGGGTATTTGGTATATAATGTTCTGCTAATAAATAGTTGTACTCCATATCAAAATATTGTATAAACTTTAATACTAAATTATTAATGGCAAATGGGATCAATAATAAAATACTTGATGATATTTGTTTAAATATTAATAACTTGCCATTCAATGTGGAGCAAAAATTACTATTGTCAAACGTTATTTATGCTATATATAATGCAAATAAATTTAATAATGATGATTTGCAAGAACTTTATAATGTAAATTTTAGTGATAAAGACTTTTATGAGTTACTAAGTTATGCCACAAATTTTATTGCAAAAAGTAAAATGATAGAAGTGTATATAAAATAATGGTAAAATAACTTGTAAATAATTTTATTAGCTTTTTACTTGAACAATACTAGGATATATATGTATAAACTAAATGAACTTACACTAAAACAAAGAGAAGAACTTTTCAGACAACTTCGTATATCTATTACACATCACTCAAATGCGATGGAAGGAACAACTCTCTCTTTCGGTGAAACAAAAGAGTTACTTGAACATGGAAATACGGCAGGAGACAAACCTTTACATGAACAACTTGTTATATTAGGCTTTGCAAAAGCTTATGATGTAATAGTTCGTGAGGCTACAAATAAAGAAAATATTATTGATAGTAGTTTTATAAAAGATATACATGCTATTATGTTTGAAGATGCTCTACATGTAGCACCTCAATTTGTTTCTAAACCTATTGGAGCATATAGACTAGATGAAAGATATATAAAAGGTGTAGATATAAAACTATCAGCACCTAATAAAATTTCAAATGATATTGAAAATCTACTGTATCAATTTAATAGCAATAATATGAGCTTAGAAGATATTGCAGAGTTTCATATCTTATTTGAAAGAGTACATCCCTTTGCTGATGGCAATGGAAGAGTAGGAAGATTAATAATGGCTTTTCAAGCTATTCAAAATAATATCGTTCCACCGTTAATTGAAAATGAACATAGAAGTGAATATCTAACAGCTATTAATAACAAAAATGAGCTTTTTAAATTTATAGATGAAAGTATTCAAAATAGTATGGATTTACTAATCCATTAATCGGGTCAGGCGTTGAATGTACACTAAAATTATATCATACTGTTAAAGATTATTATTGGCTAGAGTGCATATTCAACGCCTGACCCGATTATAAAATTATCTAAGTAAATTGTTTCTTTTATTATCATTAACTTAAAAAAAACTTGGTATAATAAGTAAAAAATAGTAAAAAAGTGTAGGAAAAAGAATGAAATTTTATATAGCAACAGATCATGCTGGATTTGAAGTAAAAGGTTTTGTAATTGATTATATATCTTCAAAAGGTCATGAAGTTATTGATTTAGGTCCAGATAGTGATGATAGAGTAGATTATCCAGATTTTGCCAAAAAATGTGCTAATTTGGTTGTATCAGACAAAGGTAGTTTTGGTATATTAATATGTGGAACTGGAATAGGGATTTCAATTGCTGCAAACAAAATAGAGGGTATAAGAGCAGGGTTATGTCATGATGCTTTTACTGCAAGTGCAACAAGAGCTCACAATGATGCTAATATTTTATGTTTTGGTCAAAGAGTTGTGGGGCGTGGAGTTATTGAAAGTATGATTGATGCTTTTTGTGAGACTGAATTTGAAGGTGGAAGACACATAGGCAGAGTGGAAAAAATAGAGGGATGTAGTTTTGGAGCTAATTTATAGAGTAAAATATGGAAAATAGAGCAAGAGTATTAATAGATTGTAATGACGAAAAAGGTCTTGTTTATAATATAAGTAAAGTTTTTTTTGATTTAGATTTGAATATTGATCATAACCGTGAATTTGTGGATAAAGCAAACTCAAAATTCTTTATGCGAACAGTTATTACTGGAAAGTTTGATAAAGATAAACTACTTATTGATTTAAAAACTATTACACCAAAAGATGCGATTATTAAAGTTATTGAGCCAAAGAGAAAAGAAATTGTAATTATGGCAACAAAAGAGGCTCATTGTTTGGGTGATATTTTAATTAGATGGGAGAGTGGGGAGCTTGATGCTGATATAAAAGCAGTTATTTCTAATCATAAAGATTTACAATCATTAACTCATCGTTTTAATATTCCGTTTAATTATATAAGTGCAGAAAATATATCACGAGAAGAGCATGAGCAAAAAGTTCTTTCACTTTTAGATGATATGGATTTTGATTATATTGTTTTGGCTAAATATATGAGAATTTTAAGTAGTAATTTTGTGGAGAATTATAGATGGAAGATTATTAATATTCATCACTCCTTTCTACCTGCATTTATTGGTGCAAATCCTTATAAACAAGCCCATAGTAGAGGTGTTAAAATTATTGGAGCAACTGCACATTTTGTTACTTCTGATTTGGATGAGGGACCAATTATATATCAAGATGTAATCCCTGTAAATCATTATTATGAGTGGCGAGATATGCAAAAAGCTGGTAAAGATGTAGAAAAAATTGTTCTTTCAAAAGCACTTGCTTTAGTGTTAAATGATAGAGTATTTATTCATAAAAACAAAACGGTGGTATTTTAATGTTTAATATAGTGTTAGTAGAACCTCAAATTCCTCCAAATACTGGAACAATTGGGCGATTATGTGTAAATCTTGGTGCATCATTGCATCTAATCAAACCTCTTGGATTTGATATTAATGATAAAGCAGTAAAACGAGCAGGGTTAGATTATTGGAATAAATTGGATTTAACAGTTTGGGAAAGTTTTGAAGAGTTTTTAGATACTCATCCAATAGATAGAAATTCACATTTAGCTACAACAAAAACTGATAATATCTATTTTGAAGCAACCTACAAAAAAGATGATTTTTTGATATTTGGTTCTGAGACAAAAGGGATAGATGAAAAAGTTTTAAAAGAGAACCCTAGCAGATGTATAACTATTCCAATGGGTGGGGCAGGAAGAAGCCTGAATCTTGGTGTCTCTGTGGGTATTGTAACTTATGAAGCACTAAAGCAAAACTATGAGGGATTTAAAAAAATCACTATAAAGATGAAGGATTAAGATGAGTCTAGGTGATATATTTTATATTATATCGGCAATATTTTTTTCTCTTATTACATTTGGTATTGTGCGTGGATATTATCGAAAAAAGTTTGATAATAAAGGTAGAAGATTAGATATGATAGATGAATATGAGGATAAAACAAATTAATATTTATCTTTTGGTATAATATTAACAATTTAAATTAAAAGGAGTCATTGTGGTGGAAAAAGAGCCAATGACTGATATAACATATGAAAAATTGAGTATGGAGTTAGAGTATCTTAAAACAAAAGAGAGAGCGAAGATTGCAAAAGAGATTGAAGCTGCTTTAGAATTAGGAGATTTAAAAGAGAATGCTGAGTATCATGCGGCAAAAGATAGACAAGGATTAATGGAGGCTCGTATTATTGAGCTTCAAGATGTTGTTGGAAGAGCAATTGTTATTGACCCTTCAAAATTAGCTCATGAAAGAGTTAGTTTTGGCTCAACTATATTAATAATTGATACCAAAACAGATGAGGAGATTACTTACACTATAGTAGGAACTCAAGAGAGTAATCCAAATAAAGGTTTAATCTCAATTAAATCTCCATTAGCAAAACAAATTTTGGGCAAAGAGGAGGGTGATAGCGTAAGAATGAATTTACCATCAGGAAAAGTCCAATATGATATTGAAGAGGTTTATTACAAAGAGATAGACCTATCATGAAAGTTGGAGTTGTTGGAGCAAGTGGATATACAGGATTAGAGCTTATCAAGATGTTAATATCTCATCCTCACTTTGAGATTTCGGTTCTTGCTACTACCACAGGAGATACAAGAGTTGAAAATCTCCATCCATCATTACAAGATGTTATCAGTTTTCCAATAGAAAAAGCAGATGCTAATTTGATTTCGGAAAATTGTGATTTAGTATTTTTGGCACTTCCTCACAAAGCATCAATGGGGTTTGCAAAACAACTATTAGCTAATGGTGTAAAAGTTGTGGATTTATCGGCAGATTATAGATTAGATAAAGATACTTATGAGGAGCATTATTGTAAACATGAGGATGTGGAAAATTTGGATAATAGTGTTTATGCTTTGATTGAATATTATAGAGATAATTTAAGAAAAACTTCACTTGCATCTGGTCCAGGATGTTATCCAACTGCAACACTTCTTGGAATTTTGCCATTTATTGATTATATTGATGAAAATGCACCAATGTTTGTTGATGCAAAATCTGGTGTTAGTGGAGCAGGGAAAAAATTATCAGAAGTATCACATTTTGTAAATATTAATGATAATATATTTGCATATAATCCTCTTAAACATAGACATGCACCAGAGATTGCCCAAAAGATAAAAATGATTAGTGGAAAAAATATATCTGTAAATTTTGTTCCTCATCTAATTCCTGCAACAAGAGGTGAGCTTGTGAGTGTATATGCCACTTTAAAAGATAAAAATATAGACCCTTTGGAGATTTTAAAAGAGCATTATAAGAATGACCCATTTATTAGAATTAGAGAAAACCCAGTTGATATTAAAAGTACAGCAGGTACTCATTTTTGTGATATATTTGCTAGTAAAAATGAAAATGGGCTTTTTGTAAACTCTGCAATTGATAATCTTTTAAGAGGAGCATCTTCTCAAGCACTTGTTGCCGCAAATTTAATGTGTGGTTTTAATGAAAATATGGCAATTCCTACAATATCTTATATTCCATAATATTGTAAGATTTATGAAAAATACTCAGTGATAAAAATAGAAAATATGGCTATTTTTATAGCTGATGTTCATTATCCTCATCATGGTGATACTATATTTGATATACTAAATGTTTCTTTTTTGGAAAAAAATCAAATTACTCAAATATTCTTTTTAGGAGATATTTTTGATATTCTTTTTGCAAATAGTAAATATCTAATAAATTATAATAGACAATTAATAAATAT